>DAOSXX010000011.1:0-64570 GCA_035380685.1 Methanothrix sp. | reverse complement strand
GTGACGGTTTTAGCATCAGACCATGAAGATACAGCTCCATTCGTGTCGGTAGCTTTGGCTTTCACGCTGTATGTTCCCACACTGCTCCAGCTGTGAGATCTGCTTGCAATTGTGCCCGAGTTGACAAACCCGGTCTCCGAAGTTGCTCCGTCACCCCAGTCAAAGGTGTATTTCACCTGGTCGCCGTTAGGATCGGTCGCTGATGTTGAGTAGCTGTATGATACGCCTGGATTCCCTGAACCTGAACCTGAAGGCGTGGTCGGTTTATTCGGCGGGAGATTTGCCGCATTTACGACCAACTGATAGCTATCTTTGTAAGCAATATTGTTATTCTCGTCGAACTCAGAGACCTGGCTATTTCTATCGATGATCCAGCCCACGTAGTAAGTTCCGGCAGGAATGCTGGGGAAAGACCCGGACCACGAAGAATCCCGATATTGGAACGGTGAGATCGCTGATACATAAGAACTGCCAATGAGATAATCAGATGTACTGATTACATTATTGGTGGATGCATAATACGAGACATAGAACCCACCTGAATCTGATGTACCGATATTGCGCACATCACACCACACTTGGAAGTTCTGACTCGGAGTAATTGTTGTAGGGCTAAATCCAGAATATGCCTGACCGTCATCTATGAGGTCGGCCTTATCCGTAGGTGGCGTATCTTCGTTGCACCAAGTAATAATTCTGTCGTATTTATCCTGATTTAACCTGGTTCCTTTATTACTGCCAGATCCCTGGTCGCCATAAGCATGAACTGTGAGTATATACCGGTTGGGATCCACAAATCTCCATACAGGAGAGCCGCTCTGACCGCCGTATGTATCCATGTAATACCAGTGGTTATGCTCGTCGGCTGTCCTACCATTGTCAGCATCAAACCACATAGTAATTCCGCCTTTATCCCCTGGATAACCTGCAGTGTTCAGGGTACCAGTATAAATGGTGTCGAGCGAACTTGCGGTCTGGCGACCCATCCATCCGGTAAAATCCCCCAAATTTCTGTCTAAAGTTATAACCGCCCAGTCGTGCCTCTGATCTTTATTTTGGGTCCAATCGGTATAAGATCGGAGATACGTAGCCCATGAATAGTAATACGGCATGTAGTTGCCGTCAAGTCCTGGAACTACCTTAATTGAACTTGCCCAACCACCAAGAGAAGAATCATAGACGCAATGACCCGCCGTTAGAACATGGTACCCGTGTCCGTCATCACATCCAATTATAGCCCCAGAGCCTATATACTCATCGCTGCTATCTGGAAAAGCGATAATTAATCGGCAAATAGTTCGCCAAGGATATACCGTGGTGTCTGCTATCTGGACTCGGTCATCAGGAGGAAAGACCGTCAATGGCATGACTCCTGCAGGTAATAACCCCTCAAATGGTGGCGTCGAATTCGAATCGGTCTCAACGACCTGTCGTGTTGTGTCGTCGATCGGAATTATGGTCGAGTCTCCTGTTGCCACATCGTATATCTCCACAGCGGTAGGACCTTCTATCCCTTCGACTTCCCGTGGTTCAGGTGGAGTAATCGGTATCCAGTCTTCTATGTCTGTCAACCGCATGTAAGGGCTATCAGAAATGCGGTAGTCTGGATTTGTGGCATTGTAAGCCGTATCAAACGCGATATTGTCATTTAGGTCGAGATCCGCTGTTGAGGTTACAGAATCAGAAACTTCGCCAGCTTCAGAGTGTTCAAACTTGCTGTTCGACACAAGATGACTTTCAGGGAAGGAAACAAGCTCTAAAGGCTCAAAAATATCACCTCTATTATTAAAGGGCAAACTGTCTCCTGGAATGAGCTCTTCGCCAAAAGAGAAGCAAAAATCTTGGCAGTCAATCTGAAGCTCATTAGCCTCGGTTGCTGGAATAACTGCAATTGTTAATACCACACAAAGGACGCCCAAGAGCATAAGCTCTGAGAAGACCCATGTATCTATTCTCATCGATAAACCCTCCGATTGCTACTAAAACTCAGACAGTACATTACTCATATAAACAATTTTCGCGATTCATCGATGGTGTTTCGAGAGAATGACCTGAGAACTTATCATATTATAGTAATAAATTGGTAATAGAATACTGTTGCAATGAAGGAGTCATTATTAAGTCAATTATTTATAAAAACATTTTTAATACTACATCTCCATTACGTTTGTTTTAAAATTTTAAAATTAAATTATCTGTGAAGAAATAGCCCAAAATATAAAATTTTTAACGGGAGACAATATAATAACAAATAAATATGGATTTGCTAGGGAACTTTTAACCAGTCTCCTGCGATCGGCTCGTCGATGCATATACCCCATACGAAACTGTACTCGCTGCTTCCTGCGTTGTCGTAGTTTAAGAACCACATACCTGTCGACGGTCTGAATAGGCCTGCCTCGTCCTTCCCGTCGCCATCCCAGTCGCCGGCAACCGGAACGTCGGTGCCCAAACCCCAAACAAAGCTGTACTCGCTGCTGTCAGCGTTGTCGTAGTTGAAGAACCACGTACCTGTCGACGGTCTGAATAGGCCTGCCTCGTCCTTCCCGTCGCCATCCCAGTCGCCGGCAACCGGAACGTCGGTGCCCAAACCCCAAACAAAGCTGTACTCGCTGCTGTCAGCGTTGTCGTAGTTGAAGAACCACGTACCTGTCGACGGTCTGAATAGGCCTGCCTCGTCCTTCCCGTCGCCATCCCAGTCGCCGGCAACCGGAACGTCGGTGCCCAAACCCCAAACAAAGCTGTACTCGCTGCTACCGGCGTTGTCGTAGTTGAAAAACCAGGTGGACGTCGATGGTCTGAAAAGGCCTGCCTCGTCATTTCCGTCACCGTCCCAATCGCCGGCGACGGGTATGTCGGTGCCCAAGCCCCATACGAAACTGTACTCGCTGCTGTCCGCATTGTCGTAGTTGAAGAACCAGGTAGAGGTCGGCGGCATATAAAGAAGACCTGCTTCGTCCTTTCCATCACCGTCCCAGTCGCCTGCAATGGGTTTGTCGGAGCCCGTGCCCCAGACAAAGCTGTACTCGCTCCAACCCGCATTGTCGTAGTTGAAGAACCAGGTACGAGTAGACGGTCTGAATAGGCCTGCCTCGTCCTTTCCGTCATCGTCCCAATCACCGGCAACCGGAACGTCGGAGCCCGCGCCCCAAACGAAACTGTACTCGCTGCTGCCGACGTTATCGTAGTTGAAGAACCATGTGGACGTCGACGGTCTGAATAGGCCTGCCTCGTCTGTTCCGTCACCGTCCCAGTCGCCGGCAACCGGAACGTCGGTGCCCAAGCCCCAGACAAAGCTGTACTCGCTGCTGCCGGCGTTGTCGTAGTTGAAGAACCATGTGCCGGTCGATGGTCTGAATAGGCCAGCCTCGTCCTTCCCGTCACCGTCCCAGTCGCCGACAACGGGTATGTCGGTGCTCAAACCCCAATCAAAGCTGTACTCGCTGCTGCCGGCGTTATCGTAGTTGAAGTACCATGTGCCGGTCGATGGTCTGAATAGGCCCGCCTCGTCGTTTCCGTCACCGTCCCAGTCGCCGGCAACAGGTATGTCGGTGCTCACACCCCAATCGAAACTGTACTCGCTCCAACCTGCGTTGTCGTAGTTGAAGTACCACTCAGAGGCAGACGGTCTGAATAGGCCTGGGGTGTCGATCTCCGAAGTCATCGTGACCTCAACCGGATCAGACCAGTTTGAAGCTGCTCCGTGATTATCAACGGCTCTGACCTTAACAAAATAGATCCCTTCACTGCTCCAGCTATGGGATGCGCTCACGTTCACGCCCGAATCCACAAATCCGGTCTCAGAAGTGGCGTCGTCGCCCCAGTCGAAGATGTATTTCACCTGATCACCAAAATCGTACGGATCCGGGAGCAAAGTTTCGTCGGGCGCACCCGGTAGAACGTCTCCAGACGAGGCACCCGTTCCGTCGCCTGGAATGCATTTCTCCACGCTCAAATCCAAGGACGCATAATCGGCGTATTCTTGAGGGGGGGAAGAAATCTCAGAGGCTGCCGATATGAAGACGGCGGCATCGGGATCGGTTGTGGACGTCGAATAGTCGTATTGAACACCAGTGCGACCCTCGGAAGGACCCGACGGACTATCCGGCGTTTCGGGCGGAGAGTTCGGCGGCTCAACTCCGACCTCCATGGCGGGATCGCCGAGCCAGAGGTACATCTTGACGTTGTCGGTGGCATAGGAGTAGGCACCATATTTGGCGATCACCTCGACATTGGCATCGTTGAGGATCCAGCCCAGGTCGTGGATCTCCTCGTTACCGATTGCATCGAAGATGTATCTGTCAAAGTCGTGATTTGGCTCCGTCCAGGACGGCCGGGACGCTCCCAGAAATGCGACCGCAGAATCGTCATCCTTGACGAAAGCCTCCGCGAGACACTCACCCGATTGGTCGAGGGCGGCGTTGGCACAGGCGATGCTGAATACAACGGGGGTCAGGTCTCCGTTGTTCAGGGCGTGGGCATCCGTCGTTCTGTACTCCTCGCCGGCCGAGTTCCAGTCGGCTCCCCAGTAGGTGTAGTATCCATGCCCCCTGTAGTTCACGATCCCCGCGCCCAAATCGATGGCTGCCTTTACGTCGGCGTTGGTGGCGGCATCCCCCCCTTCGGAAGGTAACGCCCCGTAAACCGTCTCGAATACGAAGGGTTTCGCGTAAAAAGTGGTCCTTATCGCCTCCTTGCATCCCTGGTACTTCCCCGGAGCGTCCTGCGCATGGGCGACGAGCAAAACCCTCTTGACCCAGTCACCGGGTGGCGGCGGATTTTTCTCATAGGCTAGGATCTTGTTCACCTGCTGAGAGACCTCTGCGTCGTCGTTGGCGGATATTCGGCCCACTGCCAGCTCCGGGTATAGGTCGCTTCCTGCAACACAGCCGTACCAGTAGTCGCCGGGAAGGGTCATCGTCGGGAAATATGACTTGAAGGAGGATGAAGGGCCCCAGTTGGGGTTCCAGGGCAGGTGTTCGATGTCCCCCACCAGGAGGACGTATTCCAGCTCGGGATGAGACGCGTAAACGCCAGCTATGACGTCTTTGACATCTGTTGCCGACGGCGTGCTTGAAGAATTGAAGTAGTAGGAGATGTAAGGAAGTCCTTTCTCCTCGCGCCAGTCGAGGAGAGGCTTTATGCTGGCAGAAGACGTTTGGCCGTCGTGCCTTATAGATAAGTACTTCACAAGATCGGAGGTTGGACCTGGCTCGTCGATACCGACCTCACCGATGATCGGAAGCTCCTTCTCCGAGACTTCAGGCTCCTTCACAGTTATGTCGAGGGATCGGTAGTTCAATATCACGTCACTGTACATCCTGGCGAACTTGGGCTCCGCCGTCCTTCTCGCCAGGGTCCCTCCATCGTAATCTAGCCTTACTCTTATGCGATCGTAGACTCTCAGCTCCCCGGTGGCCGGGTTGAACGTCACAGGGTTTACCTGGAGATCCACGACTTCAAGATCACGCCAGGTTCCAGGGACTCCCACCTCGACTATATTTTCAGGATAAAAAGTATCCTGAGAATAGAACTCCTCGTCGATCGCAAAGGCGCGACCGTCCTCCGAAACCTCCCAGTCGACCTCAGGCGGTTGGAACGGATATACCTTGTATCCCGAGTAGGTCGAGCGCGATTCATCGAGGACGGCTGCCCGCACCAAAGCCCCTTCCGGAACGGCAATCGTCGCTTTTATCACGGGAAGCTGCGGTCGCCCCACCTCGGAGGTGGTGTGACGTTCCGAAATGGTCAGGATCTGAAAGGTCTCGCCCTCTTCTTCCGTCTCCTCCACCCTCAGCCCTCGGACCAAGAAGTCCACTACCGTTCCCTCGGCATCAGAGCTCAAAAGCAGAACTTCCGCAACATCTTCGTCGCCGTTCAGGATGAAGCTATCGCTGCTGTTTTTCTCATCGCCGGAATCGCCGTCTCCACCTTGCGGCAGCGCCGGAAGCGGTGCCATCGCAAAAAGGGGAAGATCGCCCGCTGCTGCATAAATCTCGATGCCGATCGGAGATGGCAACCCACTTGCGGCTGATGGCATCAACGCCAAGGCCATCAAAACCGGAATTAACTCTTTCACACCTCAGCCCCCTCGACTCATATTCTAAGATTCTAAGTTGTCTTTAGGGTATATAATCCTCTTCAACATGGTATATGAACAGAGGTAGGTTTCTGATATTCGCCTTTCGTCTTTTTATATGCTGTGCATTTCGCCTGAAGCATGGATGAAAGAGACCTTGAGATACTTCGAAAGAACCAGCCCTGCGCTCTCCACGCCTGCCATTGCTCCGACCTCGCATCCAAGCTCGCCCTCGCCGGAGTCGTAAAGACCTGAAAGCTGGATATCGAGTATGGTTAGTTCGAAGCAGCCAGGGAGAACTCGAAGAGAGAGCCGATATAAAAAGTGATGGGGCCCGCAGAAGATCCGCGGGCCCAGTATTTTCCAGGTCCCCAGCTCTGATCGTAAAAACGATCAGAAGTTCAAGGAGCCGAAGTCCATACCCCCTCTGAAGTCAAACTCCATATCCTCGAACCCGAACATATTAGCGTCGAAGTCGAAGCTCAGCTCGTCATCGAAGGGCTTCTCCATCCCGAAGCTCGATGGATGCTGCAGATTCTTTTCGGCGCCTGCCCCCGCCTCCGGAGCGGGAACTTTCGGCTCGGCTGCCACTGGCGTTTCGGCCGTCGTACCCAGGGTCACGGCGGCGGGGACGATCAGGGGCGTCTCGGGATCTCCCAGGAGGTTGATCTCGTAATAGCAGTATCTCATGTTCTCGCCCCCTTTGGCGTTGACGTCGCCGATGAACCTCTCCTTGGACCGCTGATTTATGAGTCCGATATTGGTGACGGGTCCACCGGCCTCGTTCCAACGGGTGGCGTTGAACATCTCCGTCCAGAAGGCCTGATCGAACCTCTGGGACGGGCTGCTGTTGATGTTGCTTGTATCTATCAGCCCGTACCTGGAGTTGCCTATGAAAGCGAAGGCACCACCAGGAGCGGTCACGAAGTGCTCCAGGACGCAGTCGTGGGGCAGGTAAATCCCCTCGGGATCCCTGTTGTCAAAGGAAGCGGCGTACCCTGCCTGGGAATAGCCGAAGAAGTACTTGGAGTTGTTGAGGGCGTCGGCGTGGTTGTAGCCCATCTTCATGACGTAGGCTACGATGTCACAGAAGTTGGAAGTGCCTATGTGGTTGATCGCGTGGATCATGTCGTCGTTGATCTTCTCTATCAGCGCGGACCTCGGCCAGTCGTTCTGATCGCAGTTGCAGTCGTCTCCGGGGTAGTCTCGATCGTAGAGGGTCCATATGTTGAATCCCGCAGGGAAGGCCGGCCTTATCCGGTCTTTGTAGTCTCCGCCCCACCACCACGTCACCGGCGTTGTCGGTTGGCCTTCTGGATCTGTCAGGTTGGTCTTGGGATAGACAATCGGTTCGAGAAACTCACCCACCATCCAGATTGCTGTGAGGTAGGGGTCGTCGGATTTGGTCGACTCGTAGGCTAGCGTTTTTCGCACGAAGTTGGATAGCTCCTCGTAGTTGTCCACCGGTGCCCGGCCGACGTAGACCTCGGCCTGGAGGTCTACGTTGTCGTTTATGGTGTCGGCGTCTGCGCCGTCATCCGGTTCGCCGTAGATCCCGTTGCCGTTGCTGTCGTAGCTTCCGTCGAGGCAGGCATAGTAGAGGTCTGAGAGTACGTCGGGCGGCTTGCAGGGTCCGCAACAGGTGCTGGGGTCCGGCTCGTAGGCCCAGGCCCAAAGACCTCTCGCGGGGACGATGGAGTCCCAGGTCTCTCCCCCGATCCTGTTTCCGTCCCCGTCACCGCCCAGAAGGACGTATTTTACGCCGTTATTGTCGTGAACGTCTCGGATGAAATTGCGGATCATCTCCTGGTTGTCCCTGTGAAGGGTGTACTTATAAGCGGCGTAGATCTCTTCAACGGTGACTATGGCCGCGCGTACGCCTTTACGGGTCTTATTGTCGGCCAACGCCTGGAAGTTGTACGGACCGGGAGCGTCTTTCATGAACTGATTGGTGATGATGACGTACGTGTAGTTTCCGTCCAGGAGTAGAGATTTGCCTGTCAGGGCTAGGTCCGAGGCGTAGGTGGTCGTCTTCTCCGGATTGTCGACGATCATCTCGACCTCCTCCCGGTCCTCAGGAAGCCCCCTGAAATGGCCTAGATCCAGGGTCTCTGCAGGAGCCGTCGTCACCTCGACGTCGAAGGCCCCGAAGCTGTAAGCATCTCCAGTTTTCGGGATGTACTTTACGGGGTAGAGGTTGATGTAAAGGATCTCGTAGCCGTGTTTTTTCTGAACTCCCAGGACCGAGTAAGCCTCCTTCGGGTAGGATTCCGTCGATCCATAGATGGCCTCATCGCGGAAGACGAACTCAGGAGAAATCCAGCTCTCCTCCGGATGGCAGCCGGTACAGTTCTTGGTGAATCCTATGGGAAGGGAGGTCTGGCCGGGCCCTATTGAAACCTTGCCGAGATACCTCTCGTTCCCGGCGACGACCTTTATGTCCACAACCTCCTCGCCGTAGGGGATCAGTATCCTGGCCGTCCTGAAGGGCACCACCGGCTCACCTGGGACGATCCTGTAGTCCAGCCCTGGAATCATCACGGTGTCGTAAATCTCTTCGGACCCGTCGGGACCCGCCAGGGTCACCGCGCCCCTATCGATGGCCGGTTCATTGAGAAGGTACTGCAAAGTGATCTTGCTCGTGCTACCAGGATCGTCCTGGGCCAGAGCCGATGAAAAGATCGTCAAGCTCAAAAATAGGCTCAAGAGACAGATCAGGCAAACTGAGATAATTTTTTTCATATTTCTCCCTCATATTTCAGGACCGTGCAGATCGGGCGTCGATTTTGACCCTCTCCAGAATAGAAGTCTTTGGATGATCTGGAACTTCCATCTCCAGCTCATCTCTCCAGCGGATCGATCCTCTACTCTGATCGAACGGTGACACGGTCCCCCCTTCATTGCTAATAATGTATATTGGTCTTGAAAAACTATTTAACTGTTTCCCACGCCCCAGTGAGGGTTCCTTCAAGGGGATTTGCTGGAGGTCGACGACGCAGAAGCGGAGCTTCTTAGAAAGCGCGGAGCCTGCCTCTATATGATGGGCTGAAGAACTGCACCTGCACCTCTCTCGATACGTTGGGCCGCTGGAGGGAAAGAGGAGGAGGAGGCCCTCAGGCCTTTTTTTTCCTCCTGTAAATGTATGCCGCTCCGGCCAGAATGAGAATCAAAACTACGACCCCCGGAAGGGCATAGGACCGACCTGCGGGGCTCACGTTCACCGGGATCTTCATGCTCTCGGAGATGACGGTCTCCCCCCGAAGGTCAGTGTACTTGATCTCGCTGTTGATGCTGTAGGGCTTGGCCGTGGCGTCGGAATCGACGTCGATCTTGAACTTGACGGACCTCTCCTCGCCCGGCGCGAGAGATCCTATGTAGGCCTGATCGTCGGTAGAGGAGAAGGGCTTGAAGACGGAAAGGCGCGCTATGGCGTCCTCGGCCGTCTCCTCGCCGATGTTCTTGTACGTCACCTCGATGATCCCGTCCTTCTCGCCTGCGGAAAGCTCGGACCTGGCTTCGGTGATCTCAAAGTCGGCTTCGATCTTCACCTTCACGGGGATGACGACGGTCTCGTTGGCCCTCTCGTACCAGTAGGCTGTCTGAAATCCTCGAAGGCCCACGGCGGGGTCCAGCTCGTCGGCGTCCACCTCGGCGTTGTACTGGTAATCGTAAGAGAGGTCGAGCACCAGAGGATACTCGCCCGCGGGGGCGTGGCTTGCGATCTTGATGGAAAACTCCATCGGATCTTTCGCTTTCTCGCCGGACCTCAAGGCCTCGATCACCTGGTCGCCGGACTTCACCTCGATGAGGTCCGTGGCTGATCTAAGGGTTCCTGTTATCCCCAAGGCCGTCGTCTTTTCCCGCTCATAGTCCAGCTCCCGATCTGCCAGGGTCTTCTCCATCAAGGTGTCCGCCTTCTTGTCGGCGTCAAATCCCATGACCCGACCGTAGTTTGTGAGATCGATGTAGAGGGTGACGGTGTCGCCCCGCTCGAACTCGTTCGTCCCGGCAAGGGTTGCGTCGAGCTGCGGCGATCCGAAAGCGGTCCAGTAGTTGTCCAGAGATACCGAGGGTATGTAGTTGTCAGCCGCCCAAACGGGCGGCACGAGCGCCAGAGCGATCGCCAGGGCGAGGGTGATAATCGTTCTTCTCAACTCGTCATCCTCCAAAATGTCGATCCGAATCGCGAATCATCTTGAAACATCTCTAATCATCTCCGGCTACCTCCTTCATATTCCACCGGTCTTCGGCCTTTCTGACGTAAACCGGGAACATCTGGAGCCTGATCAGGAGCACCGGGAAGACCGTAAACGTGACAAATAGGGCGAAGATCACCGATAAAACGGTGACGGCCCCGAAGTTGCTGGTGATGGGAAACGACGAGGTGGCCAGGGCCGAAAAGCCGAATACCGTCGTGAGGCCGGAGGCCGCGATGGCCGCCCCGATCCGGCTTGTGGCGATCCGGAGAGCCTCGACGGAGCTTTCCGTCTTCTCCTTCTCCTCGTAGAACCGCTCCAGGGTGAGGACAGCGTACTCCGATCCCACCCCCAGGATCAGGGCTCCAAGGGTGGCGGTCAGCGGTGTGTAGACCATCCCGGATATTCGCATCACGATCCCCATCAGACCTATGACGACGATCATCGGAAGGACGGGAAGGGCCGCCTTAACAGGATCCCGGTAAATGAGCAAAAGTATCCCGAATATCAAGACGAGGCCGAGGAGGGTCATCTTGATCCTGCCGGTGGTGAGGGCCTCGATCACCGTCGTCATCACCACCAGGTCTCCGGTCACCGCCACCGAGGTCCCGGGACTCGGCCCGATCCAGGCCACGTCCTTTTCGACCTCGCCGATCAGCCGGTCGATCCCCTCCTCCCCCAGGTCCTGGACGGCGCTCCCGATGTCGAGCTGGATCAGGGCAGAGTCTTGGCCGTCGATGTACCGATCCTTGATCCCGGCTGGGATCTGATCGAGGACTTCTCTGACCTGCGTTCTGTCCTGAGGAATCTCGTCCCCGTTGTAGGCCTTGACGTAGGCGGCGATGCTGGTGACGCCGTAAACCTCCTCCCTCGACTCGGATATGTAGGACCCGAACTCGTCCATCCAGCGGAGGGTCTTAGGGTCGGTGACGACCCCGGTCTGGAGGATCAGGTTGAGCTGGTCGTCGCCGCCGAATATGTCCTTTAGGTGTCTGAACTGGACCAGGGGCGGGAGGTCCTGGGGGATGTACTCTTTGAAATCGGTCTCTATCGGGACCTGGGAGTCGGCGTAAAATCCGACGGATGTGAATATGAGGGCGAGGACCAGGACACCTTTCCAGTTGCATAGCGAGAATATGGCGACCTTTTCGATCTGGAGGCCGACGGCAGAGGTCCGGGTCCTCTCAGGACCGGGTTCTGAGCCCTCCGAACCCTTCGCAGACCATCTGTTTTCCATCGAACAGAGTAGGGTCACCCCCACGAAGAGGGCCGATAGATAGCACATGGAGACCCCGATCAGGCAGAGGAGGCCGAAGTCTCGAACCATCGGAACCGAGGATATGAAGAGGGATACGAACCCGGCGCTGGTTATGACGAGAGCGATCATGACGGCGGGAGCCGTGTGGGACACGGTTTTTACGGCCGCATCTTCCATCGATCCCGTCCTGTCGAACTCCTCCTCGATCCTGGACTGAAGCTGTATCGCGTAATCGATGCCGAGGCCGATGAGAACCGGAAAGGCTGCCATCGAGACGAAGGAGAGACTTATCCCCAGATATCCCATGGCGCCGAAGGTCCAGACGATCCCCAGAAGGACTACGGGAAGAGGCATCAAAGGGAGTCGGACGTGCCTGAAGACTAGCAGAAGGGCGACGACCATCAGAAGCGAGGAGACCACCAGAAGAACTCCCGTGTCCTTGGACATGTCGCCCTTGATGGAGTAGCCGAGGGCGACGTTCCCGGTGACGATGACCCCCATCCCCGGCGGGAACTCGGCCGCATCGACGGCCTTCTCGGTCTCGGCGAGAAGCTCCTCCAGAGCCGAGTCCTCGATGGAGAGGGGTACGTCTATCGAGACCATGGTGTGCCTCTCATCGGTCATGATCCCCTTCACCATCTCGGGGTTCAGGGATTCGAGGATCTCTCTAACCTTATCGTGATCCGGGATGGTGCGGACGCCGGTCTCCCGCTCCATCTCGGCCATCACCATCTCGGCCGTGCTCATTGAGCCGAGGACGTGGTTAGCCTTCTCCATGTGGCCGGTGAGCCGATCCATCGCCCTCAAAACCTCGGGCCTGGTGACGTCGTCTCCCTCGACGAGGACGACGATGGAGTCGGTGCCGAACCTCTCCAGGTAGAGGTGGTCGTACTCCAGGTAGAGCCTGGTGTCGGGGTCCACAAAGGCTTCGGTCCCCGTCTCCATGGAGATGTTCTGGGCGCATTGGAGGGCCGCCACCGTCAGGATGGCGGCGGCTGCCAGAATTATTATGGGGTTATTGGCGATCCAGGCACCGAGCTTCTCTGTTCTGCGTATGGTCATCACCGATTTCATCCGATCGTCGAAAACAGTCTCGTCCTCGATATGGCGTAACTTGTCCTGCGTTTCGGTTTATCCTGTCAGCGTCTCGAACCTCGACGCCCTCAACAAAGTTGTCCGGGCTGGCGTAGTCCACAAATTGCTGCCCATATAGATATTTGACGGCAAAGATCGGGCATAATAGGGGATGTAAGATATGGAAAATAGCGAGGTCGAGGAGGGGAGAAGGAGACTGCAGAGGAAGAAAAATAGGAGGAGAAGATGAAGGAGGGATATGAGAGGACGGGGAAGAGGAGCGAGAGGAGGTTAAGATCTCCTCTTCCTGAAGACGTAAGCTCCTCCGGCCACGAGGAGGATCAAGACCAAGATCCCTGGAAGGGCGTAGGACCGACCTGCCGGGCTCACGTTCACCGGGATCTTCATGCTCTCGGAGATGACGGTCTCCCCCCGAAGGTCAGTGTACTTGATCTCGCTGTTGATGCTGTAGGGCTTGGCCGTGGCGTCGGAATCGACGTCGATCTTGAACTTGACGGTCCTCTCCTCGCCCGGCGCGAGAGATCCTATGTAGGCCTGATCGTCAGTGGAGGAGAAGGGCTTGAAGACGGAGAGCCGCGCTATGGCGTCTTTGGCCGTCTCCTCGCCGATGTTCTTGTAGGAGACCTCGATGATCCCGTCCTTCTCGCCCGCAGAAAGCTCGGCAGCAGCGTTGGTGATCTCGAAGTCCGATTCCTTCTTGATCACTACGGGAATGGTGATGGTCTCGTTCGCCCTCTGGTACCAGTAGGCGGTCTGGAATCCTCGAAGTCCGATTTCGGGGTCAAGCTCGTCGGCGTCCACCTCGGCGTTGTACTGATAATCGTAGGAGAGGTCAAGCTTCATGGGATACCCGCCCGCAGGAGCGTGGCTTCCTATCTTGATGGCGAACTTCATCGGATCTCTCGACTTCTCGCCCGACCTCAACGCCTCGATCACCTGGTCGCCCGACTTCACCTCGATGAGGTCTGTGGCTGACCTGAGGGTTCCTGTTATCCCCAAAGCCGTCGTCCTCTCCCGCTCGTAGTCCAGCTCCCGGTCTGCCAGGGTCTGCTCCATCTTGGTATCTGCCTTCTTGTCGGCCTCAAAGCCCATGATCCTCCCGTAGTTTGTGAGCTCGACGTAGAGGTCGACGGTCTCGCCTCGCTCAAACTCGTTCGTCCCGGCGAGGCTTGCGTCCAGCTGGGGCGATCCGAAGGTCGTCCAGTAGTTGTCCAGGGATGCCGAGGGTATGTAGTTGTCAGAGGCACCGGCGGGAAAGAGGCTCGCCAGGGCGATGAACATAAGCGCCTTTATAAGGCCGAAATTGGCTGTATTTCTCAATCCTTCAACCTCCTGAAGGGGATGACGAGGAAATTTGAGGCTCTGGTTTTCACGTCTGCCTTGTTTTTTCTCCAGTACTCGAGCCTGATGAGAAGCACCGGAAATACCGTGAAGGTGGCGAATAGGGCGAATATGACCGAGAGGACCGTTATCGTCCCGAAGCTGCTGGTCATGGGGAAGGGGGACGCTATGAGGGCGGAGAAACCAAAGACGGTGGTGAGACCCGAAGCGACGATGGCAGCTCCGATGCTTCCAGTAGCCGTGAAAAGTGCCTTCATGGTGTCTTCAGTCTTCTTCTTCTCCTCGTAGAATCGCTCCATCGTCAAAATGGCGTACTCAGATCCCACGCCCAGGATCAGAGCTCCAAGGGTGGCGGTCATGGGGTTGTACTTCATCCCGGAGATGTACATAACGCCGCCCATCCATCCTATGACGATGAACATCGGAAGGACAGGCAGAATCGCCTTGACCGGGTCTCTGTAAACCAATAGGAGGATGAAGAATATCAGGACCAGGCCCAGAAGGGTCATCCGCATCCTGCCGGTGGTAAGGGCCCCGATCACGGAGTTCATCACCGTCGTCTCGCCGGTCTGGATCACTGAAACTCCGGGCGGCGGCTCAAACCAGATCAGGTCCTTGTCAACCTCGTTTTGGAGCCGCTCGGCACCCACCTGGCCCAGGTTGTCGAAGGCCTCACCTATGTCCAGTATGATCTGGGCGGTGTCGTGACCGTCTATATACTGATACTTGACCTCCTCGGGTACGCTGTCTAAGATGGCCTCGACCTCGGACTTCTCCCCTGGGATTACGCCGCCGTTGTAGCCCTTGACTATGGTGGCAAGGCTCGTCGCCCCGTAGACCTTGTCTCTCGACTCCACGACGTAATCGCCGAACTCGTCCATCCATCTCAGGGTCTCTGGGTCGGTAACGTCCCCCTGGACGATGATGTTGAGCTGATCCTCGCCTCCGAATATGTTATGCATGTGCCGGAACTGGCTGAGGGGCGGCAGGTCCTGGGGTATGAACTCCATCATGTCGGTCTCTATGGGAACTTTCGTGTCAGCGTAAAGGCCCGCGACGGATAGTATGACCGCAGCCGCCAGCACGACCTGCCACTTGCTGATGACGAATGCAGCCTGCTTCACGACCAAGGGGCCTATCGGTGACTTTTTCTCCTTCCTCTTATCGTCGTTCCGACAGTTTCTGTCGTTTCGCCCTCGCTCCATCTGGTACAGGATGGTGACCCCCACGAAGAGGGAGGAGATGTAGCACATGACTATGCCGATCAGGCAGAGGAGACCGAAGTCCCGAATCATGGGGACGGATGACGAAAATAGAGAGAAGAAGCCCGCCCCGGTTATGATCAGGGCGATCAGGACGGCGGGCGCCGTGTGGGCTACCGTTTCTATGGCGGCATTGGCGATAGATCCGCCCTGCTGAAACTCCTCTTCGATCCTGTTCTGAAACTGTATGGCGTAGTCGATACCAAGACCGATGAGGATGGGGAAGGCCGCCATGGACACCATCGTCAGAGGCACCTGCAGAAATCCCATCATACCGAAGGTCCAGATTATACCAAGAAAGACGATGGGTAGCGGCAGAAGCGGCAGGTGGACGTGCCTGAATACGAGAAGGAGGGCCACCACCATCAGGACGCCGGATATCATGAGGAGCGTTCCCATGGAGGTGTTCATCTCTCGCTCGATATCGTCGCCGAGGGCGACCTCGCCGGTGACGATGGTATCTGCCCCAGCGGGAAACTCCGCCATCTCCACAGCCGAGTAGGCTTCCGGAAGTACGGCGTCCATGGTCTCCATTGGTATGTAGGTCGGAAGCTCGATCGATATCAGGGTATGTCCCCGGTCTGGGAGGATCGCGTGGAGCATCGCGGGGTTCGTCATCTCAAGCTCATCCAGGATCTTGTCTATCCTCGCCTGGGAGTCGGGAACTTTTCGAACTCCAGTCTCCTGGGCCTCGACTTCCATCACCATCTCCGAGATGCTGGTGGTCCCCAGGACGTTCTCCACCGTCTCCATCTGGCGAGTCAGCCGGGCCATCGCCTGGAGGGATTCAGGGCTTGTGACCGCGTCCCCCTCCACCAGGACCACGATCGATTCGGTCCCGAACTTGTCGTTGAAGAGGTGATCGTACTCCACATAGAGCCTGGAGTTCTCGTCTACGAAGGTTTCCGTCTCCGTCTCCATGGTGATGGTTTGGGCGAAGTGGATCGAAGCCACGGTAAAAAGCGCCGCTACCGTCAGAATGATGATCGGGTTTCCCTCAATCCATCTGCCCAGCTTCTCTCCCTTATCCGTGGTCTTCACCTTCGGCCAGTAGTTCTAATATTTCGGATTATTCCGAAACTTCGAGGCTTTCGGATTATACGAAATGTACTTAAAGCTTGTGGCAGACATTTTATTGATGAGACCTGAAGAAGCCCCGCCCGAGGAAGCCGCGAAGAGGTGCATGATAGACGCCAGTATAAAGATGGCGAAGATGCTGGGGCACAGCGACGCTGCAGGAGCTCTCATAGGATCGCTATTTCTGGCAGAAGGTCCCCTTTCGATGGACGAGCTGGTGGAGGTGACGGGGTACAGCAAGTCTACCGTCAGCACCAACATGACCCTTCTGGAGAATCAGGGGATCGTGCGGAGGATGAGAAAGCCGGGCGATAAGAGAAATTACTATGTTGCCATGCAGAGCGTAGACGAGACCTTCAAAGCCGAGAACGAGAAGATCAGACAGATAATGCAGATCCACATCGCCGCCATGGGAGAGGCTGAGAGGATCCTGGAGGATGCTGAAGGAAGCGATGAGGCCGAGCGTCTCCGCCGTCTCTTCAGCTCAATGAGGGAAGAATGCGTCAGGGCTCGGCGGCTGATAGAACTGGTGAGCCCGTTCTCCATGGACGAGCTGATCGAGATCCTCAAGCGCGAGGTCGAGATGCGCGAGGCGGGCGAGAAGTGATCGGGGAGGAGGATCGAAGGGAAAGGGGAGATATTAATAGGAAATTCGGTCCACAGAGCTTCGAGGGACCTTTTATGCGAGGATCGGCGGCAAATGAACGGAGATAAACGGCTCTTTGACGTACTGTTCATCTCGGTCTTCGCCGCCATGCTGGGCCTCGGCATCGTGGGACCGCTGCTTCCCATCTATGCCGAGAACCTGGGGGCATCTGGCCTTTGGATCGGCATAATCTTCTCGGCGTTTGCTGCCGCGAGGGCGATATTCATGCCCGTCGTCGGAAGGCTCTCCGACGAGTCGGGACGAAAGAAGTTCATAGTTTTGGGCCTTCTCGCCTACACCCTCCTCTCCCTGGGGTATGTGACGGCCGGAAGCGTCTATTCCCTCACAGTCGTCAGGTTCCTCCACGGCATAGCCTCGGCGATGGTGGTCCCCATCGCCATGGCCTACATCGGAGACCTCTCAAAGAGGGGGGAGGAGGGGACCTACATGGCCCGGTTTCAGGTCTCCTTCTTTTTGGGGCTGGGCTCCGGGCCCCTCCTGGGCGGGGTGCTGAACGACGCCTTCGGGTTTTCCTCAGCGTTCTACGCCATGGCGGGCCTCTCGGCCCTCTCTTTTCTTGTGATCGTCGCCTTCCTCCCTGATACCGAGAAGCGATCGGCCTCGGGAAGGAAGGAGAGGATCGCCCTCCGAGGCATCTTCAGCCAGCCTGCAGTCCCGGCGATCCTCGCCTTCACCGCCCTGAACGCCATAGTTCGTGGGGCGCTTCTGGTCTTCATGCCCCTCTTCGCCCCCGGGATCTCCGTGGTCCCCGGCGAGGTGGGCCTGATCCTCACCGCCTCCATCTTCTTGATGGCGATCCTTCAGGTACCCCTGGGAAGGATGGCGGACAGGGGATACGCCACCTTGATGATCCTGGCAGGATCGGCGGTCTCCGCCGCCAGCCTGGCCCTGGTTCCCGCGAGCACCTCCTTTTGGGATCTGTTCTTCGTCGCCTCTGCCAACGGCCTGGGGAGCGCCGTGATGATGCCGGCTCTTATGGCTCTCACAGTGAAGCTCGGGAAAAGGATCGGGATGGGTACTTCCATGGGGGCTTACAACACCGCCATGAGCCTAGGGATGATCACCGCACCTCTTCTGGGCGGCCTGGTCATGGACCTCCTCTCCATCGACGCCGTCTTTCTCCTGGGAGGGGTGATCGGCGTCGGTGCCACCATCGCCATTTACCTCTTGACACGGAGAGCTTTGGGATCGGTCGAGGCCGAAAAATCTCCTTGAAATATACGCTCTCTCGCCGCTCAGAGAGAAGTCGGCGGTCAAGCCGACGTCTTCTCTTTGGGGATGGTGAACCTGAAGGCGCTGCCCTCACCGGGGACCGATGCGGCCCAGATCTCTCCACCGCAGGTCTCGACGATCTTCTTGACGGTGGCGAGGCCTATGCCTGACCCCTCGCCGGACCTCTCAAGCCTGGTGAAGGGGTCGAATATCCTGTCGTGATACTTCATATCGAACCCGATGCCGTTGTCCTTGACCCAGAACTCGTACACTTCGCCTCGATCGACGCATCCCACCTCGATCTCGATCTCGTCTTTTGAGTATTTCAGGCCGTTTTCCAGGAGGTTGGTGAATATTTGCTTTGCCCGGCTCCTCTCGCAGCTGGTAATCGGAAATTCCCCCTCAAGGGAGAAATTCACAGGCTTGTCCTTTGCGGTCGATTTTACGTCCTCGAAAGCTTCGACGATCAGCCTTTTCATGTCTACATTCTCGGGCGGCGATACTATCCTTCCTATCCGGGAGTAGTCGAGCAGGTCCAAGATCAGACGATCCATGTTTGCCGCGATATTCCCGATCCTGTCGAGGTACCTCCTGCCGGCATCGTCGAGGCTCTCGCCGTAGTCCTCCTGGAGGGCCAGGGCGAACCCCTGTATACCCCGGAGGGGCGCTCTCAGGTCGTGGGATATGGTGTAAGCGAAGCTCTCGAGCTCCCGGTTGAGCGTTTTCAGCTTCTGCTCGTACTCGATGGCCTCGGATATGTCCCTCGCCACGGCTATCGTAGCCATGGGCTTTCCATCCTTGCCGTTGACGGGGGCGAAGCTGATGGATGCCGGGAAGGTGGATCCGTCCTTCCTCATGCAGGTCATCCGCCTACGGGTGCCGTTTCCTCCGTTATCCGAGCAGATCTCTTCCCCGAAGTCGAGGATGAAATCCTTGCAGAGCCTGCCTCGGACCTCCTCCAGCTTGAAGCCGAACATGTCGAGAAGGGCAGGGTTTGCAAAGAGCAAGTGGTTGCTCTTGCCGAAGATGGCGATCCCGTCGTTGGAGGACTCAATGGCGTCCATGAAGAGGAGCATCTGCTCTTCCAGCCACCGATCGTAAGAGATATCATGGCCGAAGGCGATCACCCTCTCGATCTCGAAGGTATTGCCTCTGATGACGCTCCATCCCCATCGGATCGCCATCTCGTCGCTGGTCCTGGTGACGACGGCGGCCTCCGTCTGCACCGCAGCCTTTCCCTCGAACATCGATGATACGTGGTTTTTGAACGCCTCTCTATCAGACTTGGGAACGAAACGCTCGAAGAAGTTCGTGCCCATCGCCTCTTTTGCGGAAATGCCCGTCACCCGCTCGGCACCCCTGTTGAAGAGGGTAATCCTTCCCTGAGGATCGAGGCCTACGATGAAGAGGTCGGCACCCTCGATTATGCCCCTGGAGAACTCCCGTTCGGAGCGGATCTCCTCCTCCATCTTAGCATACTCGGTGGTGTCCTGGGCGGTGATCACGATTCCGATCCCTTTTCCATCGCTGTCTTCCAGCTTCATGCCGCTCCAGGAGATCACCTTCTCATCCCCCGACTTGACCTGCATCCTGGTTCTCCGGCCTTCCACCGTCCTGCCCATCTCGATCTCATCCAAAGTCGTGAGGAACTCCGACCTTTCATGGGGATTTGGGAATAAGGTGGTCCAGACCTCTTCGTCGCCCGTAACCTCCTGGGCTGAGTATCCTGATACCTTCTCAGCGGCCCGGTTCCAGATGAAGATCCTCCTTTTCCGATCGATCACGAAGATCATGGGGCTTCCGACCTCGACCAGCTTTTCGCTCAGGTCCGCCAGCTGTTTGATGTTCTCCTCCACTCGCTTTCGTTCGGTTATGTCGACGATGGTGCCCCTCAGCCCCACGGGTTTGCCGTTGCGAATGATCGGGCGGGAGTAAACGATGAGATGGAATGTGGTCCCCTCCTTTTTAAGCCCCGTGTACTCGTAGCTGAAAACTCGATCTTCGTTCAAACTTTTCTGGAAATTTTCCCTGAGGTTCTCATGATCTTCGTAGGCGAATACGTGAAAGATGTTAACGCCTTTATCGAGTTCCTCGCGCTCGTACCCGAAAAGGTCGAAGGCGATCTGGTTGGCGAAGGTAACGTTGCCATTAAGGTCGCATTCGAAGATCGGCTGGGGTAGAGAGTCCGCCATCTCTCGGAACCTCCGCTCGCTCTCCGCCAGAGCCATCTCCATCTTTTTCCGATCCGTTATGTCGAGGGCGATACCCTCAAAGTGGGTCGGCGACCCGTCTTCGGCCCGCCCTATCCAGATGTGGTCTGCGAGCCAACGAACCTCGCCAGAAGAGGTGAGGATCCTGTACTCGATGCGGTGGTTGGTAGCCCCTTCTCGGATATGCCGGTTCAACTCAGAGATCACCCGGTTCAGATCGTCGGGATGGATGACGTCCTTGTCGTAAGAGACGGCCCCCGAATAGAAGTCCTCTGGGCTGTATCCGAACTGCTGGACGTTTTCGGATACGAACTCGATGGGCCCCCCGGGGGGAGCGCGCTGGACGAAGGCGATGGCGGGGCTTCGGTTGACGATCCGTTCCAGCTCCCTTCGTTTCTCCGAGGCCTCAAGGATGTCATTCTCCATTCTTTTGCGCCAGGAGATGTCCTGCATCGTCCCCGCCATCTTCGTTGGGTTTCCCTCATCGTCCCATTTCACCACGTGACCCCGGGCTTGCACCCATATCCAGTCGCCGGAGAAGGACGCCCTGAAGTCCATGTCGAATAGGGACGTCTTTCCTTCAAGGATGTCCTCTAGGCATCTCTCCACGGCGGGGAGATCTTCGGGATGGACCGACCTCTTACCGGCCGCAACGTCGCTTTTTTCGCCCGGCTGAAGGTCGATCATCTCAGCGTACCGGTGGTTGTGGGTAACTTCGTCAGTCAACATGTCCCAGTTCCAGATAGCAAGGTCTGCGCCCTCGATGGCCAGGTTGAGCCGCTCTTCGCTCTCCTTGAGAGCCTCTTCGACCTTCTTCTGCTCTGTTATGTCCACCATGATGCCGTTGAGCCCCTTCAGCTCGCCCCCTTCCACGATCGGCCTTCCGTAGGTTCTAACAACGCGAACGAGACCGCTTTTGTCGATAAACCTCAGTTCTGAAGGGACCGATCTGCCGTCAAGAGCCCTCTTCAACTTGGCATCGAGGAGGTTTACATCGTCTGGGTGGAGAAAACGGTAGACGCTCTGGCCCAAGATATCCTCGACGGGGTATCCGAATATCCTCTCGACGGCGGGGCTGACGTAGGTGACCTTGCCCTGAGGTTCTATGACGTATATCACCCCGTCGACGTTCTCCACCAGGGCTCGGTACCTCTCCATCGACCTTCGAAGATTATCTTCCGCACTGACGAGCTCTTCATTTCGTTTTTGAAGCGCATCTGCCGATTTTCGGAGAAAGTTCAGGGTGGACGAAAGCTCTTTGAGGCCCACGGCCAGCTCATCTTTGGATATGCCGTCTTCTCGACAGAACGCTCCGATCTGCGTTTGCGCTTTTTCGATCTCATCTTCCAGAATTTCATAGCTCATCTCATCAACAACTCCGCCGAGGGTTCCAACTTTTCTGGCTCATCACGATCTCCGGTTCGAAATCTCAAAGGCCTGAAATATCTATGCTTAGCCCCATGGTTTCCGAAATCGTTCAGAGTTGAAATTGTTCAGATCTTGCTCACATCTCTAATCATGTTCATACAAGATAGATATAACGATTTAGCATGAGATCCGTCCACGTCTCGGACTCTTCCCGGCTAGGATTCGGGAGTTTTCGCTCGTCATCCGTCTGTGCCTGGACCGAGATGGCGATTCTGGGTTTGGGCAAAGCTTAAAGGAAAGAAAGCCGGAGATTGGCTGGCATGGAGCCCCTTTCAGACCTGATTCGAAAGCTCGGAAGCGAGGACTACTTCGAGAGGCAGAGAGCCGCCTGGAAGCTGGTGGAGAAGGGATGCGAGGCGGTGGAGCCGCTTCTCGCGGCGCTGGAGAGGGACCCCGACCCCCAGGCGAGGTTCAAGGCGGCCTGGTCTCTGGGGAAGATCGGTGACGAAAGAGCCCTCGATCCCCTGGCCCGGTCCCTCATCGAGGACGAGGATCCCTCAGTCCGGGAGTGGGCGGCGTCGTCCCTGGAGGCGATCGGCGACCGCCGGGCGGTTTCCGCCCTCGCTCGGTCCCTGACATCCGATCCGTCCAGGGAGGTGAGGCTGAGGTCGTCCCTAGCTCTTGTGGCCTTCGGAGCTTCCGACGCTTTCATGGAGCTTCTCGAAGGGGGAGATCTGGAGGCGAGACAGATGGCGGTGGTGGGGCTCGGTCGGCTCCGGTGCATCGAGTCGATCGAAACGGTGGCCTCTTTTATCGAGGATGACGACCCTGAGCTGAGAAGAAGGGTCGTTTGGTCTATTGGGGAGATGAGAACGCCTGAATCTGCACCCCTTCTCTTGCCAGCCACAAAAGACGAAAGCCATGTCGTAAGGATGGCCGCGGCCAAGGCCCTCGCCACCGTCGGAGGCGATGAGGCCTGCAGGATGACCCTCGCCCTACTCGAGGACGAAGACCCAAGGGTGAGGCTATCGGCCGTCACCGCCCTCGGGGAGATCGGCCTCGCCGACGCCCTCGACCGTCTCGTCGAGGTGATCTTCGGCGAGGACGACGAGGAGATCAGGGCCTGGGCTGCCTGGAGCCTCGGCGAGATCGGTGATTCCCGAGCGGTCGAGCACCTCCAGGAAGCCTGCGTTAAATGCCCTCCGGCAGTCCAGGATAAGGCCCTCGACTCCCTGGAGCAGGTCTTCGGGATCGGCAGAGGCGACCGGAAGGACGAGGCCTAAAACGAGGCCCAGCATAAGCAGCATAAGCCCCGTTTTTAAGGGGGCCTTCTCGCACCGTCACCTATTTTTCTTCCGGGGTTTCCTGATAAATGATGAACCTTGAGTCTCTAGCGGCCGAGCTTCGGGGGTTTGTGGGCATAACCCGAAAGAAGGCCATAGGCGATCTCGTCGGCCACTTTCCGGTGGAATCGGACCTGATCATAGCCTCTTTCGGGGAGGATGCGGCGGTCATCGACGACGGCGACGAGGTGATGCTCCTTGCAGCGGACGGGATATGGTCCAGGCTTCTGGAGGCCGACGCCGAGTGGGCTGGCTACTGCGCGGTTCTGGTGAACGTTCACGACATAGCGGCGATGGGAGGCTGGCCCGTGGCCATGGTGGACGTCTTTTCCGTCGACTCTCCTGACCTCGCCGAAGACGTCCTCCGGGGCTTAAAAATGGGAATCGAGAAGTTCGGAGTGCCGATCATCGGCGGCCACTTCCATCCAGACACCCCCTACAGCGCCCTGGACGTCGCCATCCTCGGCAAGGCGAAGAAAGGGGCCGTGATCCTCAGCAGCACGGCGAAGCCCGGCAACTCGATCGTCGTCGGGGTCGATCTCGACGGCCGGGTCCACCCGAGCTTTGCGATCAACTGGGACACCACGAGCTTCAAGGACCAGGAGACCCTCCTCCGCCAGCTCGGTTCGATGAGGGAGCTTGGTGAGAGGGGACTCGTCACCGCGGGAAAGGACATCAGCAACCCCGGGATGCTCGGAACCCTGGGGATGCTCCTTGAGTCGAGCCGCACCGGAGCCGTCGTCGACCTCGACCAGCTGCCCAAGCCCGAGGGGATGGAGATGCTCGCCTGGCAGAAGATGTACCCAGGGATGGGCTTCGTCGTGACCGCCCCGCCGGAGAAGGCAAAAGAGGTCGCCCGAGTCTTCAAGGACCGGGGGCTCGCCTCCGCCGTCATAGGCCAAGTGACGGAGGAGCGACGACTAGTGATCGCGTCAGGCGAGGAAAGGGCCGTCCTCTTCGACTTCGAGCGCGAGGTCATCACCGGCATAAGGTGATCTCTTGGATGCTGGGTTCGTTGACCGGATGGAGCGGGCCGCAAAGGGCCGCCGTGCCAGGATCGGGATCGGCATCGACGGCGGCGGCGGCCCCGAGATCGTGGCAGGGATCGAGGAGGCCAGCGAGTTCGCCGAGATCGTGATGGTGGGCGATCCCGGCCACGAATGCGATTCGGGCCGCGGGCTGGAGCAGGTCCTGACCGAAGACCCGGCCTCAACCCTGGTCGGCCTCCTGGAGAAGGGCGAGATCGACGGGGCAGTGAGGGGGAACCTCTCCGCCACCAGGGTCATGAGGAGGATATCCAAGACCTTCGAGGTGAGGGTGAGGAGGCTCTCGCTTCTAGCCCTCCCCGAGTGGAGCTTCTTTCTCGCCCCCGTGGGGATCGACGAGGGCGACTCCATATCCGACCGTCTGAACCTGGCGGTCCTGGGTGCCGGGTACCTCAAATCGATGGAAGTCGACCCTCGGGTCTCGATCCTCTCCGGCGGGAGGTTGGAGGACCTGGGCAGAAGCGACCGGGTTGACCGAACCCTCGCAGAGGCGGAGCTCGTGGCGAGGCTCGCCCGGGACGCCGGCGTCCGGGCCGAGCACAAAGGAATCCTCATCGAGACCTGCCGAGGCGACGACCTGATCGTCGCCCCCGACGGGATATCCGGGAACCTTATATTTCGCACCCTGATGCTCCTCTCCGGGGCGAGAGGGTTCGGGGCCCCGGTGATCATGGACCCGGTCTTCGTTGATTCGAGCCGTGCAAGAAAGAGCTTTGCGGGGCCGATCATGCTCGCCAGCGCCCTCGTGTCGATGAAGGGGCGCTGAGCTCTCCTGAAAACCGGAGAACAAAAAAGAGATCGAAGAACGAAAAAAGAGAGGAGGATGGCAGACTACCCCATCCTCGAATCGGTTTTCAGCCTGACTCCACACCCAGGACCTTCAGGGGGTTGACGCCTGCACCCTGGAGGGCGAGCAGCTCGCTCATCTCCTCCAGTTGGAACTCCTTGATGGTGGAGACGAACTCCTCAGGGGTGTCGGCTGAGTCCATCAGCACCAGGTCTTCTTTCAGCCTATAGGCCCAGCTCGGCCAGGTGTCGATGTTGCTCATGTTTCCAGCCTTGTCAAAGTCGAATCCCAGGACCAGGCCGTCGCCCGAGTTGGAGGACCCGTCCCATCGGATGAATATACCGGCGACCCTTGTGCCGAACTTCTTCGTCAGGGCGTCGGTCTCGTCGGCGGTGAGATACTTGACGTACATCCCCTTCTTTCCGGGGGTGCAGTCCCAGGCCACCTGGAAGTAGTCGTCCTTGCACCAGTTGGGGCAGGCGATTACCTTGTAGCTCTGGTTTGCGGGATCCTCAATGGGAAGCTCGTTTTCCATATATCTCGCCAACAGGAAGCCGCTGGAGACCCCGGGACAGATATGGTCGTGCAAGCAGACAGCCTTCATGAAGACGTAAGGAGTGTTCTCGTGGGCCCAGACGTTGGCGATGGGCATCATGTGGCCGAAGACGCCGGGGTCCCAGGAATCGACGTTGGCGAGGATCGTCTCGGCGTCGATCTTATCCTTCACCTGGACATCGAAGCCGGAGGCGTCAGCGTTGGCTGTCATGTATACCGCCTCGCCGGTGTCGGCGTTGAAGAACCCAAACCACATCGGCTTCCAGGGAGCAGAGAGGATGTTGATCAGGTTCTCCTTTCCCGGAGTGCAGCCTGTGACCTCCATCACCGCGTCCAGACACATGTCGGTGGTCTCGCCATCGATCACCGGATATCCGGCGTTGGTGAGGGCCAGAACGTTCACATCGCCCTTCTCGAAACCAAGCTCGTCCATGGCGTAGTTTGCGGCGTCCGCGCCCAGCTGATACATCTTTGCCCCATCGCCCAAGGCCATCCCCGGCACCAGGGCCAAAAGGAGCAGAATCGTCACTGCAAATCGATCCATTTTCACATTATCACCTGCTGTTTTAAATCAGGCTTGCGATCTTTGAATTAATGCTACGCAAGACGGAAAGAGTAGTACTGAATAGGTTATAACTTTTTCGATTGAAGTTCATATTAATCATCATTTTAATTAAAATGGTTCATACTTTAGGACAATCCGGACCGGCCAAAATGGCAGAAGAGGGGCGCCCTTCCAGAATGATCTTTGCCCCGCAAAAGGCGCCCCGGTTGGAGGGAGGGCAATGGCCTATGAGGGATGCCGTCTCCAAGGAGGTCATGGCATGACGAGCGGTGTGCACCCCAGCGGCAAATAGATCTTAATTAGTAATAAATTTTTCGGTTAAATTCATACGAGTCTTCGGTTCGGCGGAGTCTACGGATGTATATGGGATGTCGCTGATTTCTTATACGAATTGGATTAACCGTAGTACAATGCTCATACTTGGATGCGGGACTTGTTATCACATCCGGGCGGTTGAAGATGGCGTTTGCGATTGAAGCAAGAAAGCTCACTAAGATCTACGACGGCAAGACAAAAGCCCTGGATGGGGTCGACCTCAGGGTCAACCCGGCAGAGGTCTTCGCCCTCTTAGGTCCCAACGGTTCAGGCAAGACGACTCTGATAAGGATTCTCACCACCCAGTTCAAGCCCACCTCCGGCGAGGCGCACAGCTTCGGACTCGACGTGGTCGAGAGAGGCAGAGATGTCAGGAAGATTATCGGCTATGTGCCCCAGGAGACGAGCGTCTGGGCCGACATCAGCGGCTTTGAGAACCTTCTCATCTACTCCAAGATTTACGGTGTTCCTCCGAGCAGGAGGAAGAAGAGCATCCAAGATGCCCTATCGAGGATGGGGCTGGAAGAGATGGCAAACAGGATGGTCAAGACCTACTCCGGGGGGATGGTCCGAAGGCTCGAGATCGCCTGCGCTCTCCTGGTCAAGCCCAAGATCCTCTTTCTGGACGAGCCGACGATCGGCCTGGACCCCTCGGCGAGGAAGGCGGTCTGGGAGAACCTGACGTCGTTTAAAAAAGAGTACGGCACCACTATATTTTTTAACACCCATTATATGGATGAAGCCGACCTATACTCCGACGAGATAGCCATCATCAACCGGGGAAAGATCGTGAAGTCGGGCACTCCAAGCGAGCTCAAGCACTCCCTCAGAAGCGAAATCCTCCAGTTTCATTTGAACCACACCAACTCTAACCACGACGGCACCGACGGCATCGGTGAAGTGGTTTTGAAAGCGGTCAAGAATCTTGCTTTCGTCAGGGACGCAGTCCTCTCCGATTCGCGGCTGGACGTATTTGTTGAGGACGGAGAGTCTGCCCTGCCTCTCATCGTCGAGGCTCTGAGATCCGGAGGGGTGCCCATTGAGAGGATATCAACTAAAAGGCCGACCCTCGATGACGTTTTCTTGAAGTATGTCGGGACGCTTCAATCCGGGAGGGGTGAGAAATGACGGCCGAGGATTCTTTCCGGGAGATGTTTGCGATGATCGAGCTGGAGATGAGGAGGCTGCGGCACGATCGAACCGAGATATATACGAGAGCCATCCAGCCGATCCTGTGGCTTGCGGTCTTCGGGACGGTGATGAGCCAGGTGAAGGGCATCCCCACAGGAGACATGCCGTATATCGATTACATCACCCCCGGCGTCCTCCTCCAGTCCACCATCTTCGTCTCCGTCTTCTACGGCCTCACCATCGTATGGGAGAGGGAGACGGGGATCTTGAAGCGCCTTTTGGTGGCGCCGGCCTCCCGGTCGGCAACGGTCGTCGGCCGATCGGTCGCCTCGGGCGTCCGGGCGGTGGTCCAGGCCCTGATAATCTTCCCGGTGGCGATCCTCCTTGGGGTCAGGTTCGTGCATAACCCCCTCTACATCGCCGCCGCCTTCCTGGTCCTCTTCCTCGTCTCGGGCGGGTTTGCCGGCCTCTCCATCTTCGTGGCATCCCTCATGAAGACGAGGGAGCGGTTTATGGGCATTGGCCAGGCGCTGATCATGCCCCTCTTTTTTGCGAGCAACGCCCTCTATCCGATAGAGCTGATGCCTCCCGCCCTTCAATACATCGCTGTACTGAACCCCCTGACCTACGCCGTCGATGCCACGAGGGGCCTATTGATCAGCGGGGATCTCTCAGGCCTTGCCGTCGACGTCGTCGCCATAATCGTCTTCGACGTGGTGATATTCGCCGTGGCGTCACTGAGCTTCAGAAAAATTATAGAGTGATCTGGAATGATCTTGAAAATCGCAACAGGTGACCGAATATGATTCTGAAACCGAACATGAGAGGGCAGGTTTTGCCGATGCCCGTGGTACTCATATCGACGATATCGAAGGACGGCGTGCGGAACGCCGCTCCCTGGGGCTGCATCATGCCGATTTTGAGGCCCCTCGATGAGATCGCCATCGCCTCCTGGCTGAAGCGAGACACCCTCGACAACATCCGAGATACCGGCGAGTTCGTCGTCAACGTCCCCACCGTCGATATGAAAGAGGCGGTCGATATATGCGCAAAGAGCTTCCCTCCCGAGGTTGACGAGTTTGAGGAGGCGGGTTTGTCCCCTCGTCCCTCGGCCAAGGTGAAGCCCCCGGGGATCGAAGGGTGCGTCGCCTGGATGGAGTGCGAGCTCGAAGAGGAGATCTTGAGGGAGAAGTTCTCCCTCATCGTGGGGAAGGTCGTCCACCTGGAGGGGAACGACGACTTCTTCAGCGCTGGGGGCGGGATGGACTTTGAGAGGGCGAGGCCGATGTCCATGATATCGAGGCCCGACGGGGTCTGCTACACTCGGCCGACCAGAGGAGATCGCTGAAAGATCTGATGATCAGCCCCGCCAGCTCCATCCTTTTGAGGTGATAGTCGAGCATCTTCAGGCCGACCGATTCTGCGATCCCCTCGGCCGATCGGCACCCTTCCACCATCAGGATGATCATCCTCCTTCTGATCGGGTTTTCGAGGGCGTGATGGACAAGGGCCATCTCCTCGGGGGACTCGGGCTTCGGCTTTCGTCCGACCTTCATGGAGATGAGATTGTTGGGGGCGAGTATCTCAGTTTCGGTTGGGGATGGCTGGAGAGGTGGATGGCAAAAATTCATCTTGTTTGGACAACGAAAAACCGATCTCGAAAATGTCGCCGTAAAGCCCGTTGTAGAACGCCTGTTCTAAGATATTCGAAACGCTCTTCCGAAGTCCTCTCATGTCATTCATCCGCCTTTTTGTCATATTTGGATATTCATAAGTGGACCGAGCCTCATCTCCAATCTCCATCGAATCGCAAACTTGACCATCCTTCATTAGCTCCAAAGCCACCCTTCTGTCATCATCAGTGCCTACGGACGTGACCACCAATTCATAGTCTTCTTCGAATTTTAGAGGATTTCGATGAACCATTGGACGGGCAAATGCCCTTGAATACCACTTAGATAAGTAAGACAAACATTCCGGGATTTCGAAGGATTTTTCTAAACCCTCTTCTTCGGGGATGTTTTCTGCCATAATAATTTCCTCATCGCTACTTATCAATACACGAGATAGATCGTTTTCTGAAACTTGCCGAATGCTATTAACGACAATTTGACCTTGGTCCGCGCGGATGGATTCAGTCTTGAATTCCACTTTTATTAAAGGAGGAGGAACAACATATCCTAATTCATCGGCCTTAGCAGAGGCTTCTTCGGCTTCTTTGTCAAGACCAAGCGCTTTAGACAGTATACCGCCCGATTCTGGTCCGAATAAGCTTACTTCTTCTGCTTCCATACTAAGACAAAGCGCTTTAATGGCAAGGTATTTTCTATTCCAGGTGAATGCATTTTCCGGATCAAGCTCGGTGGCCTGATTGAAATATATCAAAGCATCCTCATATTTTCCCAAGCTAGCTAACACAAATCCTTTTAGATCGAGCAAAGCCGAATTCTGACTGTCCAGAACCAGTGCTTTATCAGCAGCATTGAGAGAAAGCTCAGGAGCTCTTCGGATAAGTTGGCAAAAGGCTTTCATAAACCAAGCAGATGGATAATCCCTTTTTATATCGACAGCTTGACTAAAAGCATCGAGGGCCTCTATGTAATAAATATAATCCCCACGTTTCATTTGATTGATTCCTTTGCAATACCAAGCTAATGCGTTTTTCGGATCGGTCTCTAGAGCCTTAGAATAGGCATGATCGGCGTCAAAATATTCGCTCAATTTACTTTGGGATACTCCTTTGTAGAGCCAAGAGAGAGTAACATAAGGATGAGATGGCAATTCTTTAGAGCCTTCGCCGAAATGCTGAGGATCTATCTTAATAACCTCATCGAAGGACTCGATAGCATCTTCATAATTGTCTCTTCGGCTGAGAATTACTCCTTTATGATACCATACATTTGCATTTTTTGGCTCGATATTCAAAGCTTTCACGAAAGCATTCTCAGCGTCTTCCAATTCTTCTCTTTTGCAGTGAATTAACCCTTTGTGGTACCATGCTTCAGAATGGTTGGGATCTATTTGGATAGTTTTATCGAAAGCTTCTAAAGCATCTTTCAATTCTTGATCCTGCGAATTAGCAAAAAGAATAGAATCATAGAGCGGGGGGTCGTTATCTTGGCAATAGCCATCGACTTCGACTACGGGACCCTCTTCAACGGGGGCGACCTCATCACCGACTGTGGTGAAAGTTCCATAAAGTTCGGAGCCTTCGGAAGCGGACCCCCTAAACGCCTGTGTTTCATTATGCTCTTGGACTTCGGAAACGGCTTCTTCAATCTCTGTATAGTCTTTTATTTTTTTAGGGCAGATGTACCGCTTGCCTTTTTCCGTAGTTACCTTTAATTTTTCTATTCTACCACCATCAACTTTCAGGGTCGCTTCATCTTTAGAGATGAGTTCTAGACAAAGATAATTTTTTTCCGTGGATACACGAACGGTCTTACCGTTTTCGATTTCTTCTATTTTTGCGTTCTTTGCCCAATCGATGTTAAATGTGTGACCTAGAAACTTAATCAGTCTGTCGTTATCCTTTCCTGGAATATTATCCCAGCAAAAAGCGTACTTTTCAGATAGTTTCTTTTCATCCCATGATCCTTCGTGAGCCATACCTTTGCCAAACCAGGCCATAGCATCTCGTTTATTTGCATCTATGGCCATTTTAAAATACATGAGCGCATCCTTGTAGTTTCTCTCTGTCAAATTCAATATTCCCAGACCTCTGGCAGCTAAGTCTGGCTTTCTCTCGCGAACGCGGTTAAATATCTCCTGAGCTTCGTTTTTATCTTTTTCATTAATATAAAAGAATCCCAAGTAGGAAAGAAGCTCTAAGGGCTTATCATACCCCGGTTCCATTTTCAGAGCCAAAAGACAGTTCTTTTTGGCTTTATTGCGATCATAGGCCCTATTATTGGATCGAGCATATCGATGATAGGCTTCCAAGGCCTCTGTGTAATACTTCCATGCTAACCAGCTCTCTGCCGAAACTGCAGGTCCATCCTCTTCCTCTCTCCTTACCAATTGGTGAGCAATTTGGTAGGCCAGGTTCTTTACCATCAATTGGATACGATCTTCTCTGTAATTGTCTTTTTCACTTATTTTTCGACCAACCTTCCACGCATGAACGCCTTTTCCCTCCATATAGGCTATGATATTTATATTCGGACCATATTTTTGAAGACTTCCGGTAATTATATCATGCCGATACTCTTCAGGAAGTAATCTTTTGAATGCCGTTAAGAGCTGTCCGAGGGAGAGTTCTAAGAACCCTGTTTTTACAGTGCCCATCTCACTTACGCTATACTCCAAAGTCTCACTTTTGGGAAACAGGCCTGTCATCGTTTCAGAGTAAATATTAAACTTTTGTTTGAATAAATGGGTGGTTTGTGGAATCTTTATAGGAATCTCACGAATTTCCTGGTTATGGATATTCGATATCTTCTGTATCTCGTAAGTCAATAGATCAGATACAGCCTTACCATCGTGCTTCTCTTTCCCGCCATCTGAGCCGTCATCAGAGAAGGTGTCAAAGGGCATTACAACTATGCCCCGTTCTTTTCGGCCGATCCTGCGAGCGATGAGAAAAAGTGGAATGGTAACGGCCAAAATAACCAAAAACTGGATGAGAGCTAATAGAAATTCGCTAGCTGAATTAATGAAATTGATTATTATACTTTTAAAATGGGTTATTAGAATCACAATATTAATTGGTGTCATTAAATTGCTAATTACGAATTCATCAATTATAATCATAATATATCTAAAAATACTTATAATAATAGCCAAATTCAAGGCAAAACCCTCATTCGTTGCTATCATTATTAAAGCTGGTTCACTCATAAGCACCAACCCCACCGAGTATCATCCATTGAGTCCAACTATCCATCCTCCAATGATTTGAGCCCAACTAGATGATAGTAAAACTACATTAACTTGAATTGTTATGATCGTAATGTGTAATAAAGTTTACCACCTCGAAATCCCTCACGTCATTAAAGATAGACGTAGCAGACCTCACCCAGCCAGATTGCAAAGATGGCAAGGAAGCGCTCAAGCCTGGATAATCTCTCAGGGCATCTTTGATCACCAATTGAGAAGATATTGAAAATATATACCGATATTTTATCAGCAGTTTAATCCAGCCCCCCCTTCTCGGCCTGAGACTTGACGAGAGCGCCATAGGCCTCTCCCGACTCGGTGAGGGCTATGGCTCCTTCCTCTCCGACCTCGATGAGCCCCGCCTGCTACATCCGATGGAGGTGTTAGTCCAGCATCTTCGGCCCGACCGCCTCGGCGATCTCCTGGATCGAGAAGCTTCCGTCCACCATAAGGACGAACATCCGTCTTCTGATCGGGTTTTTGAGGGCGTCATGGACAAGAGCCATCTCCTCGGGGGACTCTGGCTTCGGCTTTCGTCCGACCTTCATGAAGGTTGGATGGGTGGCTAGCGAGCATCCCCCTTTCGGTTGCAAATTGAAAATGGACTGGAGTCCGGGCAATGGAAAAAGAATTTGAAATCGGCCCATCAGTCGGCTGACCAAGTTGAACGCTGCGGGACCAGAGGGCCTACAGGAAAAAATTGGAGGTGGTTCTTTGCGTCAACAATCCTTGGTTCTTGTTCTCGATTCCTCTCTCGCCTGTCCGTCTTCGGGAGGCTCGCCGTTCCCGTAGCTGTGCTCTTCGCTGTGATCATGGTAGTTCTCATCGCCGTTGGCGTCTGCATCGGCGACTACTCCGTAAAAGAGGCCCAAGACGGCCAAGGCGATCAACACTACAACCATTTTTTTCACTTCAAACACCTCAATGTACATAAGTATGGTTATTATATTTAAGTGTTTTGGAAATATAAGACAGCATAAGAAAGTAAATTGACAAATAACGTATTCATAAGCCGGAATAAGTATCCTCAGCCCGCCATAGAGCTTGAGCGCAGATATCAACCAGATTCAGAATATGCTGGTAGGAGAGACAGCACCGGAAAATCCTCCTGGCGCTGGCGAGCTGCCGAAAGAGAACCTGAGCTGGATAGCTCATTGCCGGCTTTTCAGAGCACCTGAGCAGCAGATCTCGTTCTCCCCGATGCCCGTTCTTTCCGGCAGTTCCTTTTCTCAGCCGGCGCCGTTTTTCGGCTGGTTCTGTCGTCCGTCCTTCTCAGATCGAGAGGATCTTATCGCGCTGGAGCTCCTCGGCGGGGATCGGGGCGTTCTCCTCGTCAGGATATCCGAAGGCGATCATCGACTCGACCCTGATATTTTCGGATAGGCCCAGGACCGACCGGACATGCTCCTCGCTCGTCTTTGAATCGTTGTGCATCCTCCTTCTTATCTGGATCCAGCAGGATCCGAGCCCCAGGCTCTGGCCCGCCAGCTGCAGTATGATCGATGCTATCGAGCAGTCTTCAACCCAGACGTCAGACTCGTCCTCGTCGGCGCAGACGACGACCCCCAGGTGGGCTCCTGCAAGAAAAGACGAGCCGCTCGGCTTCGCCCGCGACAGGGCCTCAAGCTTCTCTTGATCTTCAACGAAGAAGAACCTCCAGGGCCTGAAGTTGCGAGAAGTGGGCGAACGGAGGGCAGCCTCCTTCAAGAGCTCCACGATCTCGGGGTCGATATCTTCATCCCTATACTTTCTGACGCTCCTTCTCTTTCGGAGTATATCCAGCATGAATTTCCCTCCAGCTTTCTTTGATAGTCTATCTTTTCGGTGAAATATAAACAAATCTGATACGGACGTAAATAATCCGATACGAACTTTCATTAAAAAGCGGGCCGGGTCCGTCCCGGCCGCGGGCTCGTTCTCGCTACGGTTCGTAGATCCCGGCCCCGAGCCACCAGGTCTCGTCCACCCTCATAACGTAGCTGACCTTGGGCTCAGTCTGACCGGTGATGGGGTTAGTCCACCGGTACTCGTAAAAGCCGCTGCCGTCGTTCATGGCGATGGAGCGCATATCCTGGTCGATATAAGCTCCCCGCTCGTCCTGGACGTCGAGCCTATAGGTTCCCACCGCCGAGGGGAGGTATGGGAGGGCGAGGGCGGTGCCGTTGAAGTCGTGGGCGAAGATGTAGACGTCGCCTCGGACCCAGGGGCCTTCTAGGTCCATGAAATCGGCCAAGGCCTTCTTCCTTCCCACCACCAGGGCGTGGCTTGCCGCCTCCTGGACGAAGCTCTTCAGCTCCTCTCTGGTTGCTGGCTTCTTCAAAAACAGATTCTCAGCGGAAGCCCGAGAGCCGTAGATCCCTGCACCCAGCCACCAGGTCTCGTCCACCTTCTTCACGCGGCTGAGCTTCAGCTCTACGGTCATGTTTTCTGCGGGGTTTTTGTAGAGGTAGTAGGACTCACCGCCGCCGCCTCTGGCCAGGGAGAGGAAATCCCGGATGAAGGCGACTCCGTTCGCGTCTTCAAGGTCGATCCGGTTCTCTCCGACGATCTCGGGCTGGAAGGGGAGGGCGAGGGTGGTGCCGTTGAAGTCGTAGGCGAATATGTAGAGGTCACCCCGGACGAACTCCCCTTCTGGGTCGTTGAAGGCCTCAAGAGCGCTATCCCTTCCGTTCTCGAGGGAGTAGTTCAGCGCCTCATCCACGAACGCCTCCAAAGACGCCCGGTCCTCTGGGCTGAACCGAGGCGGCTGGGCGGCCAGGTAGATTCCCGAGCCTATCCAGAGGTCGTCGTCCAACTTGAGGGCGCGGACGAGCTTCAGCTCATCGGCGTTATCCTGGACGGGGTTTGGGTAGACGCTGTAGAGGAAGCCGCTGCCTCGCTCTGCGACTTTCATCAAGTTTTTGATCATGGGGACGCCGTTCGCGTCCACCAGGTCGAGGTTGTTTCTGCCCACAAGCTCCGGCAGGTAGGGGTGGGCGAGAAGCGTACCGTTGAAGTCGTAGGCGAAGACGTAGAGGTCGCCCCTGACAAACTCCCCCGAGGGGTCGCCGAAGGCCTCGAGGGCCTCGTCCTGGCCGTTATTCAGAACGCGCTCTTTTGCCTCGTCGAGAAAAGAGACAAGCTCCCCCTTGGAGCTATCGCCAGCGATCGGCGTCATGTACTCAGCCGAGGCCTCGGATGCAACCGCGCTGCTGATCAGGCAGACGGTCAAGAGGACTGAAAAGATGATCCTGATGTATGTCATTGACATAATCCTATCCTCGTCATGTTAATCCGTTAAATCGGTTTTGGCGCCCGAGGCCTTTCTAGATATTATATCAGATCTATATTTATGATTATATATCAGATGAAGTTCCAAGTTTTCCTCGGTCGCGCCCAGTACATTTGGAGGGATTCTAAAAATGAATTTGAATAGAATGGCAGCACTCAATAGCGGTTTCATTGTGGATGGATGTAGCAGAGGTGATGGCCCCAGGATCTCGGAGACTTCAGGCCCAGCTCCGCCAACCTGAGGCTGACATCAACCTTAGAAACTGCCCTCATGAGAGTTTATCAAGTACCCCCAAATCAATGTCGAACGCATGCGTCCGCTCATAATATTCCGACCACTCTATAGCTTTCCAATCATGAGGGTTACCAGGACACCAGCTCCAATCTTTAACTGCCAAATAATTATACAGAACGCTCAGATACGGTTTAATCGTTACGACACCATGAATATGCTTGTTATTTTTCCATGCAGATTTTGTGTCAACATCAATTGAAAGCTTCGACAAATTTGGCAGATCATGTATTCTTTCTCTACATTGCGAACTCTGCCAGTGAAGTGCCCCGTCAGGAAAGCTTGTCGTTTTGCCCTTAAAAGGGTGATTTTGTTCAAAAAGCCACTTGTTACGGCTTAAGAGTTTTATCTCCCAATCGCGTATATTTTTAGTCGTAGAACTTCCAAAATGATATGAGCCCTGCACCCCTGAACCTTGTTGATAACCGACATCGAAACCCATCTCCGTAGTCACCGTTTGAACATCGTTCACATTTGTGGGATGGCATTTATAATAAGAAAAGCCCGATGGGTCTGGAATTGATATGTCGATGGACCCTATTGACCATCCGCGTTCATTATGTTTGTTTTGATTCATGCCACCTGTAGACCACAACCCCTCAACATCTACATATATCCAATCAAACTTATTTAAATTCACCGCTTCGTCTAAAAATGCGTATACCGTATAAGTCATATCTCCATGTGTATTCTGTTTCCTCGGAACAAAATTGTACCAATGAGGTCGTTCCCAACAATTCCAAGGATAATTTACCGAGTATATCCATTTTTTGTATTTCAATTCAGGCGGTATATCATTATCCTCATCTGGCTTCGCGAAATGGACATCGCGCATTTTTTCGTAAAAAGACTCGACTCTATCTTTGTTATAATCGTCATTAATTACATGCGGCCCGTCCTTCTCTGGGATCACTTCACCTTCCGAATTGAAGCTAATGCTTGAGCGATGACAATCGTCATTACTCTTGAAGTCCACAATATGTGTCTCTATTTTATCAGATACATTTTTTTTAGTTGAAATAAAAAAAGCGTCAGAAATTCCAGTAGAACTGAATCCGATGTATTCAATTAATTTCCTTTTATAGACTTCGTCCAAGTCTAAGAGAAGGAGCGAACTATCTTTTGTGAAAATCGATTTCAAAAAATCAATATATTTAAGATTTCCGTCCATCAACGCTGCCTTCGAATCAACAATGTATACATCATGAGTCTCAACAGAAATAACGTCATCCAATTCACAAATTTCTAGATGAAGTTTAGATCCTGCCAGATGTTCTTTTATAAATGTGTATATCGGGTTTGTCTCATCAACTTTTCCAATTAACTTGTAGCTCAATCCTGTCAACTCCTTTAAGATATGATAGCTATATTAATGCATATAAATCTTTTGCTTCGTTTTTATGCTGTATATGTGTAACCACCTCTGATACATTATTTCCCACTGGTAACCCGCCAGATGACGGCTCTTTTGGATGTCGAAGCCCTGGCCGTCATCCTTACAGGTGCAGGCTCGCGCCCAGTTGGAGGCCGCCTGCACAGTGCGCCAGATAGAGACCGTCTGCTGTACGCTCCCTCCCATGAGCACAACCTCTCCTTCACAGATGAGATGGCGAGAAGGGGTCCCATTCCCCAGGACCTGCGAGCCGTCTCGAGACCCGAAGAAGCGGCCTACGAAGCCGACGTCACATGTGCCGCTACCACCTCGAAGACGCCTCTCTTCTCCGATTCCGACCTGAAGTCCGGCGTCCACATCTGGGGGGTGGGCTCTTATTCTCTGGAAATGCAGGAGATCCCCGCCGAAACAATCGCAAGAGCCCCGATGGTCGTCGACTCTCATGAAATGACGCTGGCCGAATCGGGTGATTAATCCGGCCCATAGAGCTTGGGCGAGTCGCCGAAGAGCAGATCCGCGCAGAGATCGGCGAAATTATTTCCGGAAATAAGAGTGGGAGGACATCTTCAGAAGAGGCCGCCGTTAATCAGTGAGTTTGGCCGCGCAAGATGCTGTTAGCGGCCACCCTTGCCTTGAGAAATGGCGAGAAATGGGAGCTGGGGCAAGATGCTCGCAGGGAATTCGAGCCTCGATTCGTGCTGCAGCACACCGAGCGTCTCCCCTGTCGAATCTCGATCTTGCCCCATGAGATATGCAGCCGCCGGTTGCAGCGATCGCCTAAACGATCGCGAACTCCGCGGTCAAAAAGCCGTCGAAAGCCTCCGGCGCGTAGAACTTGATCCGGTACCCGCCACGGGAGGCGACGTTCTCGGGATCGACCCTCTGGCGCTGGTCCCACTGGATCGCCTTCGCCACTCCGCCGAACTCGATGACAGGGGTCTTGAAGCGCCAGTTATCGGGGTTCGTCCTGTAGTAGGCTCTCCACTCGCCATCGACATCCTTCTCGATCTCGTAATAAGCTCCTACAAGGCTTGCGCTGCCCGGAGTCGCTTTCCTCAAGACGAACTGGACCGTCTCTCCCCGGGCGTACTCCTCTTTCCTGGCTGATAGGGTCAGGCCGGAGTATGCCGCTTCAGCCTCGGAGGTGTCGGTGGTGGGGACGGGGCCTGCGGGGTCTGGATCCTTGCCGAACCAGACCACGGCGTAGTCGCCGTCGATGGCCACGCCCATGGCCTGCCAGACCGTGCCTGAGAATATGCCTCGCTGGAGGATGGTGTCGCTGTGGGCGGCGCTATTCATCCATTCACCCAAGGCGGACGAAGGCGTAGCACCCCGGCTGTTCCAGAAGGCGATCTCGTAGCCGTTGCCGGTGTAGCTCTCGGTGATCTCCCGGGGCTTGTTCCACATCTGCGATGCCTGGGCGCTCCCGGTGTAGCAGACCGCCGTCCAGTCGCCGTGGCTCGACCAGCTGTGGCGGTTGCAGTCGCCCGTTCCGAAAGTAGCCGTATCAGGGTGGTATGTGTTCAGGTCCGCGACGTGGGTTCGGGCGACTTTGGTCAGCGAGTTGGTGACCGGGACGGTTGCGAGCCCGTTATCCTCACGATAATCGTTGACCTGCCGCGCCAGCTGCCACTCCTCTTCGGTCAGGGGGCTTTGCAGGTCAGAGGCCTGGACGATCGAGGATGCGAGCAAAACCATCGTCAAGGCCAACAACTTTACTCCAGAAGAACTGCTTTTGGTCACAAATCTCTCTCCTGAGCGTCGAACTTAAGTTACAGTATGGATTTCTTCGGCTAAGAAGCTGGTGACGCGATCGGCGGTACTTTCAAAATTGACCCCCGACCCCCGAATCTGCACCGGTATCCGCACCGGTATCTGCACCGGTGTACCTTTTCAGCCGTTTGATGGCGTCGTACTTCTCCCTCTTATCCAGCTTCGCGTTCTCCACGGCCTCCTTCAGGGTCGTTATCGAATGGTCGAAGGTCTCCCTGTCGACGGGATACGGATAGCCGTCTTTGCCGCCGTGGGCGAAGCTGAACTTCGCCGGGTCTTTCCAGGAGGTTTCGGCACCGTAGATCAGCTCGGAGATGAGGGCGAGAGCCCGGATCCTCTTAGGTCCCATCCCCTTGAGGGCGATCAGATCCTCGTACCTCTCGGGCTGGATCTCGTAGGCCATCTCCAGCGCCTTGATCCCGTCTTTTCCCAGGTCCTTTGGCAGGATCTCGTGACGACGTGGAAGGGTCAGATCCAAATGCTGGCTTGAGACAAAACCCGCCGGCCCTGGAGGGCTCGAAAAGTCGGAGAGGGTTCTCTGGCTGGTGTACCTCAAAAAGTGAGCGGGGCCGTCTTTTACCAGATCCAATGTGACATCCCGGTTCTCCCTGCTCTCCATAGACGTTAAGTCCAGAACAGAGTTCAGCCTATCCTGGGCGCAGATGGCGGAATGGGGCTCCTCCACGAAGCTCGCCACCCTCTCGGAGAGCCAGTGGTACCGTCGGGCGTAAGTCTCAGTCTCGCTCATCCCCTGCTGAACAACGGCCCAGCTTCCCGTATCTGAAAAGATGAGGACGTGGTGGTAGAGCCGGTAGCCGTCCTGGACGAGGGCGTTGTCCACCTTTGCCGCCATCTTGCTTGCGAGCTTCAGCTCCTCGATCTTCTCCGGCGACATGGCGAAAAGGTCGCCCGCCGTCTGGATGTCGAGAGGGGCTTTCCTGCCGGTCTTGCCCTTGCCTCCGGCCACGGCCAGACCGTGGACCTCGGGGTTTATGGCCAATTTCAAAGCTCCCGTGGTGGTGGTAGTGGTTCCCGAGGAGTGCCAGTCGAAGCCGAGAACGCAGGATAGGGCCTGAAACCAGCAGGGGTCGGATACCCGGCGGAGAAGCTCCTCGGAGCCGTGCTCGTAGATCACGGCTTCCACCACGGCCCCCGCCAGGCCCACCATCCTTTTGAAGAGCCAGGGAGGAGCTTTTCCGCCGTGGAGGGGCAGGTTTGCAACGCCAGTTCTCATGTCAAAAACACCCGAAACGCTCACGTCGTCTGGAGCGAGATGGTCACGGTACGGTCAGTTCGTTGGCAGAGTTTAACATTATTCGGTCTTGATCCATCTTGAAATCTTCGACCTCGTGCCCTCTATCTTTCAGGCAGAGGGCCGCCGACTACTGGCGCGGATTTCTGAGCATCGACCGCCGCGCGCCTTCGGCGCCGGGCGGGCGGCGCGGGATCACTCCGGCTCCTTCTCCTCGTCTTCGGAGAACTCGTCCAACAGGGCCGAGAAGCGGGGGTCGTCCCGGAGGAACTCGAGTTCAACGTCCCGGCGCAACCATTCTACAGATGCTAGATTTTTCTCCAATGCGATTCTGAGAAGTCTGATGGCTTCTTCAGATCTCCCACAAACTTCTTCAAAGAATGCACGGTCATATTCGTCTTCAATTGATATCAGTGCTCTAGCCTGATTGCAGTGGTCGACCTTCTTTTCCTCCATTCCGTGCTTACGGTATAAACTGGCAAGTGAGACATGTATGCTTGGGTCGTTCGGATCGTTTTTGATCGCATTTTCATAGGCTGTGATCGCCTCGTCTTTACGACCCAAAATATGAAGAGTCAGTCCTGTTAGGTAATACCCTAAAGACTCATCTTTTTTAATTTTTACAGATTTCTTACAATACTTGAGTGCTTGATCATATTTATCTTGGAGGAGGTAAAAATATCCCAGCAATATCAAAGCGGAATAGTCCCCTGATTTTATATTGATTGCTTGAAGAAACATTTCTTCAGCTTTGGAAAAATCTTTTTTATCGGCGAACTCTAAACCCAGATTATGTAACAAGGTCAATAGTCTCTCATATTTCGGCTCAGCCTTTACAGCTTTTAGACAATCTCTGCGAGCATTATTCAAATATTCCATATTACCAGCTAAACAATACTCGTGATAATTATCGAATGCATTGGTGAAATGCTTAAAACCTTGCCAGGTTTTGGCGGTGATCTCTTTATCTGAGAGATCGCGAACAATTTTGAAAGCGAGATCCGTCAAAAGTTCGGGGATGATCTCATAGTTTGACCGATTATTATAGTAAACATTAGATATCACTTCCCAGGATCTCATTTCTTCATGATTTTCTAGGCAGGCCACTAGGCTTATCGTAGATCCGTATTCTTCCAAACTTCCTGTTATTACATATCCTTTTTTTCGCCAAGGATAGATCTGCTTAAGGGCCTCTATTATTGGACCAAGAGGTATTATGATCGTGCCCATAGGGACAGATCCCAAATTCGACAGAACGTTAGTCAAAGATTCGCCTTTGATGGTTGGTATTGAAGCTCTTAAATTTTCTGGGATTAATATTGAAGGTAGCATAATCTGCCACTCTAATGATCTTGATTCGGACTCCCATCCGTATCCATCATTCGTTTCGTGAATTTGGCGAATCCTCAACAGTTCTGCGGTGAGGTGCTGGGATATAGCCTTACCGCTATACCCTTCCGATCCGGCTGCTACCTCAAAGGGGAGGATAATCATACCATCTTCATCTTTAGTAAGCCAACGGATGAACATGATAAAAAACACAAAGATTAGGATCGTCCCAGCGATAGTTAGCATAGACGTCATAAAGCCACTAAAAGCGCTCATGATTCTTTCGAGAGATTCTATGATCTCGATGCCGCTTAACAAATATCTACTTAATATAACCATTACCGCTAGTATGACGGATAGGATTAATCTCGTAATCAACATCATTAGATCGAAGATTTCGAACTCCAGCATCTCAATCCGACCTCAGCACCAGAGGGTTGACTTGGCTTATCATGTTCAAACTTTATCTATTTTTCCCAACATGCCAAAGTTGAGCGGTATTACAAAGCGCTTGAGTTTGCACTAAAAAGAGTTTCGATCAACCGCAGGATTTTGAGAATTTCACCCTCGCCCCTCCAACACCACCCTCACCTTCCCCTCGAACTCCTCCACCCTCCCCGAGTTCTCGATCCGCAGATCGGCCGCCCGGATCGCCTCGCCCATCCCCCAGCCGAGCTCCCGGGCGTCCCGACTCGCAACGGCCTTTGCGAGGTCGGACTCGTTGGCGTCGTCGGACCTGCCCCGCGATCCGATCCGCGCGAGCCGGACCTCGTCGGGGACGTAAACCTCGATGAGCGAAAAGCCGTTCGAGCTTTTCCGAAAGAGGTCCACCTCTGACTTGCTCCTGATCCCCTCGACGACGACCACGGGCGCCTCCGTCTCGCGGATCTTCGCGAGGCACCGGGCGGCGATGGCGTCGGGGCCCTCCTTATTTCTGAGATCGTTTCCCACGGCTCCGAGGTTTCGATCGGTGGGGTCGAGGCCCCGCCGCGCCGCCTCCTCCCGGATGACGTCGCCCATGACGACGACGGGTATGTTCATATCTCTTGCGACGTCTGCTGCCACCGACTTCCCGGAGCCGGGCATCCCCACAAAGCCCACGATCTTCAACTCTTGTCACCCATTTTCGTGATTTTGATTTTGAGTTCGATCTTGATTCCGATTTTGATCGTCTTTCTCTTTCATCGGATCTTTTCGCATCTTTGGATGCGGCTTTCGGAGCTGGCATATCTGGAATAGCTCCGTCTGATAGGGGCGGCTCCGGGAGGGCAGAGGCCCCTTTTTTATGGTGGTGTCGATCCCGTACCGCTCCTCCATCGTCCGGGCCATGTCTCTGAGCAACTTTATGGGAACCGGGTCGAAGGGCTTCTCCCGGTCGCTCGGACGCCCCTGCTGGAGGGTGATCGACCCGATCCCAAGCATCCTGAGGAAATTTCCGATCTCCAAAAGGCCGTCGAGGGAAGGCATGTTGGGAAAGACCGTCGTCCTCACCTCCGTGGGGACCCCCGCCGCCAGACAGACCTCCAGGCTCTCCATCACCCGAGGGGCGACGTCCTTTCGTCCGGTGGCGGCGGCGTACTCCGGGTCCGTCAAAACCTCCTTGACGTCGAGAAATACCATGTCCACCAGCCCCTCGTCGATGAGCTGGGCAAGGCGGGTCGGAAAGCGTCCGCAGGTCTCTACGCCCACCTTAAGGCCCATCTCCTTCGCGTGGCGCGCCACGGCCCGAGAGGCCGCGAGCTGGACGAGGGGCTCGCCGCCGGAGAGGATCACGGCGCTGATGAAGGGCTCTGCCTCGTCAATCTTCCTATTGATCTCCGAGAGGTCCTCGAAGCTCTCCCCGGCCTGGAGATGCCAGTTGTGGCAGTGGGGACAGCGGAGGGGGCACCCCCTCATGAAGATGACGGCGGCGGAGACCCCAGTCCAGTCCAGGGTCGAGAGGGGGACTATGCCGCCGAGATTCACCTGCATAACGCGCCCTTCATACCCTCTTCATTCGTCCTTCAGTCCGAGCCGATCGTCTTTGAGGCCCGAGGGCCGCTGGCTGCCATGCCATCATAACGACCCTCCATTTCCGCCGGCCCTGAGCTGGGCTATCACCTTCTCTGCGATCCTGGGGCCGACGACCTCGGCGACGTCGGCCGCCTTCGCCTCCCTCAGCTTATCGATGCTGGTGTACCCGGCCCGGTGAAGCTTTCTTGCCCTCACCCTGCCGACGCCCTTCAGGTCGAGTAGGCCCAGGAGGTCAGGTCCCGCACCGTAGTGGATCCTCTTTTCGAGCTGGTAGATCCGAAAGGTGGCGCCCAGATCCAGATGCTCCGACAGGCGGCCCGCCGAATGCATCAGCCACTCGGCCGTCTCCGCCACCCGCCTTATGTCTCCGGGCCCGACCCTGAACCGGTCGGCGATCCTCTCCTCCTCCGCCTCCGAGACCCACTCCAGGAGGAGGGCCGCGGTCTTCGCCTCCCTCATCATCCAGTCGTAGTTCTCCTCGTTGCAGAACTCGGAGTAGTGCTGGTCGATGAACTCCTCGACCCAGCCGTCGGAGGCCTGGATATATAGGGTGTCCATATCCGGGGTCATGGTGATCAGGTGCAGAAGGGTCAGGTCCGTGACCTTGGCCGTCTCCCTCGACCGGAGGTTGTCGACGACGATCCTGGCGGTGAGGGGGTCGATGTAGAGCCGTGAGACGAGCTCCCCCAGAGGCGTCGGTTGCAGGTCCGGCTCGATCATCTGGCTTTCGACGAGGAACTCCAGGACCTTCTCGATGGTGGCGTCCAGGTGCCAGGCGTCCTGCTGGTGGGCGTAAAAGGTGGAGTCGACGAACTTCTTCAATCCATCGGCGTCGTTCGCAAAGCCCGTCGCCATCGTCGAGAGAAGGTGAGTCCTGAGGGCCGGCTCCATGGATAGCTTCGAGAAGATCTCCTCCGGCTCGCCGTGGACGTAATGGTCCATAAGCTCCTTCATCTCGGAATCGCTCTTTGCCATCAGAAACGACTCGCCCCTCGGGTCGAGGCCGGGCCTTCCGGCTCTCCCCGCCATCTGCCGGTACTCCATCACCGGGATCGCCACCATCCCCCTCGCCCCCTCGTACCGCTTGTAGCTTCTTATCAGAACCCTCCTCGCCGGAAGGTTCAGGCCCGCGGCGAGGGTCGGTGTCGAGGCTATCACCTTGATCTCGCCGGACCGAAAACCCTTCTCGACGATCGCCCTCTGCTCGGCGAGGAGGCCTGCATGGTGGAAGGCGACGCCGTTTTTGACACACTCGGCGAGCTTTTTTCCCGTCTCGCTCTCTCCGGTCGCCAGAACCTTCTCAGAGAGGCGCGAGCCGTCCTGGATCTGTTCACTGCCCTCTCCCTGGCTCGACTTCTCCGTTCTTTTTGATGCGACCCTTGAGAGCTTTACAGCCGTAGCCTCGGCGTTCCGCCTGCTGCTCTCGAAGATAAGGATCTGACCCCCCTGGTCCATGGTGTCCTTGACGAGGTCGACGAGGTCGTCCCGGCGCGAGGGTATGGATACCGTCTCCCCCGGGAAATTGAGGACGCCGTCGCAGATCACCCCCTCCTTCAGTTCCACCGGCCTCCAGCGGCTCTCGACGAGGTCGGCACCAAGCCACGACGCAACTTCACGGGCGTTGGCCACCGTCGCGGATAGGCCGAGAACCTGCATCTTCGGGTTGATCCTCATCAGCTTTGTAATCGTCATCTCCAGGGTCGGACCCCGGTTCGTCGAGTCGAGGAGATGGATCTCGTCGACGACCAGGACCGAGAGGTCGCGGATCCACCGGGCCCCGTTCCTGATGAGAGAGTCGGCCTTCTCCGAGGTGGCGACTATGATCTGGTTTCGTCCAAGATACTCGTCGCGCCTCTCCATATCGCCGCTGGAGAGCCCCACCTTGACGCCGAGGTCCGAAAATCGCGAGAATGCGGCCTGCTTCTCCGAGGCGAGAGCTCGCAGGGGCACTATGTAAAGGGATCGCCCACCTGCGAGAGCTGCCTTCAGCATCGCCAGCTCCGCCAGCATAGTCTTTCCGGCGGCCGTCGGCACCGAGACGAGCATGCTCTTCCCCTCGAGAAGCCCCCTCTCCACCGCCTCAGCCTGGGGCGGATAGAGCTCTCTTATACCCTCTTTCTGATAAAGTTCCACGGCCTCCCGGGGGAGCCAGATGGTCAGGTCTTCGATATCAAGCATCTCTTCCTCTACTCTTATATACAACGTGACATTTTACTATCTCGCAAGAGCCGCGCCGCCCCGCGATCCTGGTCCGATCCCGGCAGTGGCGACGGCGTGAATGTATACCGCTGATGGAGATAATATTCATGTATTCTGATCGGATAAAATCCCTCCCACCGTACCCCTTCGCCGCCATCGACAGGGCGAAGCTTGCGGCCCAGAAGAAAGGGGTGGACGTCGTCGACCTCGGGGTCGGCGACCCCGACCTGCCCACCCCCACAATAATTATCGACGCCCTCTGCCAGGCGGCAAAGAACCCCGAGAACCACCAGTACCCCTCCTACGAGGGGAAGATCGAGTTCCGGACGGCCGTCGCCGACTGGTACAAGGAGACCTTCGGCGTCGACCTCGACCCCGAGTCCGAGGTCCTGGCCCTCATCGGCTCAAAGGAGGGGATCGCCCACGCGCCCCTGGCGTTTCTGAACCCTGGAAACATGGCCCTCATCCCCGACCCCGCCTACCCCGTCTACAAAACATCCGTCGAGTTTGCTGGAGGCGTTCCCGTCATCCTCCCCCTCAAAAGGGAGCGGGGCTTCCTCCCGGACCTGGACGCCGTAACCTCCGACCAGGCCCGAAAGTCGAGGCTGATCTTTCTCAACTACCCCAACAACCCGACGGGGGCCTGCGCCGACATCGGATTCTTCAAAAAGCTGGTGGACTTCGCGGCTGACAACAACCTGATCGTCCTTCACGACAACCCCTACTCCGAGGTCTACTTCGGCGATAAGAGGCCCCCATCGATTTTGGAGGTGGAGGGGGCGCGGGACGTTGCCGTCGAGTTTCACTCCCTCTCCAAAACCTGCAACATGACCGGCTGGAGGGTCGGCTTCGTCGTCGGAAACTCCGAGATCATCAAGGGTATCGGCAACGTCAAAAGTAACATCGACTCCGGAAACTTCGGCGCCGTCCAGGACGCCGGCATAGTCGCCCTCAAAAACTCTCAAAAGATAGCCGCCGATATGAGGAAGACCTACAAGGAGAGGGTCGAGCTCCTCTACCAGGGTCTTGCGAAGATCGGCCTTGAGGTCGAGAAGCCCGAGGCGACCTTCTACCTCTGGGCCTGGACCGGCGGCAAGTCCAAGGAGTATACGAGAAAGCTGATCGACAAGCTCGGGATCGTGGCGACGCCCGGCGTCGGGTTTGGCGACTTTGGCGAGGGTTACGTCCGGTTCTCAGTCACCCAGCCGACCGAGAGGATCAACGAGGCCGTGAACAGGATGGAGAAGATGGTGGCAGAGGAGAAGGCCCTCTGACCGAGGCGGAGGAGATAGTTTGCTCGAAGATTACAGGGCCTCTGAGATCGAATCGAAGTGGCAGAAAAAGTGGTCTGAGGAGGGGGTCTTCCATGCGGAACCGGCCCTCCGAAAGAAGTTTTTCATAACGATACCTTACCCTTACCTCAACGGAAACCTCCACGCCGGCCACACGCGGACCTTCACCATCGGGGACGTGGTAGCCCGGTACCGGCGGATGAGAGAAGAGAACGTCCTCTTCCCCATGGGTTTTCACGTCACGGGAACTCCGATCGTCGGCCTCAGTGAGCTCGTCAAAAACAGGGACCCCGAGATCGAGAAGGTCTACACCGAGCACCACGACATCCCCCCGGAGGTCTTCGCAACCCTGATAACCCCTCAGGCGATCGTCGACTACTTCAGGCGCGAGTCCAGGGCAGCGATGCAGTCGATCGGCTACTCCATCGACTGGAGGCGGGAGTTCACCACCACCGACCCCGCCTACAAGAAGTTCATCGAGTGGCAGTACTACATCCTCAGGGGTCTCGGCTACGTCTCCAAAGGAAGCCATCCCGTGAGGTGGTGTCCCAACGATCTGAACCCCGTGGAGGACCACGACATCCTCAAGGGTGAGGAGGCGACGATCATAGATTTCGCCCTGATCAAGTTCAGGTTCGATGGCAAGATCCTACCCTGCGCCACCCTCCGTCCCGAGACGGTCTTCGGGGTCACTAACCTCTGGGTCAACCCCGAGATCGTCCACGCCGTAGCAAAGGTCGACGGCGAGACCTGGATCACAAGCCAGGAGGCCTACGAGAAGCTGACCTTCACCGACAGAAAGGTGGAGCGGATCGGGGAGGTTAGGGGAAAAGATCTGATCGGAAAACGGGTCACAAACCCCCTCACCGGAGCCGAGGTTCTGGTCCTTCCGGCGTCTTTCGTCGATCCCGACAACGGAAGCGGCATCGTCATGTCCGTTCCCGCCCACGCCCCCTACGACTACCTGGCGTTGAAGGATCTCTACGACAAAGACCTGAGCGGCTACGGGATCACCGAAGACCTCCGAGATATCAAGTTCATATCCCTCATCGAAGTCCCCGACTACGGCGAGTTTCCGGCCGTCGAGGTCACAGAGGAGCTGGGGGTGAAAGATCAGAACGATCCCAGGGCCGAAGAGGCGACAAAGCTCGTCTACCGGCGAGAGTTTCACAACGGCGTTCTGAAGGAGAGGACGGGAAAGTACGCCGGGGTCGCCGTCTCGAAGATCAAGGACATCCTCCTGGCTGACCTGATAGAGCAGAACATAGCCGAGGTCTTCTACGAGTTCAGCGAGACCCCCGTCATCTGCCGGTGCGGGACCCGGTGCGTCGTCAAGTTGGTCAAGGATCAGTGGTTTTTGAACTACTCCGACCCCGAATGGAAGGGGCGGGTCCTCGAATGTCTGGCAGGGATGAGGCTCATCCCCGAGGAGATCAGGACCGAGTTTGAGAACAAGGTCGACTGGCTGAAGGACAAGGCCTGCGCCCGGAGGAAGGGTCTCGGGACAAACCTCCCCTGGGATAAGGAGTGGCTGATCGAGTCCCTCGGCGACTCCACCATCTACATGTCCTACTACATCCTCGCAAAGTACGTCAACGCCGGCCTCGAGATCGATAGCCTCGTCCCCGAGTTCTTCGACTACATATTCCTCGGCAAGGGCGACCCGGCCAACGTCGCCAACCTCACGGGGATACCCGAAGAGACGGTCCGGAATATCCGAGAGGACTTCCAGTACTGGTACCCCGTAGACCTCCGGTCCTCGGGAAAGGATCTGGTGGCTAACCACCTCCTCTTCTTCCTCTACCACCACGTAGCGATCTACCCGCCGTCCCTCTGGCCCAAGGCGATGGCCGTCAACGGCTTCGTATCCCTGGAAGGAAAGAAGATGTCAAAGTCCAAGGGGCCGCTCCTCACCCTTCGGCGGGCCGTCGACGCCAACGGGGCGGACGTGACGAGGCTCTACATCCTCTCCAACGCCGAGCACACCCAGGACGCTGACTGGCGAAATGAGGGGGTCGAGTCGACGAGGCAGCAGGTGGTCCGGTTCTACAACCTCGCGAGGGAGATCATCGCCGACAAAGAGATCGACGAATCTGCCGAGCCTGAGCTGATCGACCGCTGGATGGAGAGCCAGCTGGCGAAGAGGATCATCGAGACGACGGAGGCGCTGGAGGCGGTCCAGACCAGGAGAGCGGTCCAGAGCGCCTTCTACCACATGATAAACGACCTCCGATGGTACCAGAGGCGGGGCGGCAAAAATCGTCTCAAATCGGTCCTGGACGTCTGGGTGAGGCTGATGGCTCCGTTCACTCCGCACGTCTGCGAGGAGATCTGGGAGGAACTCTCTGGAGAGGAGGCGAAAGCCTTCGGGAAGGACGCCTACATCTCCCGCGCCCGGTGGCCCGAGGCCGACCCGGAGAAGATCGACCCAGAGGCCGAGATGGCCGAGGACCTCCTGGAGAGGACCCTCTCCGACGTTGAAGAGATCATCAGGGTCACAAGCCGGGCTCCCAACAAGATCACCCTCTTCACGACGCCTGCCTGGAAGAGGGCGATGCTGAAGGCGGCCCTCGACCTGAAGGATGCCGGAAGCCTCGACGTCGGCTCGATCATGAAGACTTCGATGGCCCTCCCCGAGGTTGCAGCCCACAAGAAGGAGGCGCCCAAGTACGGCCAGAGGCTGATGAAGGGGGCTCATGCCCTCAACTCCGACCCTCTCAAGATCGACGAGTTTGAGACCCTCTCCCGGGAGAAGAGGTACCTGGAGAAGACCCTCGGCTGCCCGGTCGCCGTATATTCTGCCGACGAGCCCGGCGATGACCCCATGGGCAAGAGCAAAAACGCGGAGCCCGGAAGGCCCGCGATCTTCATCGAGTGAAGGTCGGGGGAAGTAGAAGGGAAGGCTCCGGGCCGGGTGGGTCGGACCGGGGCCGCAGCTTATTTTTATGGATAATCCCTGAATTCAGGATGTGACCGCCGCCATGATCCATTCCATCCTCGACGACTGGATTTGCAGCAATGCGATTTCGTTCCCCCTCGATTCATCCAAAAGACTCAGCAAGGCCATTGACAGGGTCATCGCCTCCCTCAGCGACTCGGTCGAGCTTCTCGGCTTCGGCGAGGCGCTCCACGGTGGCGAGGAGGTCCTCCTCCTCAGAAACCGGATATTCCAGCGACTGGTCGAGGTCCACGGCTACAGCGCCATCGCAATAGAGAGCAGCTTCCCGCGGGGAAGGGCGGTGAACGAGTACGTGGCCGGTCGTGGCCCGGCATCGTACGAAGCCGTCATGGAGACAGGCTTCAGTCACGGCTTAGGCCACCTGGAGGCGAATCGAGAGCTGGTGGAGTGGATGAGGGTGTACAACTCCGACCCTGCCCATCGGATCAAACTCCGGTTCTACGGCTTCGACAGCCCGACGGAGATGACCTTCACCGATAGTCCAAGCCGGGTCCTTCATTTCGTCCTCGACTACCTCGCCTCGATCGACGACGCTAGCGCCGGCGGTCGGGAGCGTCGCAAGCGTATCGACTCGCTCCTCGGCGAAGACCCCGACTGGGAGAATCCGGCGGCCATGATGGACCCGGCAGAGTCAGTGGGCCTCTCGACGGAGGCGACGGAGCTCCGGATCGAGACGGAGGATCTGATATCAGAGCTATCGGTCCGCCGTCCGGAGCTCGTGGCCAAGAGCGGAAAAAACCGCTATCTTGAAGCAGTTCATTATGCGAAGGTCGCCCGGCAACTTCTAAACTATCATGCAGTTCTCGCTCGAAAGTCTAGCGACCGGATCGCCCTTGGCCTCGGCCTTCGTGATTTTATGATGGCGGATAACCTCGAATACATCGTCTCTTGTGAGCGGGGCCGGGGCAAGGTTCTCGTCTATGCCCACAACAGCCACCTTTCGCGTGGCAGGGCGGAATGGCAGCTCGGCGCCGACTTCCTCCGATGGTGGCCAGCGGGCGCTCATCTCGCCGAGATCTTCGGCCCGCGCTACGCGGTCGTCGGAACGGCCGTTGGCGTCTCCGACGAGAACGGCATCGGCGAGCCCGAGGCAGGGACATTGGAGGCGGGGTTCGCCGCCGCGTCGGGGCCCGGATCGGGGCTCTTCATCCCGACTCGCAGGGATCGGGGGCTTTCGGCCTCGGAGATCGAGGGCCTCACGATTCGGTTGGGGAGCGCGAAAAATACGACATATTTCCCGCTGACCCCTCGGAGCCTCACCGACTTCGACGGGCTGGCTTTCCTGGATGGGGTCGGATACAGCCGGGGCGGTCCTGCGCTGCTGTAGGGGAGGGCCTAGGAGTGTCCCTTTTCAGATAATTTATGAATTAAATAGGATATCTTTAAATACGGACTTAAGTATTATGGAGTTCGTGTGATTGTAATGAATTGCATTGATGAATTAATCAGATATGAGAATGAAAATAGTAGCTTAGATTTTAAAGTCGTTCAATACACAAAGGATAAACATGAAGATCTTATAAAAGATATACTATCTATGGCAAATGCTAATGTAGAGGGAGAGAAATATATAATAGTAGGAGTGAAGCATAAAACGTCTAATGATCGAGATATTATTGGAATTAAAAAAGAGGATTTTTCTGATAGCGCCACTTATCAACAATTAATCAGAGAAAATATCGAGCCAGACATACTTATTGAGTATTCTCCTTATGAAATAGATGGCAAATATGTTGGTATTTTTAGAATAAAAGAGGCCAATAATAAACCGTATATGATGAAAAAAGATTTTGGTAAAAAATTAAAAAAAGGGGACTGTTTTATCAGAAAGGGAGTTTTCAAACTAAGATGATAAGGGAAGATTTCGATAGAATTTATGCTAAGCGAATAAGCCATAATGACTTCAATGGTAAGGTAAGGATGTTTTTCAGTGATTTCCCTCAGGTAAAAGAAATTACATTATTAACTGCAAGTGATGTGGATCTGCCATCAGAAAAGGCTGCAATGGAAATTCAGAAAGTAATTGATGAGAAAAAAAAGCTACTCAGTGAAAATCCTACTGAAATTTTCGATATTAATTATAAAAGTTCTTTCGCTAGTGTTCCCTACGAAGATACAAGTATTGATAGATTAGAAAAATACCTTCGAAACATTAAGGAAACATTTAAAGAGCAAGATAATTATGAGTTGTATGAACTACGATCTCACAAATTGAATATAACAATAATAAACGAGGGCGATGCGTATATAGAAGATGCTCAATTTCAAATAGATATCGATAAAAAGGATGGATTAAGAATATCTAAAGAAATATTTATGAAACCCAGAAATCCTTTTAGGAAACCCAGAGATCCATTAGATTATTCTGTTGAGGTTCCCAATCTTGATTTGGGCAGCTATCCCGAAGTTGAGGACAAGGGAACTTATATTAGCATAAATAATAGAAATATATGGAGAGGATTTAGAAAGTGGGATATTAAACATCATATACCGGAAAAAGCATTTTTGGAGCCTATCAGGATTTTGTTATTGAAAAAGCTTGCAGGTAATGTAATCGAGTTAAAATGCAGACTTTATGGAAAGAATCTAAAAGAACCGCTCGAAGAAATTTTAAAGATAAAAGTTGTTTTAAATAATTAGATATTTGGTTGCGATATACGCTAACATTTAATGTTCTTGTACCAAAGCACGCTTATTAAAGTGCTTTACCGAAAGCCCTTTTTTCCCTCCACACCCAAACCCCTCGCCATGAACCTCAAACAGATCGGCGTAATACACTCCCCCTTCAAGACGAGGGGTGATGCTCCCTTCCAGGGGAGGCATTCGGAGGAGGTCTGCGAGGAGTTCCTGCCGGGTCTTTCGGACGTGGAGGGGTGCACCCACCTCATCCACCTCCACTTGCTCGACCGGGCGGATAGAACCATGCTCAAGGCCTTTCCTCCTTACGACGGAAAGGAGCACGGGGTCTTTGCCACCCGGTCCCCGAACCGGCCTAACCCCATCGGCGTCGGGGTCGTAGAGCTTCTCGGAGTCTCCGGCGGGAAACTGAAGGTCCGGGGACTCGACGCCATGGAGGGCACGCCGCTCATCGACATCAAACCCTACTTCTCAGAGGTAGACAGCATCCCGAACGCCGCCGTCGGCTGGAGGAAGTGATCGCGAGGTGGTGGACGGAGAACGGTGGCCGGCAGCTTTCATCTTCGGAGACCGAAGCCCTCCAGATCCGGTCGGGGAGCAGAAAGAATCCCCACCTACTTCCGCCAACGTCTCAAAGCTTCGCCGACTTCGACTGGCCGGGCTAACCGTCGATATCCAGAGACCCATCTATTGGCCAAATAAGTATTATTTCTTGGGTTCAGCACTATAATCTGACGCATTCCACATCCATTTTTCCATCTTATCATCCTCGTAATCGTGTTACTCATCTTCCATAGTAATTCATTATAACTCTCCATCTACCGATAAATTGACAGAACCATTCAGGAGATCGCCGACGGATTTCTCATCTTTAGAAGTAGGATCGATGCCGCAAACGCCGCCGATGCCCCGAAGAGAAATGTCGCCTCGGGGCTCTGGTACTGCCAGAGGAATCCCGCCACAACCCCAGAGCCGATGGCGGATACGCCGACAGCGCCGTAGTAGACCCCCAGCCCCGTTCCCCTGACGTCTGCTTCGCACAGATCCGAGACGAAGGCCCGCTCCGCGCCGTCGACGATGGCGAAGACGAGGCCGTAGAGGGCGAAGAGGAGGACCAGAACCGGCGTCGAGGAGACGAGAGCGAAGCCGACGGAGACGAGGGCGAAGAGGGTGTAGCCGAGGGTCAGTACCTTCTTTCTTCCGACCCGATCGGACCAGGACCCGCTGGGGATCGAGAAGAGGGTGTACACCAGATTGAATAGGACGTAGAGGAGGAGGGGCGCGCCGACGGCCATCCTCCCTGTGAAGAACTCCTGGGCCCTCAGGATGAAGAACATGTAGCTGAAGTTTCCCAGGGCGAAGAAGGAGGCGATGAGGACGAAGGGTCCGAGGTCGGGCGAGAGGTTTGAGAGGCCCGGCCGGATACGGCAGGCATGGGATCGGTCCTCTTCCCTGACGGGGATCAGGGGAAGGAGGGCAACGAAGGCGACGATCCCCGCCACGACGAAGATATTTCTGAAATCCATTCCGCTCTGCCATAGGAGATAGGCCAAAACAGAGCCGACCACCGCCCCCAGGGAGTCGAGGGCCCGATGGATGCCAAAGCCCCTCCCCCGCCCCTCTCGGGACGCGGACTCGGCGATGATGGCGTCCCGGGGCGCCGACCGTATCCCCTTTCCCGACCGCTCGATCGTCTTGAGGACGAAGACCTGCTGCCAGCTCGAAGCGATTGCGAGGAGGAGCTTTCCAACGGCGGAGATGCCGTAGCCCGCCGCGACTAGGGGCTTTCTTCTTTTAAGTCGATCCGACCAGCACCCAGAGACGACTTTGAGAAGGCTCGGGAGACCGTCAGAAAGCCCCCCGATCAGACCGACGGCGAGGCCGCCGGCGCCCAAAGAAGCGATGAATAGAGGCAGTATCGGCTGGATGATCTCGCTGCTGGCGTCGTTTAAGAGGCTCACAAGGCCGAGGAGGTAGATGTTCCTCTTCTTCTCATCCTCTTGTGGAGGTGTGGTCATCGATGCGGTATAGGCCGGACGATGACAACAACGTTTCGGTAGGCTTTGACTTTATATACAGATCAAAGATTCGCAAAGGTTGTTTATAGGATGGAATTGGAAAATGTCTGAAAAGACGGGCCGATCCAGCCCGTCTTGGGTGGACCGCATTGGGTGGACTGCATAATGGTGGACGGCAGAATGAATGTCTTGGCATCTCTCTTGGCAATCCTCTCTCTGGCGACGGTTATCGCCGGCTTTGCTGCGGCTGCCATCTCCCCCGGCGATCAGCTCTTCTCCATCCTGGAGGAGGCTGAGTATCCGCCCAAGGTGCCGGTGGGTCCAGCCCTCCAGGATGTTGGCCTTATCCTGGCCGGAAGCGGCGCCGCCTCGAACTCAACGGCAGACCTTCCCCTCACCCTGATGGTCGAAAGGTCTAGGGTCGCCCGGCCGTCTCATGCCGAAAAGCTCATCGACGATCTGAGCGCGATCGATCCGTCCCTCTCCCTTGGGGGCGGGAGCGATGGGTCCGACTACAGGGGCCAGATGCTCCTCTTCGATAGGCCTTACCACCTCGGCGAGATCGAGATATTCGGCGGGGAGGCGGTCTCGGAGCTGGAGGCAGAGGTGGTGAAGAGGACCGCCGGAGGAGAAGAGGTCGTCGGCCACCTCTCGATAGAGACGGAGCGGCGGGACCGACTCTGGGACGGCGAGGGCGTTCTCGTCATAGAGGACGGCACGATCCGAGGCGATTACCACGTGTTCCTCGATATGTCGCCTCAAGCAGAAAGGGGGGCTGCGGAGCCTCAGAACGAGAACGGCGCAGAGCCGCCGTTTGATCTGCTGAGGATCGTATCGGCAGGTTCGGCTCCATGACGTCGCCGATTGGAATGAGGTTGTAGAATGAGACGGATGGACTTTCCCAAGCTGGCGGCGTCCCTTGGCGCCTGCTACCTCGCGGCCTTTATCGGTTCGATCTTCACCACGCCGAACGTCCCCACCTGGTACGCCGCCCTGGCGAAGCCAGTCTTCGCACCCCCCGACTGGGTCTTCGGCCCGGTTTGGACGGCCCTCTTCACCCTGATGGGGATCTCCGCCTACCTGATCTGGCGGGAGGCTCCGACGGACCCCAGGGCCAAAGCCGCCCTGGCGGTCTTCGTCCTCCAGCTCGCCGTCAACGTATCCTGGTCTGCGGCCTTTTTCGGCCTCCGCTCCCCTCTGGCGGGGCTCGTCGTCATCGCCCTACTCGTTGCTCTCATCGCTCTTACCATCCAGAAGTTTCGGGCTATATCGAGGACCGCGGGAGCCCTACTTCTTCCCTACATAATCTGGGTTAGCTTTGCGGCGGTTCTGAACTTTGCGATCTGGAGGCTCAACCCATGACTTATCTAAAATTCTTTATACCAAAAACATTTTAATGGTTTGAAGACCTTTATGAAACCAGGTGATACAAATGACTGAAGAGAATAAACATCTTGGCGAGATGATAAACACTTTCGATGCGGCCGCTGGCGAAGCTCTGGGAAAAAGGGAAAGCCACACCCCTCGGATCGAGGCGCCGAAGGCCGTCAAGGCTGACGAGCCATTCGAGCTGAGGATCTCAGTCCAAAACCACCCCAACAAGGTGGAGCATTCCATCAGGTGGATCGAGGTCTACTTCCGGGAGGATGGAAGGGCTTTCAATCCGATCATGCTGGCAAGAGTCGATTTCACCCCGGTCAGCTCAGAGCCCGAGGCGAAGCTGAAGGTGAGGCTATCCAAGTCCGGTTCGATCATGGCCATGGAGTACTGCAACGTCCACGGCCTCTGGTCCGCAAAAGAGGATATAAAGGTGGAATAAAAAAGAAGAACGCAGGGACTCCCCCCTGAGCCCTTTTTCTTCATCAGGCCGAGCTTACGATCAGCATCCCGAATAGCATGTTCAGCGCCATCAGCAAAAGGGCGGTCCTGCCGAAGAGCCTGTGAACCCTTCTGATCTTAGCCTTATTATCTTTCGCCGCTTTTAGCTGGATGAGCCCCAAAGCTGGCGTGATGATCAAGAGAAGGATTACAAAAGATCCGAGGTAGGCGTGAGGGACCCTGAAGTGCTCCTGGGAGGCCACAGAGATCATGTAGGCGGCCATCGTCATCCCGGCGACGGAGACGGAAGCTCCCGAAATTCCGAGGTGCTTGTGCTTCTTCAGCCAGCCCTTCTCTTTTCTCCTGGCGACGGTCATACCCCAGACCAGGAGCAGAAACCCCAAGATCACGAGGGAGGCGTGATAGGGCCAGAGCTTCACGATCTCGGAGGCAAGTTCGCCGGAGGGCTCGGAGGCGGCGCCCGATGGGGTTGTGATTATGAAAATCGATAGGTATGGTATCCATAAGAATTTGGTCGATAACCTTTTGAGACGGCGGATTCGATCATCCACTTTTATTTGACGGTTCAAAATCAGCACCTCTTGCAGGATCCTCCGGAGATCGGTGACTCGGTCCGATGTAAATAAAAAATAAAGGTTGAAGGGGCTTCAGTCCAGCTTCTTGTGGCAGAGCCACCAGTCGAAACACTTGTACTTCGAAAGCCTCTCCTTCGCCGCCTGCTCGTCGGTGGGGGGAGGTATTATAACCTCGTCGCCCAGGAGGTCGTTATTCGGCCAGTTGGCGGGCATCGCCACCTTCTTCTCGTCTGATATCTGAAGGGCCTTGACGACCCTCAGGATCTCGCCCATGTTCCGACCGATCTCCTGGGGGTAGTAGAGCATTAGCCTGATGGCACCGTTCGGGTCCACCACGAATACTGCCCTGACGGTGTTAGTCCCCTTTCCAGGGTGGATCATGCCGAGCTTCGAGGCGACAGCCCCGTTGTCGGCGATGATCGGAAAGCCGATCTCTACCTTCATATTCTCCCTGATCCACTCGGTCCACTTCATGTGGGAGAAGACCTGGTCAATCGAGAGGCCGATGAGGGCGCAGTTCAGCTTTTCAAACTCTTTTCTCATCTTCTCAAAGGCCATGAACTCAGTTGTGCATACCGGTGTGAAGTCTGCTGGATGGCTGAAGAGGACGAACCACCTTCCCGAGAAGTCTTTCGGGATCTTCATCCTGCCGTGGGTGGTCTGAACCTCCATCTCCGGGACCTTCTCCCCGAGGAGAGGGATCCCCTGTCTTGCCTCTTGCTCCATATATTTCTGCCTCCTCCATTTTAGTAGGGCTTGTACCCTATTAAATTTTATGATCAAAAATAGCGATAAATCCGGCGGATCGAAGTTAAAAAAAGAGAAGGTTGGCGAAAGCGTCTCTCTCCGGAAACCCTTCCGCCACGATGGACACCCGGCGTCGAGGATGCTGAGAGGCTAGCGCTCCGCTTCCGCCTCTACCTCCATGATCAGCTTTTCGCCGCCGCTGACGTAAGTCATGTAATGAATGACTATACAAATACCCCAGCCGATCGGCGAAAACCAGGGCTGCCATACGGGCAGAGGAGTGGCACCAGCCTCATTTATGGCGGGTATTACCATCATGTAGTTTATCGCCAGCCACACGATGTTGACCACCAGGTAGATCACGAGGTGTGTCATGAACAGCTTCTTCATCCGCGCCTGCATCGCTGTTCTGAACGCCTTTTTGTACGCTTCGTCGGCCATTTTTCCCTCACCTCCAGAACAGAAAACAATATCTATATTGTCTTTTCGTCAATATATAAAGGTTCCGAGAGTGATACCCCCATCAAAGATGCAGAAGGCGTTATTATTTTAGATTTAACCTGCCTCAAGTTCTACAGGTTTTGTGAAGCTAGGTTCGCGACATATAATGCGAAAAAGTAGATAAAAAATTTAACGGATCGGTCCTTTACTGCTGATCAGTTCTTCACCACCTCATCGAACTCCTTCTGACTCATGTACTGGGGCGTGTACTCTATATCCATATCCTGCAGGTCCCTCACGTAAGACCGGAGGTGCTTTCGTGAGCCGGCCAACAGCCCCTGGAATACCACCCTCACGTCCTCGTTATCGGCCACCTCAAGCTCCTTTTCCAGGTCGACTATGCTAATCTCCTCGAAGGTGGCCGCCACCTTGAGGGCATCCTCCTGGGACCGCATCCCCTGAGCGAGTAGATCGTTGTAGAGGCCGATCAGAGTCTCGTTGCTGAAGACCCCTGGCTCGTCCTCGACGGGAAGCTTTAGATCGTACTCGTCGATGAGGGCCTTTGCCTGGTCCATGTGGCTCTGCTCAGATCTCGCCAGATCGATGAAGATGCTATCCTTCGTCTCCCGGTAAAGCTCGGTATAGAGATCTCGGGCAACCTTCTCCTCCTCCCAGATGAAAAGGACCCCATCCTCCTCTCTTGGGCTGAGGGTGGCCGCCGCCGCTCCCGAGACCCGCTCTCCGACCGTCTCGTTCCCCGACGCCAAAACGAGTATAGCCTCGCCATAGGCTACATTGTGCTTCATGGCTCTGGACTTCGAGTCAGCCATCGCCCAGATGATGGAGACGCTCTGGCCGGGTGCCAGGGGTTCGTCGAACTCGTCGCCGGTGTCAAGCCTTCTCTTGAACTCGACGACGGTATGACCGTCTGCCTCCGAGCCTCCCGATTCAAGGATGTCGTAGCTGCCGCCGAAGAAGGTGTCATCTTCATGGGGGCCGTAGTTGCCGGAGGAATACTCGTCCAGGACTACAGCCTCGCCGTCGTCAACCGTCCCCAGGATCATGTCGGCATCCTTCATCCACTCCAGAGGATCGAAGCCTATCGAAAGCCAGCCGGAGGTCTCGCCCTTCAGGGCCATGTAGAGATTCTCCTTGTCGTTTCTCCAGGATATCTCCATCTCCCCCCCTGAATAGCCGGATCGAGCGGGGCACGCTACCACCAGCGTCCGAGAATATTCGTTCTCTCCTACAACTCCATCGGGCACCCACTCTTCAGAGGCTACCTTCTCTGAAATTATTTGCTCCTCAGGGGGCTCTACGCATCCTGATAGAAGAAACAACAATCCAATTAAGAGCGTGACAGAGACCGTCTTCATTTAGAACACCGTAAACCATAGGTGTTTTTTTAGAATATCAATATGTCGAAAGAGATCTCAAGTCAAATCGGTGACCTGCCGAAAAATAGAAGATCGGGAGCGATCCGAAATTCGAGTATGCGCCCCTTAAAACCTGAACTTGGTGGTCGGGCTCAGCAGAGATGCTTGACCATGTAAGGCTCCAGGAGCTCGTAGCCGTGCCGCCGGTAGTAGGGCCTCGCCCCGATGCCGCTGGTGACTTCGAGCGAATCGTATCCTCTGTCCACGGCGATCTCCTCGGCCTCGGCGAGAAGCCTCGATCCGAAGCCTCGGTGCTGCCAGCCTCCTCTCTTTCCCAGAGGCGTCATGGGGCCGTAGACGTGAAGCTCCCTGACGCGAGCCTTCTCCGAGAGCCTCAGCCGCAGAAAGCCGGCCAGGGTTCCGTCCTCGCCTTCGTATGATAGAAAACGCTCCTTCCCGTTGCAGGCCCTATAAGCGAGATCCTTCAAGGAGACTTCCGCGTCCTCAGAAACGCCCCGCAGGCCCGCCTCCCTGCACCTGATGCAACGGCAGGCACCTCCCCTCGCCTCCAGCCTTTCCTTTGCCAGCTGGCGGAGGTTGCTCTTCTTGACCCCGGCCACTATCGCGGGGGCCGGGATGTCTCTCTGGACCCGCTGGAGCCTGGTGTAGGGGGGGATCAGCTCCTTAATCCTGGATATAAGCTCCGCGGCCTCATCGTCTCCCAGGGGGGAGTACTCCCCTCGGAGGTAGAGGTCGTAGAGCTCGGTCCCCTCCACCACTAGGGCGGGATAGATCTTCAAGTAGTCGGGCCTGAACTCCTCCTTCTCAAACAGGTCCTGAAAAGAGGCCAAGTCCCGCTGAAGGTCGGAGCCGGGAAGCCCCGGCATCATGTGAAACCCCACCTTGAAACCCGCCTCCCTCAAGGCCCAGTTCGCCTCGATCGAGTCCTGGACAGAGTGGCCCCGCCTCATCCTGGCGAGAAGATCGTCGTCAGTGGACTGGACCCCCAGCTCCACCTTTGTTCCGCCCAGATGGAGCATGTTTCGGATTTGGGCAGGTAGGCACCAGTCGGGCCGGGTCTCAAAGGTGGTGCCGACGTTTCTGACCCGGGACGACTCGTTCTCTATGGCCACCTCCCGAAAGCCCTTTCGGGGCCCCTCGACATCAGAGCACCCCACTCCCCCGTCGAGGGGATAATCGTTCATCGCCTCCAGGCACCTTTTCACAAACCAGTACTGGTAGCCCAGGGGCCGTGAGGTGATCGTGCCGCCCATGATTATCAGGTCCACCTTGTCCAGGGGGTGACCTATTTCTTCCAGCTGGCGAAGGCGGGTTCTCACCTGGCGGTAGGGGTCGTACTCTTGCTGGACCGCCCGCAAAGCCGCAGGCTCTCTTCCGGTGTAGCTCTGGGGCGTGGGGCACCCGTCCCTCCGGCCGACGCCGCCGGGACAGGGCACGCAGACGCCGTGAGGACACGGGGCGGGAGAGGTCATGGCCGCCACCACCGCCACCCCCGATAAAGTCCGAGTCGGCTTTCTTACCAGAAGCTTCAGCAGGTCTCGCTCTCTTTCATCGGCCACGGCCAGGATCTCGGCGTTCTTCGGCAGGTCGGAAAGGCCGAACTCCCTTCCCACCTTACGCTTTCCCCTCTCGAGGTCCGCCTGGGTGGAGATCGAGCCTGAGAGTATGGCGTCGACGATCTCGCGAAGCCCCGCCTTCAGTCCTCGATCCAGTGGACGGCCTCCGTCATATCCCGGCCCGGTGGGGGGGCAGGCCTCTCGTCGGGCCAGCCGATAGAGACGATCGCCATAGGAACGAGGCGACCGGGAAGGCTCAGGATCTCCTTTGCGATCGCGTCGTCGAAGGCGCCGGTCCAGCAGCTTCCAAGCCCCATATCGCAGGCCGCCAGAAGAAGACAGGTGATGGCGGCGGTGGAGTCCTGGATCGAGTAGAGCAGGCCCCGGTCGCCGTACCGCATCCCGGATCTCTCCGGGTCTGCGCAGACGACCACCAACACGGGCGCTGCTGCTATGTGCTCCTGGCCAAAGGCGGCCACCGACAACGCCGACCTCAGCTCGGGGCTGGTGACGACGTAGTACTCTCTCGCCCTCAGGTTACCGGCCGAGGGCGCGGTCTCCGCCGCCTCCAGGAGCGAGACGACTAGGTCTTTAGCCACCGGGCGGTCCGAGTACCTCCTGACCGACCTTCTGCCTTCCAGGGCGTCTTTGAATTTCATCGGTCGAAAATGGCCCCGACAGGATATTAAAATTTGTGATGGCCCCTGAAATGCAAAAGGCAGAAGACAGAAAAGACGAAAGGCAAAAGATAAAAGCCCCGGAGGCTACCTGCTGGGAGTTGGTGTGCTTATCCATGATCAATATCGCGATTCCAAAAGGGAGCTTGCAGAACCAGACCCTCCAGCTCTTCCAGCAGGCGGGCCTCGAGATAAGGAGGACTGAGCGAGAGTACAACGCCAGGATCAACGATCCCAGGGTCGGGAAGGTGAAGATCCTCCGGCCCCAGGAGATCCCGAGCTACGTCGCCAAGGGCTACTTCGACCTGGGGATCAGTGGGACCGACTGGGTGATGGAGTCGGAGGCCGACGTCGTCACCGTGGCGGAGCTCGACTACGGAAAGCAGGGGCCGGGGAAGGTCAAGGTTGTCGTCGCAGTCCCCGAGTCTCAGAAGGCCGAGAGCGCAAAAGACGTCGTTCCCGGCAGCAGGATCTCGACGGAGTACCCGAACCTCACGAAAAAATTCTTCGATAATTTCGGGATCCCGGTGGAGGTGGAGTACTCCTACGGGGCGACGGAGGCGAAGGTTCCGGAGCTTGCGGACGGAGTCGTCGACCTGACGGAGACCGGGTCGACCCTGGTCAAAAATGGCCTCAAGATCATCGACGTGATCCTGGAGTCCACATCGGAGCTTATCGCAAACAAGGAGAGCTGGGCTGATCCCGAGAAGAGGGAGGAGATCCAGGCGATCGAGACGATGCTCTTCGCCGTCACCAGGGCTCGGGGCAAGGTGCTGATCGCTCTGAACGTGCCCGAGAAGCAGATAGAGGACGTCATAGCCCTTCTGCCCAGCATGAAGCGGCCGACGGTCTCGAAGCTCTACAACTCAGGGTTTTACGCCGTTCAGAGCGTGGTGGACCGATCACAGATTAATCTCCTGATCCCCCAGCTTAAGAAGGCAGGGGCCGAGGACATAATCGAGGTCAGCATATCGAAGATCGTGCCCTGACGGCGAACTGTCGGGGCCGAGAACGATAAGATAAGAAAAGCAGGGAAAACGAGGTTTGTAGTTGGCGGGCGTGAAGGGATTCGAACCCTTGATCTACAGCTTAGGAGGCTGCCGCCTTGTCCTGGCTAGGCTACACGCCCACTACGGCTTTCTGAGGGGGAAACTCGTATATCAAGCTTTCCGGCGCCCATCAAGGCTACGGGGGGACCCGGGACTTCCTTGCCGAAAACGGAATCAGATCCGAACCGATCCAGAAGCTCCACGAGGGCAGGCCCAACATCGACGACGCCATCAAGAACGGGGAGATCCAGCTCGTCATCAACACCACCATCGGGAAGGCGAACCAGTACGACGAACACCTACATCCGGAAGGCCGCCATCAAGTACAGGGTGCCCTACATCACCACCACCGCTGCGGCCTCGGCGGTGGCGAAGGGGATCGCCGCCTCTTCAAGAAGGGGAAGTCGGAGGTGAAGTCGTTCCAGGAGTATTACGCGGATATCGAGAGGTGATGGAGGGGGTAAGCGGGATGTTGGGGATATCAGGATGGCTCCTTTCAACTCTCGCCCTTATTTTTCTTTTCGGATTCTGATTTAAAGAATCTATTTAGAGGGGCGGGTAAACGATCCGCCATAATTTGAATAAAAATTATCGGTGCCCCCAATGAAATATAAATTATATTTATTAATCTATCGGGCAACCTTTGAGGGTTTAGATGGGAGATATTATATATATGTTCTGGTATAATCGCTGGCACAATTGAAAGAATCATACAAATTAAAGCGAAATAGCAAAAAAAATCGATAATCTTCCGCACATCTTCCTTGGAATTGGCTGCACTCAATGACCAAGAATCTCCATTAAGTATACAGATGATTACGAAAGTAGACGCCATGAGGACGATTATAGCTACAATTGGAGTAATATCAAAATTAATATATGTTTTAACAAAATAATCTAGAACGAAAATATCCAAGATCAGAAATATGCCAAGTACATAAGTTATACACTTATTAAGAGATATATCTTCTATAAAATCTTCAAATATAATAAATTTTAGATATGTTGTTATTGAGACACTGATAAAAAAAATTGATATTTCTGAGAGGCGTATCGTATTCTCCGCATCTTCAGAGGACATATATAAAATATATATTGATAATAAAACCACAGCAATCAATACGAATGCACCTAATTTAATAAAAATATTAAAACAATTAGATTTTTTTATTAGAATATCATATATTGTTGGATGTTTATCAATCCAATTGCTGAAATCGGGGACCTTCTTTTCAGAATGGGGATTTAGATTTGCGATTCGTATAATAGATGGTATAATAGTATATGGTTCACGTATATATTTCGTTAGCGAAGTCGAAAAGATATATGTCAAAACTAAAAAACATAAAAACAAAATATTATTATCGAGCTTTGATGATATAGAAATAAAGAACGATAACGCATCTTCTTTTGCAGCTTGTTCTTCTGCAGCTTGTTCTTCTGCAGCTTGTTCTTCTGCAGCTTGTTCTTCTGCAGC
>DAOSXX010000010.1:0-66655 GCA_035380685.1 Methanothrix sp. | reverse complement strand
GCCGCCTCTCCCGTCAGAAGATCGAGGAGAGGGTGAATGAGCAGCTAAAGGCCGCTGGCCTCTGGGGGATGAGAGACGCCAGAGCCGCGAGGATCTCCGGGGGACAGAAGCAGCGGACGGCTCTTGCAAGAGCCCTCGCGATAGAGCCTCGCCTTCTCCTGCTGGACGAGCCGCTGGCGGCCCTGGACATAAGAAGGCAGGCGGAGATGAGAACCGAGCTCGGGAACCTGATAAGGGACTTCGGGGTTCCCAGCATCGTCGTCACCCACGACCTCCGGGACGTGGTCAGCATCGGAGACATGGTGAGCCTCATGGAGGAGGGAAGGGTGATCCATTCGGGCCCGGCAGAGGAGGTCTTCAACGCGGAGCCGCTCGCCGGGGCTGTGATGCGCTAATCGGGTGAGGGGCTGGTAGATGTTGAAGGGCTGCAAAAAAAATTGGACGGGCTAACCGACCTCTATTTTCTGAAGCGCTCCCGAGGCAATCTCCTGGTGAGGACCTTCACATTCAAAGATGATATCCAACAGGGGATCGACGGCCCAGGGATCGCCGATATCGCCGAGAGCCTCCGCAGCTTCTGATCGGACGTCTGCTGTACCACACTTAAGGTCCAATATTCGATCGTCCACTTAGTCCGCTACGGCTGGCATCACCATCGCCGCCAGCACCACCAGCGCCGTTAAAATCAAGCTGTGTGCATTATACTTTCCTACGACCCTCATTTTATCTGATGGCTTCAAAAGATTTTTATGACAAAAAATGGTCCAGAGAGATATCATGTCCCCAAAGCCTTTATGCGTTCTAGCTCTGCTATTAGTGGTCTTGGTGGGATCGAGTTCCGCTCAAAGGGTGGACTATTCGGGATACACCGAGTACGATGGCCGACCCGCCGTCCTGACCCTGACCTTCAACGGTCCTGTAGTAACCGGAAATCTGTTTGTAAGTCCCGTCTGTGAGGAGGGAGTGCATCTGACGGGAGTCGATATCGATCTGACAGGAACGGCGAGTGGACCGTGGGAGAACGCGGCCACCAGCGTTGTCGGTGGCTGGAGCGGTGGAGATACCGATCCCTGCGACGCATCTTCGACGATAAGAAACAACCCCCTGTATCCCAATAACGGAACGTTCACCATATCCATGACGAAGACCAACGACGGGAAGGACGCGGTAAGGCTTGTCAGGATGCCCACAGGTTACGGCTATATGTTCGGTTCCAAGGGATCGGTTTACGAAGGTGCTGGTGGTACTGGCAGCACGGGCCAAGGAGTCGATCTGAAGATATTGGAACTCTCTGTTCCTTCGGGGATAGCTCCGGGCAAGGTGGCAGAAATCCTTGTGACCTTCTCAAACGTCGGAGGGGCATCATCAGGTCCTTTTAACCTTTACGGGTACGCGTTTCCAAATCAGAACAACCTGATCTACAAGTCAGACCCTGCCCCAGTTCAGGGGCTTGGAGCGGGTGAGACAAAAAGCGTCACTTTGAGTATACCCATACCACCGAATGCACCAGATGTGCCCTACGACATTAAGGTGGCCATCGACAACTCGAACTATGCAGGTTCCGGAGATGTCTTAGAGACCAACGAGAACAACAACGAAAAGTGGAAGAGGAAGGTCCAGGAACCTGAAGTAAGCACATCAGCCGGGAGCAAGGTCGATCTGGTTGTGGTCTCTGTACTTGATGACCCTAACCAAGCGGCTGCAGCTTCAGATCAGTTGACATTCACAATGGAGCTTAAGAACCTCGGCACCGTTGAGGAGAGGGGGTTCAACGTCGGCTTCTACCTCTCCCCGGATCGTTCTATTACCGCAGACGACATCTATATCGGATATGGGGTCGTGGGCCTGAAGCCGGGAGAATCCAAGAGTGGGCCGGTTCCGTGCAAGATCCCTGCAGACATAACCCCTGGGCTTTACTACATCGGGGTGATAGCCGACCCCCAGGAGAAGGTAGTCGAATCGGACGAGACAAACAACGCAAAGGCTACCGAAGATCCGGTTAGAATTCCTCGGTCTCTTGTCATATTTTCAAGTGACTCTGACGTAGCAGGCGACGACCTGGCATCGGGTCGACCAGGATCTGGTTCGGAGGTTGTCCATCTTCAAAAGGGACAGACGCATACCTTCCAGATGCCTATTGCAGATACAGTCGACCAGGTAAGGTTTGGCGATGCCGGTGTCAACTCGATCTCTCATTGGTACGGCCACGACAACTTCGTCAATTGGGGGCCTTCCGGCGTCCTGAGCGGTGACGGTGAGGAGACTCTTGGTTCTGGTACTACCATCACGCTCTTGGCGGTGGACGAAGGTACAGCCACCGTCCGGATGACCGCCTTCTGGGAGAGTAGCAAGTCTGATAGCAGTGTTGGACACGGATATCAGGATTTCTCCTGGACTGTGATCGTCGGGTCTTTTGGATCTGATAACGACACTGATACTATGCCGGGGAGCTTCTCCGGTACAGTATCGAAGGGCGAAATAACAAGCGGCAAAATAAAAGGCAAAGCGATTTATCGACCTACCGGTGAGCCCGTGGCTGGAGCTGTCATTATCGGCCTGGACTTCGAGGACGAGGCCCGTGGAAGTTATCCTATACAAAAGCTCAACTCTGACGGGTTGAAGACCGGATCTGATGGCACCTTCGAGATTGATATAGCCACGTGCATTCCGTCAGGCGTAGATCCTGGAACGTTCTGGATCAGAATGATCAAGTTCTACGATGGACCGCTTGCTCAGGATCTCTGGGGGACAACGGACTTGGACCTGTGGGTGGTTCAAAGCCCATTGAAGACCTTCACCCTGACAAATGAAAGTGTCCAGGCTGGACCCATTGATGTGGGGATTGTAATGATGGACAAAGCCTGTAAAGTCTTTGGGACGGAATGCCCCTACGAACCAAATTGGCCATAGGGAGCATGGAGGACGGTAATCTACCTCAATTAGTGTAAGAGGACGCTAGTGGCAGGGGTTGAGGGTGGAAGATAACTTCCTACGTCCTCACTCCCAACCCCCAAGCTTCTTTTATTCTATCCGACTCGTCAAAACACTGTTGTGCTGCGTTATTTCTGCCTAACTTTTCCAAAGCAGCGGCTTTTGCCTTCCAGTAAATCTACCATGTGTGGACTTATCCTGGAGATGGATCTCTTTGTATTTGTGCTCGATCAGGAGCATGTCCATCATCTGAAATGCGTTCCTTACCACCTTGGCTCTGGCGTCAAGTTGCTGAGAGCTACGCACCCTCCCGTATAGCTCCCAAGAATGAGATAAAAAAATAAAAAATGCCAATCTCAATATTGTTCTCTCTATCGGATGAGAATGGTTCCGAGCGCGCTAAGTGTAGATCATCTCAGGCGTAATCTCGTCAACTTCAGTCGTGTCCCCCAATGAGATAATAGCGTCTCCGCTTAGCATGTCGCTTCCCTCATCGCTCATCATGGATGTATTGGCGATAGGATTGATTGGCTGAAGGCATATGGCGTACCAAATTTCTCCAGGGCAGCTGTTACGTGCGTACACACTTGCATATCCAGGGCTTGGATCACCATATGACAACAGATCGTACGGGTCTTCTTCAAATAGCAGGGATTCTCCTCGTGGTGATTCGATCGTTGCCTTGTACTTTTTGCCGCTCTTCAGCTTGTAAGGTCCAAAGGTCTTCCATGATGCAGGTGGCAGGTCCAAACCATTCTCGCCTGCTGGCCCCACTAGGACAAGGTAATTACCTGCCTCGAATGGGCTGTTTCTAAGCGGGAAAACTCCACCTGGCTGACCAACAAACGCCGTTTGATCCGGGGTGTAAGAATCCCATTGGCATTCTGCCGCACCCACTATCTTTTCGAGAGCAACGGCTGCCGCATTTCGGACTCCAACGCGATTGTCACTTAGAGCTTCGTTCAAAGGGCCGACGGCCCTCGGATCGCCGATCGCGCCGAGAGCTTCGGCAGCAGCTTCGGCGTCACTATAAGAGACCTCACCCTTTAGAACCTCTATGAGAGGATCGACAGATCTGGCATCGCCTATCTTTCCTAGAGCCAAAGCAGCCGCCTCTCGGACCTCCCAGCGGTCATCTTTGAGAGCCTCGTTGAGAGGATCGACAGCCCTTGTATCGCCAAGCTCACCAAGAGACTGGGCAGCAATCCCTCGAACAACCCAATCTTCATCCCCCAAATCCACGATGAATTCGTCAACCACGTCCGCCAAAGCAGGCATCACCATCGCCACCAGCAACAGCAGCACCGTTAAAATCAAGCTCAATCTCATTTTATCTCTGCTCCTTCAAGAAAAATAGTCATACAGATGAAAAGCTTTTCGATGTTCACAGAACCGGCCGCCGAGAGGATGATGAAAGGGACTGGCGGGAATAACCCCTCTCGGAGACTGTCAGAGCGGGGAGGATGATCAACGCCCCGCTCTCGCCTCACACCCTGCTACTCCGATTGGATTTTATCTAAAGCTTCCATCGCCGCCTCTCGGACATCCTCGTCTTCATCATTGAGAGCATCGATGAGGGGATCGACAGCCCTCGTATCGCCGATCGCGCCGAGAGCATACGCAGCCTCATATCGGGCCCATTTATATTCGTCCTTGAGTGCCTCAATGAGAGGATCAACGGCCCTCGTATCGCCGATCCAGCTGAGAGCATGCGCCGCCCCAGATCGGACGTACTCGTCTTCATCATTGAGAGCATCGATGAGAGGATCGACGGCCCTCGGATCGCCGATCGCGCCGAGAGCATTAGCAGCCTTCTCTCTGACGTCCTCGTCCTCATCTTTGAGAGCACCGATAAGGGGATCGATTGCAGGTTCGCCGATTTCGCCGAGAGCCTCCGCAGCCATCCATCGGACGTCCTCGTCCTCATCTTTGAGAGCATCGATGAGGGGAGCGACGGCCCTCGGATCACCGATCGCGCCGAGAGCCCAGAAAGCCATCTCTCGGACGTCCTCATCCTTGAGAGCATCGATGAGAGGATCGACTGCCCGAGGATCTCCGGTCAAGCCAAGCAGTTCGGCAGTCAATTCACGTAAATATCTGTCGTCTGCATCGAAACCCTGTATCACCTGATCGTAATACTCGGTTTTCCCTAGTTTTACCAATGAACTTGCAGCTATCAATCTTACTTCTTCATCCTGATCTTTGGAGGCCATATAGACTAGCGGATCTATCGCTCGTGTATCGCCAATCTTACCCATAGCCACAGAAGCCGCACCTCGAATATCCGGATCCTCATCCTTAAGAGCCTTGAGGAGAGGATCGACCGCCTTGGTATCACCTATATTGCCAAGTGCATGTATGGCATGCCATCGAATCCACTTATCCTCATCATTGAGCATCTCGACAAGAGGATCGACTGCTTTTGGATCTCCGATTTCGCCGAGAGCCCAGACAGCCTCAGATCGGACGTCCTCGTCTTCATCTTTGAGAGCATCGATGAGAGGATCGACGGCCCTGGGATCGCCGATTTCGCCGAGAGCCCAGACAGCCTCATATCGGACGTCTGCTGTACCATACTTCAGATCCGATATTAGATAGTCCACCTCGTCCGCTACGGCTGGCATCACCATCGCCGCCAGCACCACCAACGCCGTTAAAATCAGGCTCAATCTCATTTTATCTCTGCTCCTTCAAGAAAAATAGTCATACAGATGAAAAGCTTTTCGATGCCCACAGAACCGACCACCGAGAGGATGATATGGACTGACGGGAATAAACCCCTCTCGGAGACTGTCAGAGCGGGGAGGTGGATCAACGCCCCGCTCTCGCCTCACCCCCTGCTACTCCGACTGGATCTTCTCCAAAGCTTCCATCGCCGCCTCTCGGACATCCTCGTCCTCATCGTTGAGAGCATCGATGAGGGGATCGACGGCCCTCGGATCTCCGATCTCGCCGAGAGCATCGGCAGCATAACATCGGACAGAGCTACTCGAGTCGTTCAATGCCAGTATTAGTGGATCAATGGCTGGCTCGCCGATCTTGACGAGAGCATAGAGCGCCATAAATCGAATAGATTGGCGCTCCATGGGTGGTAGAGAGCTAGCTGAGTCATTCAGTACCAAAATAAGGGGATCGACGGCTCTGGGATCGCCGATCCGGCCGAGAGCCTGGGCAGCCGTATACTGGACATAGCTATCCGAGTCGTTCAACGCCATTATAAATGGATCAACGGCTCTAGCATCGCCCATATCGCTGAGAGCAACCGCAGCCTCCTCTCGGACACTGCTATTCGAGTCGTTCAACGCCAGGATAAGGGGATCAACCGCCCTCGGATCGCCAATACTGTGGAGAGCAATGGCGGCATTCTCTCGTACCAGCCAATATTCGTCTTCTAGAGCTTCGATTAGAGGATCAACGGCTTTAGCATCGCCTATATCGTTGAGAGCAATCGCAGCCTTCGTTCGGACCTCTTCGTCAGGGTCGTTAAGTGCCAATATAAGGGGATCAACGGCTCTGGAATCACCGATCTCGCCAAGAGCCCGGGCAGCCAACTCTCGGACCTCTTCGTCAGAGTCGTTCAGTGCCAATATAAGGGGATCAACGGCTCTAGCATCGCCGATCTCGCCGAGAGCCAAAGCAGCATCCCCCCGAACATCCGAATCCTCATCCCTAAGAGCATTTATGAGGGGATCGACGGCTCTCGTATCGCCGATTTCGCCGAGAGCATCGGCAGCATACTTTCGGACGGCTTTGTCCTCATCTTTGAGAGCACCGATAAGGAGATCGACGACCCTGGGATCGCCGATTTCGCCGAGAGCATCGGCAGCCATCGATCGGACGTCTTTGTCCTCATCTTTGAGAGCATCGATGAGGGGATCGACGACCCTGGGATCGCCGATCTTGCCGAGAGCCCAGGCAGCCATCGATCGGACGCCCGCGTCTTCATCCTTGAGAGCAGCGATGAGAGGATCGACTGCCTTCGGATAGCCGATCTTGCCGAGAGCATCGGCAGCCCCCCCTCGGACGTCTTTGTCCTCATCTTTGAGAGCACCGATAAGGGTATCGATTGCAGGTTCGCCGATATCGAAGAGAGCCCCAACAGCTCCTGTTCGGACCCATGGATCTTCATCTTTCAGCGCCTCGATGAGGGGATCAATCGCAGCTTCGCCGATCTCGCCGAGAGCACTCTCAAAACGCCATCTGACCCGCTTGTCCTCTTCATCCTTGAAAGCATCGATGAGAGGATCGACGGCACTAGGATCGCCGATATAGCCTAGAGCATTAGCAGCCCCCCCTCGGACGGCTTTGTCCTCATCTTTGAGAGCCTCGACTAGAGGATTAACCGCCCTTGGATCGCCGATCTCGCCGAGAGCCCAGGAAGCTATCGATCGGACGTACTCGTCTTCATCTTTGAGAGCATCGATGAGAGGATCGACTGCCTTCGGATCGCCGATCTCGCTGAGAGCCCAAGCAGCCCAGTATCGGACGTCCTCGTCTTCATCTCTGAGAGCATCGATAAGGGGATCGATTGCAGTTTCGCCGATTTCGCTGAGAGCATCAGCAGCCTCCTCTCGGACGTCCTCGTCATCATCTTTGAGAGCATCGATTAGAGGATTAACCGCCCTTGGATCGCCAATATCGCCGAGAGCCCAGGCAGCCATCCACCGGACCTCTTCGTCTTCATCTTTGAGAGCATCGATGAGAGGACCTACGGCTCTAAGATCGCCGATATAGCCGAGAGCATACGCAGCCCCCTCTCGGACGTCCCCGTCATCATCCTTGAGAGCCGCGATGAGAGGATCCACAGCTCTGAGATCGCCGATCTTGCCTAGAGTGTAGGAAGCCTCCTTTCGGACTACAGCGTCTTCATCTTTGAGAGCATCGATGAGAGGATCGACTGCCTTCGGATCGCCAATATCGCCGAGAGCCCAAGCAGCCCAGTATCGGACGTCCTCGTCTTCATCTTTGAGAGCATCGATGAGGGGATCGATTGCAGGTTCGCCTATTAAGCCGAGAGCCCTGGCAGCATACTTTCGGACGGCTTTGTCCTCATCTTTGAGAGCATCGATTAGAGGATTAACCGCCCTTGGATCGCCGATTTTGCCGAGAGCAATCACAGCTTCATATCGGACGTCTTTGTCCTCATCTTTGAGAGCATCGATGAGGGGATCGACTGCCTTCGGATCGCCAATATCGCCGAGAGCCCAAGCAGCCCAGTATCGGACGTCCTCGTCTTCATCTCTGAGAGCATCGATGAGGGGATCGATTGCAGGTTCGCCGATTTCGCTGAGAGCTTCAGCAGCCCCCTTTCGGACCCACGCGTATTCATCTTTGAGAGCATCGATGAGAGGATTAACCGCCCTTGGATCGCCAATATCGCCGAGAGCCCTGGCAGCCCACTCTCGGACGTACTCGCCTTCATCTTTGAGAGCATCGATGAGGGGATCGAATGCCTTCGGATCGCCAATATAACCGAGAGCCCTTGCAGCCCCCTCTCGGACGTCCTCGTCTTCATCTTTGAGAGCATCGATGAGGGGATCGACGGCCCTGGGATCGCCGATTTTGCCGAGAGCATCCGTAGCCCAGTATCGGACGTCCTCGTCTTCATCTTTGAGAGCATCGATGAGGGGATCGATTGCAGGTTCGCCGATTAGGCCGAGAGCATCAGCAGCATCCAATCGGATAGACCGCTCATTGAGAGCCTCGATTAGAGGATTAACCGCCCTTGGATCACCGATATCGCCGAGAGCCTCCGCAGCCTCTGATCGGACGTCTGTTGTACCATACTTCAGATCCAATATTAGATCGTCCACCTCGTCCGCTACGGCTGGCATCACCATCGCCGCCAGCACCACCAGCGCCGTTAAAATCAGGCTCAATCTCATTTGTTCTCTGCTCCTTCAAGAAAAAATAGTCATACAGATGAAAAGCGTTTCGATGTTCATAGAACCGGCCGCCGAGAGGATGATCGGGACTGACGGGAATAATCCCTCTCGGAGACTGTCAGAGCGGGGAGGATGGTCAACGCCCCGCTCTAGCCTCACCCCCTGCTACTCCGATTGGATCTTCTCCAAAGCTTCCGTCGCCGCCTCTCGGACATACTTGGATTCATCCTCTAGAGCATCGATGAGAGGATCGACAGCCCTCGGATCGCCGATCTCGCCAAGAGCATTAGCAGCCCACCCTCGGACGTCTTTGTTCTCATTTTTGAGAGCATCGATGAGGGGATCGATTGCAGGTTCGCCGATTTCCATGAGAGCTACATAAGCCCCTACCCGAACAAATCCTTCTTCATCGCTGAGGGCATCGATGAGCAGATCAACCGCCCTCGTATCGCCAATTTTCCCGAGTGCCCGGGCAGCATAATTTCGAATATAGGGGTCTTTATCATTGAGAGTCGCGATGAGGGGATCGACAGCTTTCGTATCGCCGATCTCGCCGAGAGCATATGCGGCGCTTTCTCGGACGAGATCCGCCGAGTCTTCATCCTCGAGAGTCTCGATGAGAGGATCGACGGCCCTTGGATCTCCGATCTCGCCAAGAGCCTCGGCCGCATTTATCCGGATCATTCCGTAATCTTTTAAGGCCTCAATCAAAGGGTTAACCGCCCTCGTATCGCCGATCTCGCCAAGAGCCTGCGCGGCCCAATATCGGACACCCCAGTCCTCATCCTCGAGAGTCTCGATGAGAGGATTAACTGCCCTTGGATCTCCGATCTCGCCGAGAGCTACGGCAGCATTTTCTCTCACGCTTGAGTTTTCATCCTTCAAATCCAAGATTAGACCTTCCACCTTGCCTGCATCGGCAGCCTCGATCAGATAGAATTTCTCAGTCAGAAGAGGACTTCCGTCCAGCGTCACATCCAACCTCCAATCCCCAGGCATATCCTCGGCATCCCTGCCCTTGATGAGGATGCTCGACCAGGCCCAGTGGTCACCGCCTTCCGTTTCGGGGATGATGGGCTCCTCATGATCGACATACAGAGATCCGTCTGGAGAATACCACTTCCATGCCACGGTATGGGTGCCGTACACCGGACCTATCTTCACGGAGGAGAATACGCTTCCGTCCTCGGTCGAAAATCGGTCTGTTATATCCGTGGGGATCGTCTCCTCTGCGCCTTGACTTATCCCCCGGGATAATGCGCTGTCCAGGTGCCTGATTCCCGACGATGGTTCAGTTGGAAATTTTTTTATTGAAGCTCCTCCCAGGTCTCCGATCACCCTCTCAACAGCCAAATCGATTGCCAGTATGCGGCCACCCAGCTCAGGAGGTGCAGCCACCTGTTTTCCGTCCAGGTTTATGCTACTTCTGGCAGTGTCCATGAGTATCTTTTTGATCTCCTTTGCGTTGAGGCTGGGGTCAAGGGACCGGATCATGGCTGCCGCTGCCGTCACATGGGGTGTGGCCATGCTGGTGCCGCCATTGTAATTCACTATATTCCCTTTATCATCTCTCCCCCAGACTGATTGCTGGCCTGGAGCTGCAAGGGTGACCTCAAAATTATCGCTGATTATGTTGCTGCTATCGCATTTGGTGCCATCGTTCATCAAATTGCCCACAGTAATCATATTGGCAAGGTTGAGGCCACTAGGCCAGTATCTCGACCCGTCCATGGAAACGCCATCGTTGCCGGCAGCGCATACAAATAAAATATAAGGCTGGTCGGCAGAAATCTTCTCGAAGAATCTCTTAAATACGGCCGCTATCGCCGGTTCGGTTTTGGTATAATCGGCAGTGCCCCAGGAGCAGCTCAGGATAGTGGAGCCTGATTCGATCTCATTCTTAAGGGCTACAAGTGAGCCTATCGCATACGTCTTACCTCCATAGACATACTCCACGGGATAAGAAGGGTCTTGTCTACTTTCGACCTCCTTGCTGTTCCCATAAGGTTCATCAAAGATATTGATCATGGTGGCGCTAAGTTTTTGTCCCAGAACAAACGATGCAACGCCGGTTATGCCTCCGTCATCCGCGTCGGCGGTGATGATGTTCATAACGCCGGTTCCATGGCTTCCGGCGATCTCATAGAGGTCCCCTTCAAGGGGATAAGGCAGGTCGGCGTTCTTCTCGTCTACACCTATTTCGGCGTTATCGAACTCTCCCCAGCCCCTATAAAGACCATCGTCGGTAACCCCTACCTGGACTTCTGCGAGAGGTAGCCCCGAGGCTAAAATGGCGTCCCAAGCTTGTTTGACGCCAACTATTTCATACCCTGTGTCCCGCCCATCTGCATATACCGGATCGTCCAGAGGGGAGATGCTCAGGTGTCCTTGCTGATTGGGAACTGCAATCTCGACGTTTGGATCATTTTCAGCTCTCGATATCGCCTCTATCAGATCGGCTTGTGTGGCTCCAGATGTCTCGATCTGATACAGGTTTATATATTCGATGAAACCGACGACCCGGCCATCCAACTTCGAAGAAGCTATCGAATCTGCATAGTCGCGGCCAAATCCTTCGGCGAGGACGATTATAACCTGGTTTGCAGGAACCTCGCCCCATTCTTCGGTCTGAATCAGAGAGCTTTCGTCCGGAAGTTTCACCAACGATTCACCCAGGTCGACGACTTTCTTATCTTGCGGCGGGGACGGGACCGTCACAGTTCCCAGATAAACGCCTGAATCGCTGTAGTTATAGCCAATATAATGGAACGCCTCTGCTGAGTCCCAAACAAGGTTCTGCGGCTCCATCTTTAAAACAGCCCACCAGGGATTAGCGTATCGAATGGAGTCCACGACAACGAATTCCTCCGTTCCGGCATCATTGGCGAGGTAGGCTATATGTTCGCCATCGGGGCTGAAGGCCAGGTTGGACCTTATCCCTGCAAAATGCCCATTATGCCGATATGTTAGATCTTCCTGGCCGTCCACAACCACCAGATGGACATATCCTTCGTCTCTTGTGTCAGATGCCGCATAAGCCAGACGACCATCAAGGCTGAAGGTCAGACCCCATATGCTCTCGTACTTTTTGCCCTCGATTCCATCCGAGACTACGAACATCCCATCGCTTTCCTCGACTATATAGGCCACATGACTGCCGTCGGGGCTGATGATGGGGTCGCCGATTTTATTGTAAATCTTGCCTTCTTCCCCGTTCATCACCATCACGAAACCACCATCTTCAGCCTTGGCCCAGTATGCCACCGTGCTTTCATCGGAGCTGAAGACGATCGTTCCCACCCCTGGATCGTGATATCTTTTGCCTGGAACGCCGTCGACCACCACTATGTGGTCTCCGTACGCATTGCCACCAGGCACCAGGTCATAAGCTAAACGAGTTCCCATCGGGCTGAAGACCATCTGAGCAACGCGATTGCTCTCGTCTTTTCCAAGATCTATGAAGTCATCGTCGAGAACGATGTAGCAGGGAGATCCAGTATACATTGAACCGAATGAATAAGCCCACCGGCTGCCGTCGGGGCTAACGATCGGATGGCTACCCATGAGGTCCTGGACCACTCCGTCCACAACCACATAATGGTCGTTACCTTCTTCGACCATTGTGTAAAGCACATGCTGCCCACCAGAACTTATAATGGGATCGGATACTGATTTATACGGCCCGTATTCGATCCCATCCACGACCATGAAACTTTGGCCGTCCTTTGTTGCACTGTAAGCATATCTTTCGCCATCATGGCTGAAGACTATGCTATTCCAAACCTCGTCGTATTCTCGTCCTTCGGAACCGTCAACTACGGCCATCCATTTGCTGTTATTGAGGACTTTGTATGCGTAATGTTCTCCATCCTGGCTGAAGACGAAGTCCCGAGGCGAATAATAGGCGTTCTTCTCGATTATCTCCCCCTCCGGTCCGGCTATTATATAATACCAGTATCCGGCATCGTTTCTCCCCATATAAACTACTCGCGTGTTATCTGGGCTGAACGTATTAATCTGTTGATAATCCATTATCTTATAACTGGAGAATGTTGGGCGTTCAGTCCCAGACTCCACGCTAACAATCGAAGAATCGACGCTCTCGCCGTCTATCTCATCCGCTGCGCCGGACACCACCAATGCCGCCAGCACCAGCAACGCCGTTAAAATCAAGCTCAATCTCATTTCATCTCTGCTCCTTCAAGAAAAATAGTCATACAGATGAAAAGCTTTTCGATGTTCACAGAACCGGCCGCCGAGAGGATGATGATAGGGGCTGACGGGAATAAACCCTCTATGAGACCGTCAGAGCGGGGAGGAGGATCAACGCCCCGCTCTCGCCTCACACCCCCTGCTACTCCGATTGGATCTTCTCTAAAGCTTCCATCGCCGCCTCTCGGATATACTCGTCTTCATCTTCGAGAGCTTCGATAAGGGGATCGACAGCCCTCGGATCGCCGAGAGCCCCGGCAACGCAGCTTTGGACAAGAAATTATTCATCAGAGACTTCGGGATTCCCTGCATCAGTCGTCACCCACGACCTTCGGGACGTGGTCAGCATCGGCGACATGGTAAGCCCCATGGAGGCGGGAAAGGTGATACATTCGGGCCCGACAGAGGAGGGCTTCAATGCGAAACCCCTCGCCGGAGCTGTGATGCGCTCGTGAACTCGTACCACAACGCCGATAGGTTCGTGAACCTTCTATGAAGTTGGGACGATCCAAATGCGAAACTCGCCCCCTGCGAACCGATCCGGCTAACTCAAGCTTGCCTCCAGGGCCATCTTGCAAGCGGATACCTGTCCACGCTTTCGCCGCCCGGAGTCGCGTAGGCAGAATCGCAGATCTCGTCGCCGTCTGAGTCGGTGCAGTTGAAGTCGCCGTAGTAGTTCCCAGAGATGCAATTATCCCAGCGGTTGCCCTTATTGTCGTAAGCGTTGTATCCTTTGTTGCTCAAGAGGTTGTTCAAGAACAGGGTGTTATTGCTGGACGAAGAGAGGCTTATGCCATCGTTGTTGTTGCTGCTGACGTTGTTACCCGAGATGATATTGTTGCTGGAATAAACGAGGTTGATGCCGTATTCGTCGTTGCCAGTTGCGTTGTTGCCCTTAATAGTATTGTTGCTGGATGAATAGAGGCGGATGCCGTAGACGTTGTTGCTGGTTACGTTGTTATCCTCTATTCTTGATTTGCTGGTGTTGTGGAAATAGATCCCATATTCGTTATTTTTGAGGGTCAGGCCTCTCACCGTAACGTTTTCGCAGTCGATGCAGTAGACTGCACCCGCATCTGAAGATGAATCGATGACTTTGTCAGATGCACCCACCAGATAGTAAACCGGCTTTCCGTCCACAAAGTTGGTGGTGTCGATGTCGTTGTGGCCGTAAGCTCCGAAGTTAAATCGGTTACCCGACATATGGTTAGATCTCATGATGTTGCCTCTGGAGGGATATAGGCTGATGCCGTAGTCGTTGCCTGTGACATTGTTGCCCTCAATTTCGTTGTTGTCGGAGGAAAATATGCCGACGCCATAATTGTTGCAGATTGCGTTGTTTCTCTCAATGGCGTTGTTGCTTGAGTGATAAGCACCGATACCGTATTCATTATCGCTGACTTTGTTCTTCAAGATGGTGTTGTTGTTGGAGGTGCAGAGGCGGATGCCGTAGTAGTTGTCTTTGGCCTCATTGCCCTCGAAGGTGTTATTGTTGGATGAATCGAGGTCGATGCCACAGTAGTTGTTTCTGGCATCATTGCCCATGATGATATTATCGTTTGAGATTATCCTGATTCCCACATTTAGCTCTTGCAGCTGTGTTACCGTGATCGATGGGATGGAGTAAGCTATGCCAATCTCGGTTGAAATTACCGAGGCTCCCGTTTTCGGCTGCGAGTATTTGCAGCTGGCATTTATCACAACAAATCCCTCAAGCCAGATTCCATCTGCACTAAGCCTGATCGCGTCGCCATTCCTGCCAGCGTCAACCACGGGCATCTCCACACCTTTCAAAACCAAGGGCTTGTTCACGTTTACATTTTCGCGGTATGTGCCGCTCTGGACCTCGACCGTGTCGCCGGGGCTGGCCGCGTCGATGGCCGCCTGGATGCTTGCGTAGTCGCATCCTTCGGGGCCTACTGTGATGGTGGCCGCCTGCGATGTCAGGGGCAGAAAAGACACCATCGTCAAAACCAAGATAATGATCGACATTCTCAAGTCTTCCACCTGACTGCAATATCTGATACTTATATGTGAAAAAGTTTTGGGTGATGGCAGCCACGGCGTCATGGACATATAGCGTGCAGGTCCATAAATATCTCCAGTCCATGAACGAGCCCAAAAAATCGTACGATTTGAACAGTATCCTTCACGAGATCTCTGGATCGATGGGAAACTTCGGGACGGTCCTTCCCATAGTCCTCGGAGCCGCCCTCGTCTCGGAGGTCGACCTGGGACCAGCCCTCCTCTTCTTCGGCGTCTGGTACATCGTCATGGGGATCCAATATGGGATTCCGATGTCTGTTGAGCCGATGAAGGCGATCGGGGCCATCGCCATCGCCGAAGAGCTGACCTCCGGTGAATTGGCGGCCTCGGGGATGATCTTGGGGGCGGCGCTCTTAGCCCTCGGGCTTTTCCGGGGATTCAAGCGCCTGCAGGGTTTGATTCCTGAGAGCGTCGTCCGCGGGGTCCAGCTGGGCCTCGGGCTCATTCTTCTCAAGACATCGTTGGGTTTCATCAGCCAGGACTTATTCTTCTCGGCGGCATCCATCGGCATCGTCCTTCTCTTCCTAGTCGCCAAAAGTCAGAGAGGTCTTCCCGACCTATCCACTCTCGTCGTCTTCGGAGTCGGCATCGGATACGGCCTCTTCGCCAAAGGCGCCCCCGAGATTCAGACGTTCTCGATCGGCCTTCTTCCATTTCCCGATATCGCCGACTTTCTCTGGTCGGGATGGCACCTCGTTCTGCCCCAGATCCCCCTCGCCCTCACCAACGCCACGGTGGCGGCCGCTCTCACCGCCGAGGACCTATTCAAAAAGAAGATCGAGCCCGACCAGCTCTGCGTCACCATGGGCGTCATGAACCTCGTCTCCGTCCCCTTCGGCGGGTTTCCGATGTGTCACGGAGCGGGCGGCCTTGCAGCCCACCGCCGGTTCGGAGCTGAGACGGGCATTGCCACCGTCATCGGCGGGGTCATCCTTCTCTTCGTGGCATTCTTTTTTGCCGGCCCTGATGCACTGGCGCTTTTGCCGATAGGGCTATTCGGGGCGCTCCTCCTCTTTGTCGCCCTGGAGCTTGCTCGATGCGGCCTGAAGACGGACGCGCCCCTTCTCACGGGAAGCATGGCCGGTCTCGCCTTATTCACCAACGTTGGTGTTGCATTCCTCTTCGGGATTTTGATGGCAGAGGTCCAGAAGCGGAGATCCAGAGCCGATCGAAACTAAAATCAAAAATGAGGCGAAGATCAAAAAAAGCTCGCTTAAACGCCGTACCGCCTCTCCATCTCGTCCAGAAAACGGGCCATGAGCCCGTTCATCTCGGGGATGACGTCGACGCCTGCGAGGATCTTTCTATCGCTCTGAACGTAATCGCCGCCGCCCGATAGCTCGTCAGAGCAGTTCTTGATGAGGTCGTTGATGCTATCCATCGAGGCCTCCAGGTGGAACTGCAGGCCGATGGCCTTTCCGCGCTGGAAGGCCTGATTTTCGCACGCCTCGCTCTTCGCCATCCATGCCGCGCCGGGCGGGAGGTCGAAGGTGTCGCCGTGCCACTGGAGGGCGACGAACCTTTCGGGAAGGACGCCGAATATCTCCGATCTCGACCCTTCCGGCGTCAGGCTGACGGGGTGCCAGCCGATCTCTCGATGATCGTTCCTTCTGACCTTTCCGCCGAGGACGTCTGCGATCAGCTGGGCTCCAAGACAGATCCCGAGGACGACCTTTTCCCCCTCGATCGCCTCTCGGATGAAACTCTTCTCCGCCGCGAGCCAGGGGTACTTCTCGTCCTCGTGGATGTTCATGGGACCGCCCATGATCACCAGCCAGTCGAACTTCTCGAGCTCTGGAAGGGCTTCGCCCTCGAAGAGAAGAGTTCTCGATATGTCGTGGCCCTTCTCTTTCGCCCAGCTTTCGATCATCGCCATGTCCTCGAAGGGGACGTGCTGAAGGTAGTGAATTTTCATATCCGGTCACCAGAATGCTTTTGAAAGATAGATTAACTGCACGGTCGCATTGCGCATTTGAAAATGGATCAGAAAAGAGGATCGAAGAATGAGGAGAGCAGAGGGGAAGGGGCTCTTTCCCTTTAGAGGCCCCCCACTCCGACCTCAGGGAAAGCCCCCGCGCCCTCAGAGAGACTCTTCTCCGTGCTCGCCCGTCCGCACCCTGATGGCTTCCTCGACGGGGCTTATGAAGATCTTTCCGTCGCCGATCTGTCCCGTCTTGGCGACGGAGCAGATGGTGTCCACGACCTCCTGGACCTCCTCGTCTTTCACCACCATCTCGATCTTGGTCTTGGGGATCATGTCAACAATGTACTCTGCGCCTCTCCACTGCTGGGTGATCCCCTTCTGCTTTCCGCGCCCTTTGACCTCGGTTACGGTCATCGAGACGTAGCCCTTCTCGTCCAGGGCTTTCTTGACCGCCTCAAAGGTGGTCGTCCTGATGATCGCTTTGACCTCTTTCACTTTAATCACCTCTGCCGGTCTCGGAATAGATGAAGTTCGGATAGGCCACCATCCCGTGCTCGCTCAGATCAAGACCTGCTATCTCTTCGGCAGCCTCAACCCGGATCCCTACAGTCTTCTTCAATATGAAGAATATTATTAGGCCGAGGCCGAAGGCCCACGCGAAGTTCACGACGACGCTGATCACCTGGGCGACGAAGAAGCCGGATCCGCCATGCAGCAGCCCTGCAACCTCGCCGTAGCTCCCGTCGGCGAAGATTCCCAGGGCCAGAAGGCCCCAGGCCCCGTTGGTACCGTGGACGCTGATCGCACCGACGGGGTCGTCGATGTGAAGCTTCCAGTCCAGGAACCAGACGCTGGCCACCACCAGACCCCCGGCGATGATCCCGATCAGGACCGCGGCAGGGGGCGTGACCCAGGCGCAGCCCGCGGTGATGGCGACGAGGCCCGCGATCGCCCCGTTTCCTGCCATGCCGACATCAGGCTTTCCGTGCCAGGCCCAGGTGATGAACGTGGCAACCACCATGGCCGCAGCGGCGGCGAGAGTGGTGTTGGCGGCTATGACTGAGACCCTCAAATCGTTTCCGACAAGGGTACTGCCGCAGTTGAACCCGTACCATCCGAACCAGAGGATGAAGACGCCCAGGGTGCCGAGAGTTATGCTGTGGCCTGGGATGGCATTCGGCGTTCTGTCCCTCTGGTACTTGCCGATCCGCGGGCCGAGGAGGAGCGCTCCCGCCAGGGCGACCCACCCGCCGAGGGCGTGGACGACGCCGGACCCCGCAAAGTCCAGGGCCCCCATCTGAGATAGGAAGCCGCCGCCCCAGACCCAGTGGCCGTATAGGGGATAGATCACGGCAGTGACCAGAGCACTGATGATGAGGTAGGTGCTGAACTTGCACCTCTCGGCCACGGCGCCGGAGACTATCGTGGCTGCCGTCGCCGCGAAGACCATCTGGAAGAACCAGGACTCGATCATCGAAACGTCGTAGGCCTCCCCGGTGAGGAAGAAGCCGCCCCAGCCCATCACTCCGGTTATCGCCTCAGCGGTGCCGTACATCACTCCAAAGCCGACCGCCCAGTAGGCGAGAGCGCCGATGGAGAAGTCCATCAGGTTTTTCATCATTATGTTGGCGGCGTTCTTAGATCTTGTGAACCCCGTCTCCAGCATAGCGAACCCGGGCTGCATGAACATAACCAGAAATCCGCACATCAGCACCCAGATGAAGTCGACAGCAGCTGCGGGATTTTCCTCGATGGTGATCGCGCCGGAAGGGTCGGCCGCCAGGGCCGGCGGTACCAAGAACGCCAGGAGGAGTAAGGCGGCGAGGGCGGCCAAGGCCACCGGCCTGATGCTGCAAGCTCTGAGTTTTGAATCTTTCATGGATCTTCACCCGATATCTATCATACACGTGTTATTATATACGAAATTTTATCCTTCTTCCTCGGTTCTCATAGAGCCGCTGCGTCCGACTTGAGGATTATGATCAGATTCGCATCCGATTCGATCTGATTCCTGTCTGGTCCTATCTGCCCGCAGCCCTCGGAGATGACCTCCGATCTCTCTGCAATGAGGACGCCCTCGGGGATATAAAAAGAGATTTGATACAGTTTCATATGGGTTATGAAAGCGGATGAATGGTTATGATGATGACCATCGGTCTTAATTCGACGCCTGAAAGCCTTATAGATATCGTTGCGGTGATGAATATGGATTGAAGTTTTTAGATTACATTGTTAATATTATCATAGATTCTGACTTTAGTCGGACCCCGGTGCGATCAGCTTCGATTCAGGTTGGGACGAAAAAGCGGTTTACAATAGGGGTTTACGATAGAGGTCTCCGACTGGATCAAGGCGAGACGTGCTCCTGCTGAACTTTTGGATGTCAGCCGGATGAGGGTGCAGAAAAGCCCATCAGCCCGAGGACGGATGCGCCGCTTCTCGCAAGGAGCATCGCCATCCTCGCGCTTTTACCGAACGTCAGCGCGGTTTTCATCTTCGGGGTTGCGGTCGCCGAGGCTCAAAAGCGGAGTGCCCGGTCGAGGATAAGGTGATATTTCAGAGATACCAAAACGACCTCTGTCCAGGCTTGAAAGCGCTGGTCTGTCATTTCGAGAAGGCGTTTTTAAAAGGATGAATTCGTAATTTACGCAACGTCCGGAAAACGTGTTAAATCGGCAGTCATCTCTTTACGTTCCCTTCGAATTACACCCACAATTTTTATGTAATTGAAGCTCCTCCAATAAGAGGAGAAAGAGGAGGTAGCATGTGGTTCAGACGGATTAACTTGCTTCTGTTGGTCGTCGGATATTTTGTCGGGTGCACGATTGCCATAGATGCCGCCGGAGATCTCAGCATGACGGAGGATCTGCAGGATCCGATCGTTGTGAGCAAGTCGTACTATTACGACCACTACGACAAAAAACTGGTCTGCCCCGTCTTCATCGTCGAAAACCCCAACCAGAAGATCGCCTTTGAGGGCAGCAGATACCAAGTGGCGATTTACGATGAGGAGGGAACAGTCCTGGGAACGGCTTTCGGCTGGATCTCCATCCTCTTTCCGATGGAAAGGCTGGGCGTGGTGGCCTTCACGACCGTACCCGGTGCAAGAGACGTAGCAGAGCTGGACGTCCAGATATATCCCGGCAGATCTGTAGAAACCGAGTTGACGAAGAACCCGATCACTGCGGAGGGCGTCACATACGTACCTAAAGGTTTCATCCCCAAGGTCACAGGAACGATCAACAACCCCATGGCCAGGTCTGTGGATAACCTTTGGATCTACGCTGTCGCCTACGACGAAGAGGGACGCATCGTAGGCGGAGGAGTTAACAGGTTCGTTAACTTCGTGCCAGCCAGGGGACAGACCGGAGTGGAGGTGGAAGTGGCCTCTCGAGGGGAGCCTGCGAAGGTGGAGCTGTATCCCGCTTTCGTCCAGCAATCCGAGTTCAAAGATCAATCTGAAGTGTTTAAATCCATCACCGTCGAGTCTCTGGAAGAGGTCGTCTCTCTCGATGAAGCCGTAGATGAGCTGCTCAGCCTGGTGGCTGTGGGGTTCGTTCAAGAACCCGTTGGAAGACTTCATTACGCATTCGTGGTCGAAAATCCCGACGAGGTCCGAGCCGTCTACTTCGCCGACTATCGGGCGGTGGCCTACGACGAGGAAGGGGTCGTCTTGGGGACCACCTCCGGCCTGACCGAGCTGGTATTTCCGGGAGAGAGGCTGGGGGTGACAGGCGAGATGGATATTTTGGAGGGAGCAGACGTGGCCAGGCTGGAGGTAGATATCGATCCATTCTCGGCCGAGACGATCGAGCTGCCGATCGGAAACCCCCTGTCCATAGAACGGGTGGCTTACGTGCCCGGCTCGTTCTTTCCCAAGGCCACGGGGATCGTGAGCAGCACCCTGGATAAAGAGATACAGCATTTGTCGTTGAGCGCGATAGCCTACGACGACGACGGCGAGATCGTTGGCACGGGATCTGGATACACCACTTTCGTGCCTGCGGGCGGAGAAGCGGCCGTTGAGGTCGAGATGTACGTCGCAGGCGAACCGGCACGGCTGGAGCTCTACCCCAAGATATCACATCCTACGGCCCTCGGGTTGTGCTATTCCTGAGGGCCGAACCGGTTAGAAGACAGGCCGAAGGGCGGTTTTGGGCCAATCCTAGAAAGACCGTTAAAGATAGGCGCACGTCGCGAGTTACAACCAAAATTTTTTATCTGATACAATCATACTCGTGGGCGGGGATAGTATGAGGATCGGATGGATTGGTTTATTTCTGCTATTTATCGGGAATTTAGGCGGATCTTTGATGCCCGTCGAGGCGGCCGAGAATGCGTCGGATTCGATAGAATTCCAGCCGCCTTTGGTGGTGGACCAGGGGTGGTCGTACAGCCACTCCAACAGGGCGCTGGTCGACTTCGTCTTCATCGTGGAGAACCCAAACCAGAATATCGCCCTTGAGAGAAATCTATACCAGGCGACGGCCTATAGCGAGAATGGAACGGAGCTGGGAAGATGTTCAGGCTGTATCGCCGTTCTATTTCCGGGAGAGAGGCTCGGCGTAGGCGCGGTCGTCAGAGTGCCGGAGACTGAAGAGATCGCAAAGTTCGAGGCTGTAATCACGGCTGAGAAGGCGATATACACCGAGCTGATCGAAAACCCCCTCAAGCCAGGGGAGGCTGCCTACATACCTTATCAGTCAGCCCCCATGGTCACCGGGATCATCGAGAACTCTATGGGAAGGTCGGTCTCAAACGTGATGGTCACCGCCGTCGCCTATGACGATGATGGAAACATAATCGGAGGTGGTGCCACGTCTTCCTCGACCTTCGTGCCGGCCATGGATCGGACGGGGGTGACGGTGTGGATCTCATCCAGAGGAGTTCCCGCCAAGGTGGAACTATATCCTTCCTTCTACCAGCACTCGGTCTTCCTTGACCCTTCGGGCTGGTTGAAGGTCGTCAACTTAGAGAATTTGGAAGAGGCCTGCTCCGTCGTTGAGCCCGTGAAGGAGGCCCTCAGCATCGAGGCGGTGGGGTTCGTTCAACAAGCCACAGGGACTGTTTATTACGCCTTCGTCGCAGATAACCCCAGCGAAGTTCACTCTTTATACAGCGCCAACTATCGGGCGGTCGCCTACGACCGAGAGGAGAGGGTCTTGGGAACGGGCTCTGGTATTATCGGGCTGGTCTTCGCCGGAGAGAGGATGGGAGTTACAGGCAATCTGCAGATACCGAGAGGGATGAAGGTTGACAGAGTGGAGATCGACATCGATTCCTTCTCGGCGAAGCCGGTGGAGATGCCGATCAGAAACCCACTGACTGCGGAGCGGGTGGCTTATTTGTCTGATCAGTTCTTGCCCAGGGTCACGGGTGTTATAAAAAACAGTTTGGACAGAGACGTACAGTGGGTCTCGCTGAGCGTGATAACGTACGATGAGAGCGGCAAGATCATGGGCGTTGGGTCCGGATCGGTCAATTTCGTACCCGCGGGCGGCCAAGCGGCGGCAGACGTCTTCGTGTACGATACCGGAAAGCCGGCGAGGACTGAGCTCTATCCAAAGGTGAGCAATCCCATGGATCTGGGGTTTGAAGATTCCTGAAAACGATGTGAAAGGAAAAAGGAGATTGCGGGGCCGGCATCGATTGCGATGGGTTTGTGTCGGTCTCCATCAGCTCCTCTAGCCGCAGACCACCCTCCGCCCGGCGCGGGACCTCTTTCGGCCGAAGCTGGGGGCGCGGCTCTTCTGCCTCAAGGACGGGGACGTTCGGGAGGTGAGGCGCGAGGACGTGCCGGGGGTTTCGAGGAGATGCTGAGGAGTGGATCGAGAGGAGGGGGGAAGGAAAGACGGTCACCTGGCAGCACAGAACTTAATTATCTGGACTGAAATAGAGAATGTGGCGAGGTCGGCAGAGATGGCGGTTCCAGATTTCCAAAGCTTTTTGTTCCCGCTCTTGAAGGCGTTGGGAGACGAAGAAGAGCACAGCCTTCACGAGATAATAGAAACTTTGGCAGATCAATTTGAGCTGAACGGCGAGGATAGGCGCGAGCTTCTTCCCAGCGGAAGGCAAGCCAAGTTCGACAACAGGGTAGGATGGGCCAGAACATACCTTAAAAAGGCCGGACTTCTGGAGAGCACGGGAAGGGGTAGGTTCCGGATTAACGATCGTGGTATGGCAGTCCTGCGAGAGAACCCGCCCGATATCAACGTCAAATATCTTAAGCAATATCCCGAATTTCTGGAGTTTCATGGTGGGTCATCCAAAGATGACGAAAATGACCTCAGTGAAGATGCCACCGGCAAGACAAAAACCCCTGAAGAGATTTTGGAGACCAGCTACCAGGACCTTAGACGAGATCTGGCCCAAGATCTCCTCGACCGGATAATGGGATGTTCCCCAGATTTCTTTGAGAAGCTTGTGGTGGACCTGCTTGTGGCAATGGGCTATGGAGGTTCCCGAAAGGATGCGGGTGAAGCCGTCGGCAGAAGCGGCGACGGCGGCATAGACGGCATCATCAAGGAGGATAAGCTCGGCCTCGACGCCGTTTACATCCAAGCCAAGAGATGGGAGGGAACGGTGGGGAGGCCGACTGTTCAGGCCTTTGCTGGCAGCCTGATGGGAAACAGGGCCGGAAAAGGAGTTATGATTACGACTTCGCAATTCTCAAAAGATGCGAAAGATTACGTCAAGACCATCCAGCAGCCAAAGATAGTCCTGATCGATGGGGAACAGCTCGCCCAGTTCATGATAGATCACGACATAGGCGTTGCCGACGTCGCAACTTACAGGGTTAAGAAGGTCGATCTGGACTACTTTGGAGAAGAGTGAATTACCTATTCGCCGCAGCTTTTGCGGCGATGAACTCCCGGATCAGCTTTGCGCCCAGGGATGCGGTCTGGCCGCCGTCGAATTGGGGCGCTATCTCGTTGACGTCGAGGCCGACGGCCCTGGGGGCTACTTTATCGACGACGTGCCGGACGTCCCAGGAAGATAGGCCGAAGGGCTCAGGGGTTCCAACCCCCGGAGCGTAGGCGGGATCGATGGCGTCGAAGTCGATGGATAGATAGATCTCCTCGCGCCCGACCTCCTTCAGTGCGTCTTTCAAGACCGCCTCAATCCCCCTCTCCCGGACCTCGTCGCTGGAGTGATAATGGACGTCGTGCTCCTCGGCCCAGATGTACTCCTTCATGTCGCCGGACCTGATCCCTATCGAGGCGTATCCTGCGACCCCGTCGGTCTCGAGGATGTGGCGGCTGGCACAGGCGTGGCTAAGCTTTGTACCGCCATACTCCTTCCGAAGGTCGAGGTGGGCGTCCAGGACGATGACGCCGATTTCGCCGCGGCTTCGTCGGGCCACCTCGGCGACGATCGGCGGGGTGATGGAGTGCTCGCCTCCGATGAATATCGGCGTCGCCTTTTCGGGGATGAAGGCGAAGCTGTCCCGGATCGTCTCCCTGGCATAGGCCGGGTCTGCCCCCAGGTCGAGGTTTCCGAGATCGGCGACGTTGATATCCCTAAAATCTATGGCGTGCCGATGAACGTAAGTCTCGAAGTTGTAAGACGCCCGCCGCACGGCGTCCGGCCCCTCTCGGGTCCCGGACCGAAAGCAGGTGGTGGCATCGAAGGGAGCCCCCACGATCACAAACTCCGCCTCCTCCGGGTCGGCGTTGGCGTCCGCAAAATTGGATAGGTTGAACATTCGGGTTAACGTATGTCCATCTTGGTCCTGCCCATGACGAGCAGATAGGGGACTTCCTTCCCCTCTTCCAGCTTTGGTCGGTCATCCTCGGTGATGGGAACGTCGATGGTGCTGTAGTCGCCAAGATCCATCAGCTGGGCCGAAGTATCGCCGATCGTCAGAACCTGGCCGGACTTCCTCTCCACAATCGGAACGTAGACCTTGGCCGTCACCGGCTGGACGATGGACCTCTTCTGGCCGTCGAAGATCCCGACGGCGTCCACCCTCGCCTTGGCGGCGCCGTGCTTTCCCGGCTTGGACTTGGCTATGCTCTTGATGACGCACGGCTCGTCGTCGATGATCACGTACCTTCCCTCTTTAAGCTCTCTCGTCTCCACCTGCTCTTTCATCTCGTCACCTTCCGGACGAATAACACGGCTCCTATTTAAAGAATTTCTCCCATCCGCGCGAGAGCCGTTTTTATATCGGCCATGGAAGCGGCATAAGAGATCCTGATGTGATCTTTTCCCACCGAGCCGAAGGCGGACCCCGGAACCGTCACCACACCGCCCTTGATCAGCCTGGCGGCGACGTCGTTTCCGTCCCCCACCTTCGGGAAGGCGTAGAAGGCCCCCTCGGGCTTTTGGATCTCAATCCCCATCGACCGAAGCCCACTGACGAGGACGTCCCTCCTCCTCTGAAACTCGTCCCTCATCTCCCGGACACAATCCTGAGGACCGCTGACGGCCGCCAGGGCCGCCCTCTGGGAGACCGACGAGGCGCAGGCCTGGACGTACTGGTGGATCTTGAGCATGTTCTCGAGAGCCTCGCCCCGAGCCGCCAGGTAGCCGAGCCTCCAGCCGGTCATGGCGTAGGTCTTGGAGACGGCGTTTATGGTGATGACGTGATCAGAGTAGAGGGCGGGGCTCACATGCTCTCCCTCGTAGATGAAGTGTTCGTAGACCTCGTCGGATATCAGGGCGAAGCTGTGGTCCTCGGCCATCTCCGCTAAAGCCCGGAGCTCCTCTCTCGTCTGGACAGAGCCCGTGGGGTTGTTGGGGGAGTTGACGACGAGGGCCCTCGTCCTCGGCGTTATCTTCTCGGCGACGGCATCGGCGGTTAGGTGGAACCTCTCGTCCATGGGGACGGCGACGGGCCGCCCGTGGGTCACCCTGGTGAGGGCCGCGTAGGAGACGAAACCAGGATCGCCCATCAGGATTTCGTCGTCCTTCTCGACGACGGCGGCGATGGCGAGAAAGAGCGCCTCGCTCGCCCCGCTCGTGACCATGATCTCGCCGGGGGCGTAGTCGAGGCCGTTCTCCCGCCGAAACTTCTCTGAGAGGGCCTCCCTCAGCTCGGCGGTTCCCAGGTTCATGGTGTAGCCCGTGAACCCCTCCTCGATCGCCTCTATCGCCGCCCGCTTGATGTGGTCGGGGGTGTCGAAGTCGGGTTGGCCGAGGCCGAGGTTAATCGCTCCCGGCCCCGCCCCCTCAAAGCTCTTTCTTATCCCGGAGATGTCGATCTCCTCGACGTGGCTTGCAAACTTCATCCGTCAGGACCTCCTTTTTCGCCCCTTTGGAGGTGGGGGGTAAAATAGTTAAGCCCGAGAGGGCAGGCGTCCCTGTCAACTATGGTGGTTCAGTCGTGGTGGTGAAGATGATTAACGTCCTAAAGACGTAACTCGGTCGAGTGTATGTGCAAGTTTTTTCGAGTTAATTCTTTGCAGAGAGCTTATATCCTCGCCATTGAATTTGGAGTGTAATGAGTCGTATTGCATGGTTACGTGCCAAAGCAGACACGGATTGGGGTTGGTTCATATTAACGTCCCTAGCGCCCCTGAGCTTTTTTATTTCATTTGCCGCGTGGCGAAGTCCTGATATGATCTCTTTATTGAATTATTCCTTTAATCCTCTAGCGGCAGCGGCGGCTATCAATACAATCATAACACTCATAGCTGTTTATTGGGGATTAGCTCGAACGAGAGAAAGGGACAAAGTGCAGAAATCGCTAGATGATCTAACCGTTAGATGCGAAAATAAGGAGCTGGATTTATTAATAAAGCCGATATATTTGGCGTTTGATAAATATCCAGCTGATCCTAACGTAATGACTCGTGAAAAATTCGGTCTTTCAATGTTATTCTCTCTTATGTCTCATCCAAGTGAAAAATCTGATACACGTCTCCATACAGAGAAAGCTGACCCATTAATTGATGTGATGCAGCAACATGGCAACTTAGCGCGACCGGAGTTACGAGAGTTAATCAGGCAATATTTAGAATTTCGAGAAAGGCATAATGAAAAAAGGATATCTAATCGCGACGAGTATTTTATAAAAACCACCGTGGTCATTGAGCGAATAGAATCTCTTGTAAAAGAACGGTATGAAGAGCTGATGTGGGGGGATGTGGGGATTAAGAATGACCACCTCTAACGTGCACCACCACAAACGAACACCCAAGGATGCAACAGAACCTTCTCCCCTAGCATTTTATATCAGTATAGCGCAACCACTAGGCCATGAAATTTGTTGCGTGGCTGATGGTGGCGGTTTTAGCGGTAGGTGGGGCGGAATCCCATATGACCGAGGGCGACCTGGCCTGGCTGCACGATGCTGATATGACCATCGCTGCGATCGGTAATCACATCGAAGGGACCATATACTATTCGAGTTTGTATTCCCAGTACGACCATGTGATGAGTATGCGGGAGGTCGCTGAGGCATCGCTGAACTACAGCCTGAATGCTACCGTCTCGAATACGACCATCCTTGAGGCCAAACCGTTATATGAGTCGTACTTGATGGATATTATAACAGGAACCGAATACTCCGAGGCTATCTATAGTTCCGAATCTCTGGCTGAAATTCGTGCAAACTCGACTGCGGCAGAAATTTATTATACAAATTCGTCAATAAAATTGATGAAATTATACGAGATATTCGGGCTTATCTGACCACCTCTTTTTCGCTTTCTTTAACTTGGCTGGTTATTGCCATAATAAGAGGGTTCTGTTGCGTCTAAGTGTGGTGCAGGCACGGTGTTGTAATCGTGGTGGTGGAGCTATCCGGCGGTGACGAGATTGTCTCGGTGATCACGAAGAGATCCGCCGAGGAGTTGGGGCTCGCAGAGGGCAAAGAGGTCTCGGTGGTGATCAAGGCGACGAACGTCATGATCGGTCTGGAGTGACGCCTTCGGCCCTCCCCTTCCGCCGCTCCATCATATCGAGGGCGAAAAGATAGCCTTTGGCCCTCTCGGTGAGGGGGTACCTTCCCACCAGCTCCTTGAACCTCCGATTGTGGCTCGGCTCCAGGAGGTGGGCCAGCTCGTGGACGACGACGTAGTCCTCGACCCACTGGGGCGCATCTCTCATCCGGGAGCTGATCCTGATCGTCCCGTCATCGATGGTGCAGCTCCCAAACCTCCTCATCTGCCGGTCGGAGTAACTTATCGACCTACAGCATAGGAGGCCGTCGAAGTATTTCCGGTTAAGGTGCTCGGCCCTCCTCGCGAGGTGGGCGTCGTCCCTCCCCCCCATCCTCTGCTCCATCCGAGCCTTTAGGCTCGATACGTGCTCGGCCAGCTCCCGTTCTGAGATCGAGGCTGGCGCCATAATTACCAGGGCGCCGTTCACCATCCGGGCCTGGACGGTCTTCTTCCGTCGGACCGACCTCTTGACGATCACTTCCATCCCTACATCTCCACTAATCGGTCGATGTTATGATATGAATTTCTTTCGGAGAGATATCTATGTGGAGGGGCGCGCAAAGCCCGCAAAGCCGGTCGGGGTGGATCTGCAGAAGGCCTGATCTGGGCCCCCTCTCCTAACCAAAAGCAGCACCAATCCAGGAGCCTACAAGGTTGGTGGCGACGACCACCGCCGCCAGAATTATCAGGTGCTCTGCCACCACCTTCCATGGTTCCTTCTCCTGATCTCTCGCCAAAAAGATGCTCAGAACCCCCAGAACGACAAAGCCCCATATCAGGCTCATAACCACCGCCGTGGTGAGGTCGAAGAGGAGGACCGGCACAATGAAGGTCATGGCCACCAGGAACTTGGAAGCGAAGGTGAAGATCGTCGACTCCCAGACCTCCCGCGTCGAATGGGAGTTCTCAGCCTCCTCGGATATGTGTATCCCGAGGGCGTCGGAGAAGGCATCGGCCACGGCTATCGTCAGTATCCCTCCGATCACCGCCAGCTTCGAGCCGGTGCCTGAGTTGAGCCCCACCATCAGCCCCAGGGTGGTGATGATCCCCGACGTCAGCCCGAAGCAGAACCCGGTCTTCAACGACTTCTTCATGGCCACTCACCGAACACCTCAGTTTTGGAGAATAATTATAGCTGTCGCAAGAACTCGATCTCTGACCGCAAATTCCACCATGGACCAATTTATCATTCTTATGACGATGGAGCCGACTATTCTGGAGGGCCCCTATGATCTTCGATCTTTTCCGATCAGGATCCCGAAAGCTACTTCTACTATTAAATGAGAATATGTTTTCCTGTAGGCGTTTAGGCCGCGAATAGGAGGCGGATTTTGATGAAGAATTACATCATGTTGACCACCCTCACGGAAGAGGGGAGCAGGACTGTGAAAAATCAACCCGAGAGGATAATGCAGGTGAACAGGGCTGTGGAGAGCTGGGGCGCGAAGATCGTCGGCCAGTACGCCCTCTTCGGACCCTACGACTTTCTGACCCTCCTCCAGGCGGATGACGATATGACGATCCTCAAGATCGCAGCAGAGCTCGGCTCGAGGGGAACCCTCAAGACCATGACCCTACCAGCCGTCCCCATAGACGAGTTCATCAAGGGGATCTCGGAGTGACCTCCGACAAATACTAAAAATTCGGCATTCATCTGGGCGAGCCGGTGGCGATCTCCACATCGGCCGTCCAGATCGGATAACGGAACTGTGGGGGAAGGGCGTCGCCGCCTCGCCTTCTTGGAGGGCCTCCCCCCCCCTCCCGACTTTATGATCTTTTCTTAATCTTTCATAATTTTTGTGAAAAAATCTCAAACAGATACAAATCGTCTCGCCCCAATAATAAGCCTCTGAGGTGCTGAGACGTGGACGTTTTAGATAGGCGACTTTATAAAGGGGCGTCAGAGATCGACGAGGTCTTCGGCGTCGTGTCGAGTATCGTATTCGGCCCCAACTTCGACTGGAATATATCCAGCTCGGCTGAGGATAAGATGGTGATGAAGATCACCGGATGCCCCCTGTTGGATGAAGCGAGCCGGAAGGGTCGTGATCTTGAGGAGCTTTCCGAAACGTGTCAAGCCTACTGCAGATCGGCCGTGGAGAACCTCAACCCCAAATGCACCCAGATTTACACCAGGAAGATGTGTTCCGGGGACGGCTACTGCGAAAACGTGATCTCCATCAGAGGATAGACGGCGAATCTGGAAGCAAAACCGCAAAACTGAAAGAGATGGGCTGGAGACCCAAGGGGCCTCCAGCCTGCTGATTTTCTCAGAACTTTTTGGCTATCTCTGGCAGCTGTATATGTACCAGTAGATGGCGCCCACGAATAGGCCGCCGCCGACAATGTTCCCCAGCGTCACCGGGATCAGGTTGACGGTGAAGAACTGGGCCCAGGTGACGTCGGCTCCGTACATTATCCCCGAGGGGATGAAGAACATGTTGGCGACGCTGTGCTCAAACCCGATGGCCACGAAGGCCATGATCGGAAACCATATCCCCAAAACTTTGCTTACCACGTCGTCGGAGGCGATGGCGAGCCAGACCGAGAGGCAGACGAGCCAGTTGCATCCGACCCCCTTGAAGAATAGCGGCCAGAAGCCCTGGGAGACCTTAGCCTCGGCGATGCCGGTGATCGTCCCAAGCCAGGGGTCCGAGGCCAACAGGCCCGTCAGATAGGTCAGGAAGATGACCACAAATATCGAGCCTATGAAGTTTCCGACGTAAGATACGGTCCAGTTTCGAGCGAGCCCCGACCACGAGGCCTTCTTTGAGAGGACCGCCGGGATGCAGCAGGCGGTATTGCCGGTGAATAGTTCCGCACCGGCCACCACCACCAGGATGAGCCCCACCGGGAAGACCGCACCGAAGATGAACTTTTGCAGGCCGGGGTTGTCCGCCCGGAGGCCGGGAACTCCGCCTCCGACGATCACCGCCAATAGCCCTCCGAAGGCGATGAAAGCGCCGGCCAAAAAGCCCAGGGTCAGAAGCGGTCCGAAGGCCATCTCGATCTTGTTACAGCCGATGTTGTCGACCGAGCAGGTCGTCTCTTTTGGTGATTTGAATCCCATCTATCTTTCTCCCTAGAATCTCTGATAAAAGCTGATAAAAACGGACTGATGGCGGCATCCTCCCCGCCGCCAAATTTCGAGAGGGCCGGAGGGGTCCGAGACGGAACCCTCGGCCGGGACGGCCTGGAGGATGCCAGCCATAAAGGGGCGTCAGCGGTTCCAAGGGCCGTCCTCTCGGAGCCAGCGGTCCATATCCTCTGCGGCCTTCTTCCCGGCGCCCATGGCGCTGATGACGGTGGCCCCGCCGGTGGTTATGTCCCCTCCGGCCCAGACACCCTCCCGGGTGGTTCTGCCGTCCTCGTCCACCACCAGAGTCCCCCACTTTGTAATATCCAGTCCTGGGGTGTTGGTCGGGACGAGGGGGTTGGGGATGGTGCCCACGGCTATGATGACGGTGTCCACGTCCACCACGTGCTCAGACCCCTTCTCGGCCACGGGTCTACGCCTGCCGCTGGCGTCCGGCTCCCCGAGGACCATATTCACCACCTCCATCCCGGCGACCTTGCCGCGGTCGTCTCCCACGAACCGGGTGGGGTTCGTCAAGAAGTCGAAGATCACCCCCTCCTCCTTGGCGTTCTCGACCTCCTCGAGCCTCGCCGGCATCTCCGCCTCGGACCGGCGGTAGACGACGTGGACCTCGTCAGCCCCGAGCCTCACGGCGCATCGGGCGGCGTCCATGGCGACGTTTCCGCCGCCGACCACCGCTACCTTCTTCCCCTGCCGGATGGGTGTGTCGTACTCTGGAAACTTGTAGGCCTTCATCAGATTGACGCGGGTGAGATACTCGTTGGCGGAGTAAACGCCGTTGAGGTTCTCGCCGGGGATATTGAGAAAACGCGGGGCTCCTGCGCCGATCCCGAGAAATACGGCGTCAAAGCCGTTCTTCAAAAGCTCGTCGACCTGGACCAGCCTCCCGACAACGGAGTCCAGCTCGAACTCGACGCCCAAGCTCTTGACGTACTCCACCTCGGACCGGACGATATCTTTTGGGAGCCGAAACTCGGGGATCCCGTAGATCAGAACGCCCCCAGCGTCGTGGAGCGCCTCAAATACGGTGACCTGGTGGCCCCTCTTAGCCAGATCTGCAGCACAGGTGAGGCCGGCGGGTCCCGCCCCGACCACGGCGACCTTTTTTCCTGTGGGCGGTTGGGCCGCCGAAGGTTCTTTCTCGGCCGAGTCGGCGGGCTTCTCCAGAAGGGCCCTTTGAGCCTCCCAGTCCGCAACGAACCGCTCCAGACGACCGATGGCGATGGGCGCGCCTTTCTTCTCCAGGACGCATCGGCTCTCGCACTGGACCTCCTGGGGACATACCCTTCCACAAATGCCGGGCAGGCTGTTTTTGGCCTTGATGATCCTGACCGCATCCTCCATCTCGCCGTCCCTTATCGCCTTTATGAAATTGGGAATGTCTATTCCCACAGGGCAGCCTTCCATGCATTTGGGTTTCTTACACTGCAGGCAACGATTTGCCTCTTCGACGGCCTGCTCTTCGGAATAGCCACAAGCCACCTCGAGGAAGTTATGGCGCCTCTCCTCGGGAGACTGTTTGGGCATGGAAACCCGATTTAAGTTCAGCTTTTTCTTATTACCAGACATCGTATCCCGCTCGATATTGTGGCTCTGCTGCCTTTTCGGATGATCCCGTGCTTATCGTCAAAGTTCGAGGCGATAGCCCTCAGCTGGCGTGGCACCACAGTTGTGTCCATCCCTGTCTTCGACGGTGACTGCCCGACATCGATATTTATCTTCGCGGCGGGCAGTGGCAATCAACCTATGCCACGATATTTAAATCTTTTCGGTTTTTCGCCTCTGCTAATCGAATCGAGTCCTGCCACATAATTTTTGACCTTCAGCCGTATTTCCATCTCGTCAGAGGGATTTCTTTGCACTTACTTCGCGGTCGTGTCCACCTTTCGGAACGTTTTGAGTGACATACTTACACTTGGGCGGAGGCAGCCGTCCTATTCACTTGTACATAAACCCTATCATCCAGGGATCCCAAGCCCCATTTGCGTCAAATATCCGGTCGGAGCGTCCATTTTCCGTCGGAAATTAGAGCAATCTTGAAATATGACTATGAAGCTCCTAAAAGAACGCGGTGGTGAAAGTGGAGGAGATTGCACTAACCATTGATGGACGAACGGTCAGGACTAAGAAAGGATCCACAGTTCTCGAAGCGGCCCGACAGGCCGGCATCTACATACCCGCCTTATGCGACCACCCGGACCTGTCGCCCATCGGCTCATGCAAGCTCTGCATCGTCGAGATAGATGGGCAAAACGTCCGCCCCACCTCCTGCACTACCCTCGCCGAAGAGGGAATGGTGGTGAGGACGAAGACCGACGAGCTTCAGGAGATGCGGCGGAACGCCCTGGAGATGATCCTGGCATTGACAAACCATCCGACGAGCTGCCTCTTTTGCGATCGGAAAGACGAGTGCACCGACCTCCGGGAGTGCATGAGAAAGTTCCCCCAGGTGGTGGGGTGCAAGTACTGTCCCAACGACGGCGAATGCGAGCTCCAGGACGCCGTGAGATATACGGGCCTTGAGAGGATAAGATACTCCACCACTTACCGCAACCTTCCGGTTTTCAGGGAGCCGTTCTTCGACCGCGACTACAACCTCTGCATCCTCTGCAGCCGATGTGTCAGGACCTGCCGGGAGGTGAGGGGCGAGGGGGTTCTCGTCTTCGACGTGAACTACCATCGACAGCACGCCATCGGGCCGATAAAGCTGACGGAGTCGGACTGCAAGTTCTGCGGCGCCTGCGTCGACGTCTGTCCCACGGGAGCTCTGTATGCAAGGTCTGAGAGGTGGGAAAAGCCAAGCGACTTCGCCGTCACCACATGCCCCTTCTGCGGCGTCGGCTGCGTGATGGAGATCGGAGTTTTGGACGGCCACATCGTCCGGATAAAGGGCAAGAGGGGTGAGACGCCGAACAACGGCCAGCTCTGCGTTAAAGGCCGGTTCGGCCTCGACTTCGTCGAGAGTCCCGAAAGGCTGAAGACTCCACTGATTCGAAAGGACGACAGGCTCGTCCCCGCCAGCTGGGACGAGGCGATGGCCCTCATAGTCGAGAAGTTCTCTCGCTTCAAAGGCGACCGTTTCGCCCTCCTCTCCTCCGCCAAATGCACCAACGAGGAGAATTACCTGGCCCAGAAGCTCTCTCGCCTGGTGATGGAGACGAACAACGTCGACCACTGCGCCCGCCTCTGCCACGCATCCACCGTGGCGGCCCTCGCTGCGGCCTTCGGTAGCGGGGCAATGACGAACTCCATCGAGGAGCTGAAGGACGCGGGCTGCATATTCGTCACCGGATCGAACACCACAGAGCAGCATCCCGTCATCGCCCTCAGGATCAAGGAGGCGAAGAAGAGGGGCGCTAAGATCATCGTCGCAAACCCCCGATGGATCGAGCTCTGCAAGCTCGCCGACATCTGGCTGAGACAGCAGCCGGGCACCGACGTCCCGCTGATCCTGGGGATCTGCAAGTTGATTTTGGATGAGAACCTAGTCGACCGCGGTTTCATCGAGGAGCGGTGTGAGGGGTTTGAAGAGTTCAGAGCCTCCCTCGCCGACGTATCCCTCGAAGAGGTCGCAGAGATCACCGGCGTGGAGGAGTCGCTGATAAAGGAGGCGGCCCGGGTTTACGCCGGAAGCGGTCCCTCGTCGATCGTCTACTCCATGGGCATAACCCAGCACTCTCACGGCACAGACAACATCCTTGCTCTCGCAAACCTTGCCATGATGACCGGAAACCTCGGCAAGCCCTCAAGCGGCATAAATCCCCTACGGGGCCAAAACAACGTCCAGGGGGCCTGCGACATGGGTGCTCTGCCGAACGTATTCCCCGGCTACCAGGCGGTGACAAACGGCGATCTCCGAAAGAAGTTCGAGGGAAAATGGGGCAAAAAGCTTCCCGAAAAGCCGGGTTTGACGCTGATGGAGATCTTCAACAAAGTCCACGACGGTGATATCGATTGCATGTACATCATCGGCGAGAACCCCAGGATCAGCGATCCGGACTCAACCCACGTGACCGAGGCCCTGGAGAAGCTGGACTTTCTGGTGGTCCAGGAGATATTCCTCTCGGAGACCGCCAGCCTCGCGGACGTCGTCCTTCCCGCCACCTCTTTCGCAGAGAAGGACGGGACCTTCACCAATACGGAACGACGGGTCCAGCGGGTGAGAGAGGTGCTGGAGCCTCCGGGTGACGCCAAACCCGACTGGATGATCATATCGGAGATCGGGAGGTTGATGGGCTATGGGGAAGAGTTCTCTTATTCTGGTCCGTCAGAGATCATGGACGAGATCGCCTCCCTCACCCCGAGCTACGGCGGGATAAGCTACGGCAGGATCGAAGAAGCCGGCCTTCAGTGGCCCTGTCCTACCCCTGACCATCCCGGAACGGCATACCTTCACAAAACCGGGTTCACCCGAGGTAAAGGCCTCTTTTCGGTGGTCGATTACCGCCCCTCCATGGAGCTTCCCGACGATGAATATCCCTTCATCCTCACCACCGGCAGAATCCTCTGCCACTTCCATACCGGCACCATGACCAGGAAGGTCCCAGGACTGAACTACCTCAGGAACGAAGAGCTGGTGGAGATCAACCCGAAGGACGGGCAGGCTCTCGGTATAGAGGACGGCGACATAGTAGAGGTCTCGTCGAGGAGGGGGACCGTCAGGGCGAAGGCGAAGATGACGGAGAAGTCGTCGGAGGGGGTGGCCTTCATGACCTTCCACTTCGCCGAGACGCCGACGAACGTCCTCACAAACCCCGCCCTCGACCCCGTGGCCAAGATACCGGAGTTAAAAGTTTGTGCCGTAAAGCTCAGCAAAGCGGGAGGTGACTGAAGATGTACCAGATAGTAGAGAAGGAAGCTCTAGTCCCCAACATCATCTATCTCAAGATAAAAGCGCCCAAGGTGGCGAAAGCCGCTCTCCCCGGCCAGTTTGTGATTATCAGGGTCGACGAGACCGGCGAGAGGATACCTATGGGCCTCGCTGGCTGGGATGAAGAGGAAGGGACCATCGAGATAGTATTCTACGTCCTCGGGACCAGCACCATGAAGCTCGGCACCCTGAAGGTTGGCGACTCCGTGATGAACCTCGCAGGTCCCTTGGGAAAACCGACAGAGATCGAGAACTTCGGGACGGTCATTTGCGCCTGCGGCTGTTTCGGCATCGGGCCCAGCATGCCCCTCATAAAGGCGCTGAAAGAGGCAGGAAACTACGTCATAACCGCCGTCGAGGGGCGAAGCCGGGAGTTCATCTTCTGGGAGGATAAGTTGAGGGATGCAAGCGACGAGCTTCACGTCCTCGCGGGAAGCGGCGGCTGTGGCGAGGAGGGGTGGACAAACGACTTCATCTCTCGATACCTGGAGGCGGGTAAGAAGGTCGATCGGATCTTCGTCCACGGCTGCCCCTTCATGATGATGGAGACCTCCAAGGCCAGCAAGCCCTATGGCGTCAAGACGATCGTCAGCCTCACCCCCCTCATGGTCGACGGGACCGGGATGTGCGGAGCGTGCCGGGTCGAGGTGGGGGGCGAGACGAAGTTCGCCTGCGTCGACGGCCCGGACTTCGACGGCCACGATGTCAACTGGGAGACCCTGGCCCTCCGGCTCCGCCAGTTCATCCCCGAGGAGGACCGATCCGCCATGCTCTGGGAGCGGGATAACTGGCATAAGCTGGTGGAGACGTCGCCCCAGGCCTTCAACCCGACCCTGGGCAGAGGCGAGGGGAAGGAGAAGAAGGCCTGCACGAGCTAGATGGCTTTGCCTGATGGCATTTAATTCCCAAAGAGAATGGCCGGATCAGGGGAGAGGCGTCTACCTGGCCTATCGCCTTCCCCAGGGTATGTTGCCGCCAGATCGTTGAAAAGCGTCGACTTGGTATCGGAATTTTTTATCTGACCAGCTCGATCATCGAGGCGAACTTGTGGGGCGAAGCGACTGCCGCCTCGACGTCGGCGATGATCCCCCGACTTTCAGCATCGTCGAGATAAGACCAGGCAGCTTCCTCCAGGTTATCCAGTGCCTCTTCGGGCGTGGCTCCACAGCTCGATACCCCCAGCTCCGGGCATTTCGAGATGTACGCTTGGTTCCCTTCCCATATCTCAGCGGTGAGGTTCAGTTTCATCTCTTCGTTCCTCCAGGGCGAACTTTTACAATTATCTGCTATGTTCCCTCTCTTTATATATCTCTTATCCATTTGCTGGCAATTTTCTGTTTTGGAGGTGCATTCTGGAGGGAAAAGATTATATTTACCCCAAAAGGCAGCTTATTTCCTTCGGGCAGATCGGCGCGAAGGTCAGAATCTCCGGGTTTTGGAGGGGAGTCACTTCCTTGGAGACCCGGGATAATTCGAAGAGGATCGCCGCTCTGTAGCGTCAACTGCTCTAAAAAGAGATCTAAAAAATAGACGATGATGGGAAGGACCGCCATCGTCCTCCCCGCCGCTTCTTAAGCGCTTTGGATTGGAGACTCGAGTAGAAGAACCCGATCTATGCCATCTTGATCCAGCCGCGCATCTTCATCGCCTCGACGACGCGGTTGACGGCGACGACATAAGCTGCCTGGCGCATGTTTATGTTGTAGGCCTTGGAGGTGTCAAGGACGGTGTGGTAGGCCCGGGTCATCCTGTCGTCCAGCCGCGTGTAGACGTCTCCGACGTCCCAGCAGTACCTGTCGATGTTCTGGACCATCTCGAAGTAGGAGACTGTGACGCCGCCGGCGTTGCAGAGGAAGTCGGGGATGACGTGAACTCCGTTTTTGTAGAGGATCTCGTCCGCCTCGGGGGTCGTCGGTCCGTTGGCGAGCTCTGCGATGATCTTGGCCTTGACCTTCGGCGCGTTCTTTTTGGTGATGACGTTTTCGAGGGCTGCGGTGATCAGGATGTCGACGTCGAGCTCGATCAGCTCCTCGTTGGAGATCTTCTGGGTCGTCTCCCTCGGGGTGTTCGTCACCGTTTTGGTATCTTTCTTGATGCTGCAGGCGAGGTCGAGGTCGAGGCCGTCCTTGTTGTATATGCCGCCCTTGGAGTCGCTGATCGCCACCACCTTGGAGCCGAAGAGGTCTCTTACGAGGAATCCCGCATGGCACCCGGCGTTCCCGTAACCCTGGATGGCGACGGTCGCCTTCGTGAGGTCTATGCCGAGCTCTTTTGCCGCCTCCCGGATGGTGTACATCCCGCCGCGGGCGGTCGCATCGTCTCTGCCGCAGGAGCCGCCTATGCAGACCGGCTTGCCGGTGATGCAGCCAAACTCATTGCTTCCGGTGATCTTCGAGTACTCGTCCATCATCCAGGCCATGATCTGAGGGGTGGTGTAGACGTCGGGGGCCGGAACGTCCTTGTTGGGACCTATGAACTGCCATATGTTGTCGATGTATCCCCGGCTCAGCCGCTCCAGCTCGTTTTCGGAGAGCTCTTTGGGGTTGCAGATGACGCCGCCCTTTCCTCCGCCGAGGGGGAGGTCGAGAAGAGAGCACTTCCAGGTCATCCATGCGGCCAGAGCCCGGACGGTGTCTACCGTCTCCTCGGGGTGGAACCTGATGCCGCCCTTCGTCGGCCCTTTGGCGTCGTTGTACTGGACTCGGAAACCCTTGAAGACCTTCGTGGAACCGTCGTCCATGCGGACCGGAATGGATACGTGGAGTTCACGCATGGGGTTTCGAAGTACCTCGCGGACGTCGTCGTCTAACTTCAGTATTTTTGCACAATTGTCCAGCTGCTCTTGAGCTATCTCAAATGGGTTCAGTTCTGCCATCCCTATATCACCCTTTTTGACTACCAAAACTCGATCACAATGAGTTCGGAGGAAGCCCATGTCAGCACCGCCTAGTTAAATCTTATGAGTTACATTTATTTATGGCGAAATGGACTAATTGCCGCCGGATCTTTGTATATAAGCATTTCTGAGAAGAGGTTGCGCAGGGTCGGCGCAGAAACTGACACGAATTTTTTTTGTATTTGTTGATCATTTTACTTCGAGTTACTGATAAAAATAGATATAAAACTTAAGCACGAATTTGGCGCGAAATTAGTTTTTTAGTTTTCGGCACTCATATCATTTTTGACCTACTTTGAACCAGATATGTTATGTAACGGGACCGTTGTCATTCGGATTGCCTGATACTAAATTTATATATGGCGAACCTCAAGACTGGGGATACCTCTTTTGAGTGCAGACGATACCACAAAAAATAGAGCACCTTCTGCCGGGTTTTGGAAGCTGCATCAAGATAATGTATTGGTGTATGTGCGATCTTGTCGCACATACATCCGTCATGGCGGGCAAGTCAGGCTCAAACCGCCTTCGCCCCCCAACGGGGTCGGCTCTCGCCCTCAACTCTCCAAGATGCCCTCGGCTACGTCCCTGTAGGCGTCCATGACGTAGTCGATACCCGATACCTTCGCCGCCTCTTCAGTGAGGGCCATCAGGTCGTTTCTGGAGATGGTCTTCAGGCTGAAGTTCCTGCTACCGGCCATAAGCTGCTGGAGGCCGATTTTGAATCTCTGGGCGTAGGTGTAGATGCCCATGGCGCCCAGGGGGATCTTCTCGACGTCTCCGCCGTACTTCTCGGCTAGCTCTTCATAGGTGACGAAGAGCTGCTTGGCGTTGGTTCCGTACTTGGAGACCGACTTTGGAAGCTCTCCCGCCTCGATCCATTTCTGGATGTTCTTTCCGACCATCCCGGGGATCATGAGAGCTCTGCCCATGCAGACCGCCTTGAAGTAGGGGGCGCCCATGGCGATCGCCTTGAATACGCCGTCCTCGGAGGAGAACCCTCCGGCCATGGCGAGGTCGGGGACCCTCAGGCCTTTTTTATTGAGCTTCTCTGCGAACTCGTAGGTCAAGGACTGGAGGTAGAAGGTCGGAATTCCCCACTCGTTCATCATCGGCCAGGGGCTCATCCCCGTGCCGCCGGGGGCGCCGTCGATGGTGAGAAGGTCGATCTTCGCCTCTGACCCGTAGCGGAGGGCCATGGCAAGCTCGGTCATGGAGTAAGCGCCGGTTTTGAGGGTGATCCTCTTATATCCAAGGTCTCTGAGCCTGTCAACCTCTTCGAGGAAGCTCTCTTTTGTTACGAAGCCGAGCCGGGAGTGCCTCTCAAACTCCTTGATGGCGCCAGCCTTGAAGGCCTGCTGGACCTCCTTGAGAGAGGGGTCGGGCCTCACGATGTAGCCTCTCTTCTGCAGCTCCAGGGCCCTTTCGAGGGATCGGACCTTGATCTCGCCTCCGATGCACTTTGCGCCCTGGCCCCACTTCAGCTCGAGGGTGTCGAGCTCGTGCTTCGAAGAAACGTACTCTGCAGTCCCGAGCCTTGTATCCTCGACGTTCATCTGGACCAGGATCTCGCCGTAGCCCTGGTGGAATTGCCTGTAGGTATCGATCCTTCTGTCCATCTCAGGAGACTTGACGACTTTGCCCTTGTTATCCAGCACCAGTCCTGGGTCAACGCCGCAGACGTTCTCGCCGCAGACGAGGGTGATCCCGGATATGGCGGCTCCGATGGCGAAGTGCTCCCAGTTGGCCCCGGCGATATCGGTGGAGCCGAGGGCGCCGGTGAAGATCGGGACCTTCATCTTTACCTTTCTGTCCCATCCGTATTCGGTCTCAGTGTCGACCTCGTGGAATACGGCGGTGTCGGGGTTGCCCTCGATCCCTTCGGGGAGGCCCTTGGCGCCGACGGCATAACCCTGGATGTTTATGTGAGAGTAGTCCAGCGGATAGTCCTTGTCCGCGCCTGCGGTAACCTCGCCGAAGGGCCCGGGATAAAGGACCTCTCGACCCCTGAAGGAAGATAACCAGATATCACAACCGCCCCTGCAGCCGTCGACGCATCGGGTGCAGATCCCCGACATCGGGGCGACGTTTCTCGACCGGTTGTAAGTACCGATCGCTTCGTTGGAGTTTGGCCGTCTGAGATTCATAAGAAGCCTCGTTATTATTTTAAATCAACCGCATCCAGGCGGAATGCGCCCGGACGGTTTACCCCTCAGACAAGCACTTCCGGTAACCCATTATATAAATTTTGTCTCAGCAAAGTGCTGCCGACCTCATTATATATAAGGATACCGTTCGTTTACGCGAAGAACCAGCAAGCCATGAGGGGTCCTGCCAAAAGTCCGGCACCGACGAAGAGCCCGATCATTCCGACGAAGAAGAGGACGATCCGGCCCATCGCCTTCAGCTCACACCCTAGGGAGATGGCCAGGGCGGACAGAGCCGAGAATGATCGGGACGGACGCCAGCGCCAGGGTGATCGTAGCCCCGGAGAACTCCGGCGCCTAGGTCAAGGAGAGGTCCATCTGAAAGAGGATCGACCCACCCGTGGCGAGGAAAAGTAGGCCAGCCAGTGAGCCGAGCCGCCCGGGAGCGTCGAGATCTAGAAGTCTTTTCCCGATCAAAAAGAGGCCCAGGAAGATGACCGCCGCCACCGGCGCGAAGATTAGGGCGAGGCTCTCGCCGCTGCAGTGATAGACCGAGACGAGCCTAATCGGGGTTGTAATCCTCTTCTGAACCGAGAAAATCTCGACGTAGCCGACGGTGACACCATAGTGGCCGCCTTTGTCCTGACCGTAGACGGCCAAATAGGTCCCGGTCGTGGGAGATTTCAAGTCGATGAATCCGAGGCTGTGGAAGCTGCTCGGCCCGAAGGGCTCGTAGGTGACCCTCTCGGGTTGCCTTCCCTCAAGAACCGTGACGCCTGCCCCATCTGGCACTTCCACCGGAGCTGCCAGAAGGCCCTGGCTCTCGATCCCAGGTCACATGAGGGCTCGGCTTGGGAGGAAGTCCCGCTCCTCGGGGTCCGCGGAGGCGTAGAGGCTGACGAGGATCCTCTCGCCCTTGTGTACGTCGAACCTGTCGTACTGGACCTCACCTGCCTCCTTGAGGTGGCCGTAGAAGGCCCAGGACTTGGCAGGGTTCGGGACGACCATCGCCTCGGAGAGGACGTCATTTCCCTTGGGGATCACGGGGACGTGGCTGAGGGCTTGCGGTGATGAAGAAAACCGCCAGGAGAAGAAGGACGGCGATGAAGAGGACAGGATTGCCCATCTTTCCCATGAGCGGTTGAAGCAGGTTCAAATTTTCTCCCCGTCCTTCAGCCCCACGATCTTCTCGACGTCGACGAGCTTCCAGACGATCGACCTCTCCTCCTCGACGATCGAGTCGAGGGGGTCAGTGGGAGAGTGGCCGAGGGCGAAAAGGACGTTTCTTGACAGGTTCTTTCTTCGGATTAGGTCGACGAACCGCTCCCGGACCGCCCTCTTCTCTTCAGGGTCGCCGACCTCGACGAGGCGGCCCCGCAAGGTGACGAAGCGATAGCTGGAGAGGTCAGGAGAGAACCTTTCCACCTCCACCGAGACGTGAGGGTCCTCCCGGAAGAAATCGATCTTTTTGCCGTACTTCGTCGAGAGGAAGTACATGAACCGGCCGTCGAAGACGTAGACGAAGGGGGCGATGTAAGGGTACCTGTCCCCCTTGAAGGCGATCCTGCATACGTGCTCCTCTTCGATCAGCCGGTCGTACTCCCTCCGTTCCATGCTCGGGATCTTCACAACTTCCGGGGCCATCTCATCTCCTCTGAACAATTTCATGATAGAGTTCGGATCGGATTCTATTTAAAACGTCCAGAAACCGGAGAATACAGCGGCGAAAGACCTATCGAAGAGAGGGAGGGAAGTGGGGGGATGGAAGAGTGGAAGGGAAAAATGAAGGATCGGTTTTTGCGAAAAGATCAAAGGCGTCATAAAAGGCCCGGAATCTTCTCTTTGATGATGGACCTCAGGGCCTCCTCCGCCTCGGGGCTCGTTTTCGGCTTGTGATACATGGTGCATCTTGAGGGCATCGGTATAAGCCCCTCGTCCAGAAGGGCGTAGTGGAGCTCCTCCAAATCCATCTCGCCCCCAGCATACCTCTTCAGCATCGCGGCCGCATCGTTCTGCTCCCTCTCTTTCAGGCCCTCAAACCTCTCCACCAGCTGCTCGATCTGTTCCAGCACGTTCAACGCCTCGGAGAAGGCCAAGATCGGATGGGATATAGCTCTTGCCTGACGTTGGGACGAAACCGAGGCGATAAATACGATCGAAGCGAACCACCGTGGGCATGCCCTTCACCTGAGGAGATCATCATGACAAAAACAAAATCATCCGTCGGGATCGACGACATCGCAGTCCACGTGCCCAAGCTCTTCATATCGACCCTCGGCGAGTTCGCGCAAGCGAGAGGGATCGAGCCAGCGAAGCTCGCCCGGGGGATCGGCGTCGAGAGGATGGCCGTCCCCGACGCCCACGAGGACGCCGCCACCATGGCCGCATCTTCAGTCCTCGATCTGATGCGGAAAAACGACCTCTTGCCAGAGGATGTCGGCAGGATCTACATCGGGACCGAGTCCGGCGTCGACGAGGCGAAGGCGATCGGAACCTACGTCATCGGGATGCTGGAGCGGGTCTTTGGCCCCGGCACCTTCCAGGAGTGCTCCACCGTCGAGTTCAAGTCGGCCTGTATAGCGGCGACCCACGCCCTGGAGAACGTGGCTTACTGGCTGAAGGCCGAGGAGGATGAGAATGATTTCGACGATGCTGACGGCGAGTCCGGCGAGAGCCGTGGTCGTGTGGGGATCGTGGTGGCGACGGACATCGCCCGGTACGAGCTGAACTCTCCTGGCGAGTACACCCAGGGGGCGGGCTCCGTCGCCCTCCTGGTCAAAAGAAACCCGAAGCTTCTGGCCCTCGACCCCGTCATGGGGGTGTTCACACGGGACGAGAACGACTTTTTCAGGCCCATCGGGATGAGGTGCGCTGTTGTGAACGGCAAGTACAGCAACCTCTGCTACCTGGCGGCGATGGACGGAGCCTTCTACTCTTACAAGAAAAAAGCCCTCGCCCGCGGTATGATCCGCCTTGCTGGAGGCGAATGCACATCAGACCACCTCGACCACATGATATTTCACATCCCCTACCCCCGGATGGCGGAGTACGCGGCCGCCTCGATACTCCGGCGGGAGTGGAGGGATCTTCCCCGGTGGCGGGAGGTGGAGGAGGAGATCGGGCCGGAGCCGAGGTCCGAGGACTTTTCGGGCCAGAAGGAGCGGCTCTCAGCGGAGGGCGATTACAAGAGAAGGTTCTCGAAGTCGGCGAAGTTTTTGGAGGCCTACGAAAAGATGGTCAAACCCTCGACCCTCATATCTTCGGTGGTGGGAAATATCTACACCGGCTCGATATACCTGGGTCTGGCGAGCCTTCTGGAGAAAAACCTCCTCGTCCCCGGCCAACGGATCGGCCTCGGCTCCTACGGGAGCGGTTGCTCTGCCGCCTTCTTCTCAGGGACGGTCCAGCCCGGCGCGGGGTCGATGGCCAGGGGAGAGATCCTCGAAAAGCTCGATGAAAGGGTCGAGATCGACCTTGCGGACTACCAGCTCCTCCACGAGGGGGAGAGGGGCAAGAGCGTGATCTCGCCGTCGGGAGAGTTCGCCCTGGTCGAGATCGACGGGGACGGGTATCGTCGCTACGATCTCGTGGGCTGATGGGCTGTGGGCTCGGGTTCGGGCCGCTGAGTGACGGACGGCGGCCAAATTCAAATATTTCATATAGGTTCATCGACCATCGGGATTAGGGAGGGATAGAACGTGCCTGTATCGCTCGCCTCTTCGGGCCGACGGGATCTGGTCCTCGCAGCCCTGATCGTGGTGGCCGGATTTTTGATCTTCGGATGGACCGTCTTTTCGGCGATATCGGAGATCGGCGACGACTTCATCCAGATGACGGCTCCGGGTACAAAAGACCTCGACCTCTCGGAGGTCGGCGAGTACACCATCTTCTACGAGAACCTGAGCGTCGTTGGTGGCAGGCTGTACTCGACGGGAGACGCGGTCCCTGCAGGGCTTGAGATCGAGGTGACAGACCTCTCTTCTGGCGAAAAGGTGGATCTCAGCACGCCAAAGGGAAGCTTTAGCTACAGCTTCGGCGGTCGCTCGGGCAGATCGATCGCCGCCTTTGCCATCGACCATCCCGGCACTTACAGGATGACGGCCTGGTATTCCCGAAGAGGAGAGGGGCCGGAGGTGGTCCTGGCGGTCGGCAGCGGACTCTTTGAGAAGGTGATATCTGCTGTTCTGATCTCCTCTGCCGCCCTCTTCGGATCGGTCATAATCGCAGCCATCATCCTGATCTCGGGTGCGAGGAGGAGGGAGAGGGAAGAGGAGCGGCTCCGAGAGGAGGAACGGCTTATTCGGGGCCGATGGTCACAATGACAAGCCTTTCGGACTGATACAGAATCTCCGGATAGGTTTTATCTTCTGCCAGACGGACTGAAAGGTGATGAAGCCTGAAAATAGGGACCTGATCCGAAAGTTCCTGGATATCGCCGACTCCATTAGGGAGGATATCCTGGAGGACAGCGAAGAGTTCTTCGGCAGCGTTCCGCCGATCCTCAGGATCATGAGGGAGAGGCCCGAGTTCTTCGTATTCTCAAGCCTCAAGGACTTCTACGCCATGAGGCCGGAGAGCCTGGACGCCTGGACTGAAGAGATGGTCACCAGCGCCTCTACTAGCTGGATCCGGAGCTGAGAAGTGCCTCAAGGCCCTAATAAACGCCGCCCGATGAGCTGGTGCCACCAGAGGCGAGATCTTGGACATGATATTCATCGCCGCCGCCATCGGCCAGACTGGGTCCTCACATAGTCCCTCAGAGCTTTCCAAGAGATTCACTAGGGGAGCGGCAAAAAGACATATCCAATGATCAAAAAGAAAATTCTGATAGTACCGATTGACCTCCGACCCGGAACACTCCTTTAAACAGCCGGGAGATGGATGAGAAGACAATCCTGGATTCGAAGATCTTTCGAAACCATCTTGTGGTGGAGTTCGCACCTTGTTGCCAAAGGAACGTTTTAATACATCCACTCCGTCTTTTTAGCTCTCACAGTGTCCGAAGCTCCCTCATACCAAGCGCTGCCACTAATGGTGTTAAAATCATTCAACTGACAAAACGTCACTAAGAGGTCTTTTTCTTCTTCATATTTCAGATCTCCAACATACCAGGTCATAGCCCAATCCGGATCGTATAACGAACCTGGACCAGTAACTAGAACATTAGGCGCCCCCATATTCCCAAGCCAGTCCCGGTAATCCGCCACATGCAAGTTCATTCCAAACAGATTTATATCCATATTTTTCGCAGTGGAATCGGTTCCAATATTATAAACTCGAACTAAATACGAGACCGAACCTGTATCTGTGCAGTCGGAAGACGAGTACTGATCTGTAGGGCCTTCTATAATGAGCTTTACCTGAGGCGTACCCTCATAAGCATATGCACTTGCGATCAAAAAATAAACAGCTACCAACAATATCGATTTGTGTTCCAAATTTTTACCTCCTTAGTCGGCCAACATGGCCTATAGCTTGCTTATTAGGTTTAGTATCTTATAGTTTTTGGTGTTGTGGTGGCTAGAGACTGATAATGGTATACTTCTAGCAACATTTTAATTATTCAGAGAAGTTCTTTGAGGTCTGAATTAGGTCGTGGGTGCCAGGCCATTGAAACAAATCCCTAAAACCAGCTTCATGCATTGAGTTTATTGGATCGCAACTAATTCACCAATGGATTGCGATTTTCAATGGTCCGCAATCACGACCTTGAATTACGCCCATCGAAAATCCGGTGTCAGAAATACTTTCGAGTCCAACCCGGAATTCAGATCCCACGGAGAATAGATGGGACATATTCCATCCCTATAACCAGTAACTATTATTATTAGAATGGTTATATTCCGAAGATTGGAGGTATGAAGACTTGAAGACCCAGGAATCACCAGCCTTCATCCTGGTGGCCTATGGGAGCCTCGACGCCGAGGCGAGGAAGACCTACAGGAAGATCAGAACCGTCTACAAGCGCGAGTTTCCGGGATCGAAGATAACGATCGCCTTCACCTCCAACTTCATCAGGCGAAAGCTGGCGCAAGATGAGGGGGCCTATGTCCACAACCCTATGACGGCTCTGGCCGAGCTTCACGACGAGGGGCACACCAATGTTGTCGTCCAGTCCCTCCACATCGCTTCGGGGTCAGAGTTTCACGAGGCGGCAGCTCTCGTCTCGGCCCTCGGGTCCGTCCGGGGAAAGTTCGGGTTCCGAAATTTGGAGATGGGCTTGCCTCTCCTCGCCAGCAGCCAGGATTTCGATGCTGTATCAGAAGCCCTCGCCCCGGAGTTCGATCGAGTCACCGTCGACGGTGAGGTCAAAAAGAGCCTCCGAGACCCAGAGGAAATTGCCGTCGTCCTGATGGGCCACGGGACCGACCACCCCGCCAACTCCGCCTACTCCCGGATGGCGCGGGTCCTTGAACGGGATCACAAGAACGTCTTTTTGGGGACTATCGACGGATTTCCGGGGCTCGAAGAGGCGATGGCCGATGTGAGGGCGGCAGGGGTCGCCAAAGTGAGGTTGATGCCGTTTCTGGTGGTGGCAGGAGGCCACGCCCAAAAGGAGATGGCAGGAGACGACCCCAAATCCTGGAAGAGCGCCTTCGAGAGGGCGGGCTTCGAGGTCGATTTAAACCTGCAGGGTATGGGCGAAAATCCACGGATTGTGGAGGTCTTCGCGGAGCACACGAAAACTGCCGTCGAGAGGTTCCGGACGGTCGAATGAAACCCCCTTCCACCAGCGCTTTCACTCGGAGGACTCCTTCCACCCCTCCAGACCCTCCTTGTAGAGGAAGGCGACGATCAAGAGGCCCACGATGGGATCGGCCTGCCAGAGACCGAAAAGGTAGTTCGCGCCGAGCCCTAAAAGCAACGCCACCGAGAGGAGGGCGCAGGCGAGGGTCTCCTTCGAGTCGGCGATGAGGGCCCGGCTTTTGATCGCCACCCCCAGGTCGTACTTTTTGCGGGCGAGGATCGGCATTATCGTCATCGAGAGGAGGGCGATAGCGATCCCCGGAATTGAGGGCTCGGGAACCTCTCCCTCGACCAGCTTTCCCGCCGACTCGAACAGGATGTAAGATCCTAGGAGAAAGAAGGTCACTGCGACGAACCTCTCGGCCCTCTTCTCGATCTTTTCCTCTTCCTCCTCCGAGCCCGCCCGGTGCTTTTTGAGCCGCCATATCAGAATGAGGCCCGAGAGGGACTCGACAATGCTGTCCATCCCAAAGCCGATGAGGGCGATGCTCCCGGCCATGCTTCCGAAGACGATGGAGGCCGCGGCCTCGGCGACGTTGTAGGCTAAGGTGAAGTACTCCAGCCGGAGGGCTTTTTTGTAGGGCTCGTCTGAAGCGTCTGTCTCGATCGGGTCTCTCGCCTCCATTCCATATCCTCCCTATCCATCGACTCTGGCTGAGGATTTTGGGTCTTGGACTATTTAGATACCTGCCTCTCGTTCCCTATATAAACATTCGAACTTGTATCGTCGGCCCCAGTTTTTAAAAAATATCCAAGCGATAGACCGCCGACGGCAGAAGTTATATTTAGCAGGCAGAGCCTAAGAAATTTCGGAGGGCCCGTTTTCGCCGAATCGCGCCCCTCTGAACGTCAATCCCTCCGAACTGAAAATAGGTGAACGACCTTGGCCATGCCACCGCCCGACCCCACGCAGCCAGCGGAAGACGCGCCCTTCCGCATTCTGGTGATTGTATCCCGACCCCTGGACCAGAGCGAGCTTCCGGAGATCGCCGACCAGTGGGCGCTGTATAGCGGCCTCTCCGCCGTGGAGACCCACGCCCATTTGGATTTTCTCAGGCCGCCGACGATCGAGCAGCTTCAGACCAAGATTCTCGGGCGCTACGAGGTCGTCCACTTCGACGGTCATGGCGCCTTTGGTCTGCGATGCCCGAGCTGCTCCGGCCTGAACCCTCCCGAGAGCAGAAAATGCGGCCGATGCTCCGCATCTTTGGAAAATGAAAAGGCCGGGGGCTACCTCGCCTTCGAGCGGGACGACGGGACCGAAGACTCTCTCGCGGCTGAGGATCTGGCGAGGATGATAAACGCCGTCCCCGAACAGCCCACAAAACTCGTCATCCTCTCCGCCTGCGAGTCCGCAAAAGGTGGTGAGGCGAGCCTTTTGGCGGTCCTGAGGCGGGAGGGGGTCCCCGCGGTCCTGGGAATGAAGGAGACCGTCCCGGTGGAGCTGACGGTGGCCCTATCTCGGAGATTTTATGCCTACCTTGGCGCGGGCCTGGAGATCGGCGAGGCCTTCCGTCAGGCCCTTCCCTCTCTGAAGAATCTGCCCAAAAGCAAGGAAGGAACTCCAGCCCAGTATATCCCGGTCCTGAAGGAAGATGGAACCAGCACCCGGATCGTCGACCGTCCGATACGGGGCGAGGTCGTCGTCGAGAGGGAGCGGATCTTCGGGGTCCAGGAGTACGACTTCGTCGGCGAGTTCATCCGGGGCGATCCGCCGAAAGGGCGCAAGGGCCTGCTTGTCCAAACCATGCGCGCCCTCCTCGGCGGCGAGAAGCTGGTCGTCCTCACGGGCCAGGGCGGTATCGGAAAATCGGTCCTGGGCGCCGAGGCTGCCCGAAGGGTCGCATGGCGCTACCCTGGCGGCGTCTTCTGGCGAAGCGCTGCCGACGTCGAGAGCCTGGGACTGAACGAGCTATTGGACGGCTTCGTCAACGTCTTCGGCTACGAGTTTCGAACTCTGCCGGTGGACGCGAAGCTGGACAAGGTTTTGGATTATCTGCGGAACATGGGCACGGCGAGCCTGATTGTGGTCGACAACGCCGAGACGATAAAAGATCCGGCGCTCTGGCGATTCCTGGAGGGGATACCGAAACCGAGCGCGGCTCTGGTGACAAGCCGGGAGGCGCTGGAGCGGGAGGGAACCCACATCGACATCGACCAGATGGAGCCCTCCGAGGCGACGCGTCTATTCATCTTGGAGTCGAGACGGCGAAAGTCGGGATGGGGCGAGAATTTGACCCAATCCGATCTGACTGTTCTGGATGAGATCTCGGGCCACCTGGATGGCCACCCCCTGGCAATCAAGCTGGCGGCGGCGATGGTGGGGACCGATTCTCTGGCGGTGATTCGAGATAGGCTCCGCGCGGCGCCGCCAAAGGAGGTATCCAAGCGGTTCGACTTCTCCTACAACACCCTCACTGAGAGCGAGAAAGAGCTTCTCCACAGACTGGCAGCCTTCGCAAGCTCCGCCACCGAGGAGGTTATCGGACTCGCCAGCACCCATCCCGATTTCGCGGGGGATGACGCCCTTCCTCAGTGGCGGGACGACCTGAGCGAGCTTGTGAGAAAGTCCTTCGTGGACACAGTGGATTTAACAGCTCTGGACGAGTCCGGAAACGAGATCATTCTCCAGCGCTACAGATTGCATCCGCTGATGCGCCAGTACGCCTCCGGGAAGGCTGGCGAGAAGGCGATGAAGATCCATCGCAAGCGGGCGGCCAACCTCTTTCTGGCATACTCATCGCAGTTCAAGGATAATTACAATGCACTCCAGGCCGAGCATGAGAACATCCTCGCAGGGATGGACTGGGCTTATGCCGCTGAAGAATGGGAAATGGTTACTCGGTTCATGTGGTCGTTGCGAGAATACCTCTTAAGGCGAGGGTATTGGAGCGAGGCGAAGTCCCGCCTTGAGCAAGCCATCCAAGCAGCTGAAAATTGTGGAGATCACTACCGTGAAGGCGCGTTCGCTAATACTCAGGCGCGATTATTCCACCTCCAGGGTGAACTTGAAAGGGCGCGGGACGCATACATGCGAGCCCTGGAAATTGCACGAAAATACGAATTCAAACAAGGAGAAGGAGCCACTTTGGGTGAGCTAGGCAGGCTCGCTTATGCCACTGGCGACATCGAAGAGGCCCGACGCCTATACGGCGAGAGCCTGAAGATCAACAAAGAGCTGGGAGTCAAGAGCGGCGTCGCGGCCTCGTTCCACCAGCTGGGGATCCTCGCTCAGGACACGGGCGACATCGAAGAGGCCCGACGCCTCTACGGCGAAAGCCTGAGGATATTACAAGAGCTGGGAGCCAAGAGCGGTGTCGCAAGCACGCTCCACCAGCTGGGGAGCCTCGCTCAGGACACGGGCGACCTCATTGAGGCCCGCCGCCTATACGGCGAGAGCCTGAAGATCGCCCAAGAGCTGGGGGACAAGAGCGACGGAGCCAGCACCATAGGCCAGCTGGGCCAAATCGCCAAACTTGAAAAAGACTACGTGGCAGCCGTCCAGATGTGGATGCTGGCGTATTCCGTCTTTGAAGAATTGCAGTCGCCCAAAAAAGATATCGTCGGCAGATGGCTTACGCGATTGCACGACGAGCTGGGCGAGACGGAGTTTGATAAAGTCTGGCAAAAGGCGATGGAGAAACTATCATGATCCGGATCAAGTGCGCAAACCCCAACTGCACCGCCCCCGATGGTGTCTTCCCCTGGGACGAGCGCGCTCATATCGAGGGCGGAGGCGGCCTCGCCAAGCCCGGCGAGGAGGGCGCCGTCTCCTTCGTCGCCGAGTGCCCATACTGCGGGACCGAGAACAAGATCTGGCTATCGCGGGTGAAGAAAGAAGACGCTGTGACGAGGAGGGGTTGACGGTGAGCGAAGGCGACGACAACGAGCCGGTCCGGGGAGGATCGCTAACGAGGCTGGACCGGTTTTGGCTGGAGACGGCCCGGTCCGCGGCGAAGGAGTCGGTCGGCGCCCTGGAGGAGGCGGCAAAGCAGCTGATCTCCGTCACCAGCCTCATCCAGGCGATCTACTTCGCCGCCATCTCCTTCAGCGATCTAAAGGAGAGCCTGGTGGTGGAAGGCGCGAATGATTGGCTGCTCGTCCTCCTCTTCGTGCTTCCCATCGTTCTCTGGCTCACGAGCCTCCGCTTTGCGGTCCGGGTTTTCAAGCCGGAGACCTACAAGACGAACCTCTCCTCGCCGGACCTGGCGCGCTCGATGTACGAGGAGATGGTCGCCTACAAGCACCGGCAGCTCCGGCGCGCCCACCTGTTTTTGGTGCTGGGTTTCGTTCCGCTGGTGGTGAACATCGTCCTCTATCTCGCCTGGATTTAGCCGCAGGTGGGCACCGCCCCAGCACCACCCCCAAATTACCAAATACTATCCCAACAAATAAAATGTCAATGTCGCCCCAAGAAAGCGCCCTCGTCCTCATCATCTACCTCGCCTGCTTTGCCGCCATCCACAGCCTCATGGCGAGCCTCCCCTTCAAAAGAAGGGCCCAGAAGGTCCTGGGAGATCGGACGAGCCGGTGGTACCCGGTCATCTTCTCCTTCACCGCCCTGTTGACGGTCCTGCCGCTGGTGTACCTCGTCTACCTCTTCCCCGGAAAAGTCCTCTACGTCGTCCCTTCGCCCTGGCGGTGGGCTATGGTGGCAGGCCAGGTCCTGGCGGGGCTTCTATCCCTCAGGGCCTTCACCGACGGGCCCCACCGGTTCAAGGTCCCGCTCCAGCTCGCGGGGCCCCGGTCGTCGGAGGCGAAAGCTCTGGCTCCGAGGGGGATATACTGCTGGATAAGAGATCCGTTCCTGCTATCGGGCTTTCTCCTCATCTGGCTCACCCCCTTCATGACGACGAACATCCTGATCCTCTACGTCATGATCACGATCTACCTATACCTGGGGTCGTTGCACTGGGAGAGGAGGCTCCTCGCCCAGTTCGGCGACGAGTACCGCGATTATCAGAGACAAGTTCCGAGGATGGTGCCCTGGCAGGGGAGGGTCTGCCCCGGCCGGTGAAGGCGAACGAAGTGAAAGAAGAGATAAAAAAAAGAAGACCGTCTCAAAAAGGTGCCCGGCATGTTCTCGAACTCGACCCTCATCCTCGCCCTATACCTCGTCGGCTTTGCCGCCGTCCACAGCCTTCTTGCGGGCACTCGGGCGAAAAGCCGGGCCCGGCGGGCCTTCGGCAGGAGAGCCGTGCGCTGGTACCGGCTCGCTTACTCGATCCTGGCGGCGGCCACCCTCTTCCCGCTTTTGTACCTATTCTATCTCTTTCCTGGCGAGGTCCTATCCATCGTCCCCTCGCCCTGGCGATGGATCATGGTTTTCGGGCAGGTCCTTGCAGCCCTCGCCCTCGGAAAGACCGTCCTTGAGGCCGGAGCCTTGCGGTTTCTTGGGATCAGGCCCGACGACGGCGAGGGCGAGGGTGCAGACGAGCTGATCATCGAGGGCGTCTACTGCAGGGTGAGAAACCCGCTCTTCCTCTTCTCCCTGATTTTCCTCTGGCTCTCCCCCATCATGACCGAAAACCTCCTCGTCCTCTACCTCATCGCCACCGCCTACTTCTACCTGGGATCGGTCCACGAGGAGAGGACGCTGGCCGAGAAGTTCGGCGACGCCTATCACGACTACCAGAGGCAGGTTCCTCGGATCGTACCCCGCCTCCGCTGCCGCTATCCCGAAACGAGGGTCGAGGCCGCGGGCGAACGCTGAGCTGGCGTTTGACCCTGAACCTGCCGACTGAAGACCTGCAAACCGTCACCGTCACCGGCCGTAGGTGGCGACGGCTTCGCCCGACGTGAGGACGCGCCCCTCCATCGCCGCCTCCAGGTCTGCCCTTCCGGAACCCGGCGCGAGGTCGAGGATGGCATCAAGACCGCGGACCTTGAGGACGTACCTGTGAACCTGGCCCGGCGGGGGACATGGTCCATAGTACCCGATCAGCCCGAAGCCGTTCGTGCCCTGGACCGCTCCCGCCGGATCCGAGACCTCGCCCTCCGGCGGTATGCCTTCGGGCATCGTCGCCGACGGCTCCAGGTTCCAGATCAGCCAGTGGACGAAAGTTCCCAGAGGGGCGTCCGGGTCCTCCAGGATCATGGCCACCGACGCGACGGACTCGTCAAGCCCGTCGATCTCGACCGGCGGCGAGAGGTTCTCGCCCTCGCAGGTGTACTTCTCGGGGAAGGAGGCAAAGCCCAACGTCACCTTCAGAGAGTCCGCGCCCTCGGACCCGCCGCCCTCATCTCCCAGGCATCCCGCCGGGAAGACCGAGAGCACCGTCGCCATGGCGACGAAGATCGAAAGGATGGGCCTCATCCCTACTCCACCTCAAAATCGATGCTCACCGAGGTGCTCATCGACCTGATGACCGGCACCCTTCCGGCGACGTCCGCGAGCATCTCCATGATCTTCTCGGGATCGCTGTCAGCAGCCAGTCGGACCTTAATCTCGATTTTGGTCATCTCCCGGCCGTCCCCCACCCTCTCCAAAACCCCTGACGCCTCCGATTTGTAGGATAGAAGGGTGACATCGTGCTTCTTCGCCCTCGCAATGGTGGTGGTGAGGACGCAGGCGTTGGCGGCGGCGACGTATATGTCTTCTGGCGACAGAAACCCCCCGACCCCGCCAAACTCCGCGGGCAGGGCGAACTCGATTGAGTGATCGGAAGGAAAGGCGATCTCGCCCTTCGCCCCCTCCGTCCAGGTCACCTGGTTTTTGAAAGAGATCTCTTCGGTCATAACTGCCAGGTTTGGACCTATTGGTAATTATCACTTTCCCGCAATTTTCGGCTGAAGGGGTCAACGATGAGAGTGTTCTCGCAGATCGTCGTGGCGGTGGTTCTCCACCCGATGGTAAGCCTCTCCGGGAGCTCGAGGCGGATCGACGTGGACCGTGGCGTCCGATAAGTACGGTAGGCTGTGGAGGAGCTGGTGGCCGACCTCCGTTGCGATATCGTGACCCTCATCGACGGTGAGGTCGGGATCGACGATCACGTCGATCTCGGCGTGGAGCCGGTGGCCAAGCCACCTCACCCTAACCCCCGCCACCTCCTCAACGCCGGTGGCCCGGGCGGCGGCCTCCCTCACCTCGCCCGTGACCTCGGGGTCGACGCCATCGATCAGCCTCGTCAGGACCACCCGCCCGGAGCTCCAGCCGATCCGAAGTATGGCGACGGCGATGAGAAAACCCACCAGGGGGTCTGCCCGGGGGTAGCCCGCCCAGACGCCGACGGCGCCGACGAGGACCGCAAGGCTAGTCAGGCCGTCGGCCCGGGCGTGGTGGCCGTCGGCCACCAGGGCCGCACTTCCGATCTCCCGGCCCACCCTCATCCGAAAGACGGCCACAGCCTCGTTTCCGAGAAATCCGATCAGCGACGCCAGGACCACCGCCCAGAGAAAGCCGACGGGCCGGGGAGAAAAGAGCCTCATCGCCGACTCGTAACCGGTGAACAGGCTGCTCACGACTATCATCAGGACTATGAAAAGCCCCGCCAGGTCCTCAGCCCGGCCGTAGCCGTATGTGAACCGATCGGTGGCGGGCCGCTGGCCGAGCCTGAAGGCGACCCAGAGGGGGACGGCCGTCGCTGCGTCGCCCAGGTTGTGGACGGTGTCAGCGAGGAGCGCCATGCTGCCGGAGAAGAGGACTATCGCCACCTGGACCAGGGCCGTCGCCAGAAGCGCGAGAAAGGATACTTTAACGGCCCAGACCCCCCTCTCGGCGGCGAGAAGGGCGGGATCGGCGGGACCGTGAGCGTGAAGGTGGAGGTGCCTTTTGCCGTGCAAAAGCCTCCCCTTCGAGCCGATGGAGTCGTTCTTGCTCTGCATGGTGCGATCGGTATCAGGTCCAACCTCCGCCAATTTAAATCTGCGGCCTCGTTTGGGCTGGAAGATCCGAGACTCTGCATAAAGTATATTGAAGGTCAAAGCCCACAACCGGGCATGGACCCGCTCCTCATGATCGTCGTCGCCCTCGTCCTCGCGTCGGCAGTTGCCCTTGCTGCGGTCAAAAAGTTCATCCTCGAAAACTCCGACTTCTGGATGTCGATGGGCCTCATCCTCGCGGACCGGGAAAGGTACGAGAGGGCTGCCCGATGCTGCGAGAGGGCCGTCAAGATATACCCCTTCTACGTCCACGCCTGGAACAACTGGGGCTTGGCCCTGTACCAGCTCGGCAGGTACGAGGAGGCTCTCGAACGGCTGGAGGAGGCCCTGACCCTGAACCCGGATCTTGCCGAAGCATGGCAGAACAAGGGGCTCGTCCTCGAAAAGCTCGAAAGACGAAAAGAGGCTGAAGAGGCCTTCACCAGGGCGAGAGGCCTGGGAGCGGGACTGTGAAGAGACGTCAAAAGCTTTTTTGCAGATCGTTACAGACGCAACTCAGGAGACCGACGCTCATGAGAACTATCCCGGCCCTGATCCTGGCAGCGCTCCTTCTGGCAGCAAGCGCCTCGGCAGGCTCGCCTCAAGCCCGCGAGGTGGTGGCTGCAAGCGAGATCCTGGCCAGGATCGAGAGGGGAGAGGCCGTATCCATCGACAACCTCATCGTCGAGGGAGACCTGAACCTCAGCGAGATCGGCCTGGACCTGGCGCCGAAGCTGGGGGCGGGGCTCGGGGCCGGATCGGCCATGAGCGAAGGATCTGGGATCAATCTCCCCGTCCTGGCAGAGGAGGAGAGGCTCATATCATCGCCGATAAGCATCACCAACTCAGAGATCAGGGGAGACATCCGCTTCGATAAGACCGTCTTCGGCGGGCCAGTGAACTTCGCTGGCACCGACATAGCCGGAAACGCCAGCTTCGCGGAGGCGAGGTTCGAAAATCATGTGGCGTTTTTGTATACCAGCTTCGGGGGCAACGCCAGCTTCAAGGACGCCCGGTTCGACGGCAGAGTCTACTTCTCCGGCGACCAGTTCAGGGGCAGAGCCGACTTCGAGGGGGCCGAGTTCAGAAAGCTGGCGGGCTTCAGCTACGCCAAGTTCGTCGACGATGCCGACTTCAAAGGCGCCAAGTTCAGGAACGAAGCCTGCTTTGGAGGGGCGAAGTTCAGGGACGATGCGGACTTCGGGGGGACGGAGTTCGGAGGATACGCCTACTTCGGCAGGGCCCGGTTCAGCGGGAGGGCCGGCCTGGGCGAGGCCCGTTTCTTCGAGATCGCCAACTTCTACAGCGCCCGTTTGGATTAAAGGGGCCAAAAAAGGTTCAAAAAGGCGTAAAACCGGCAAGATATAAAAAATAAATATATATGATAAATGGCCAAAGTAAGATCATGTCTTGGAAGAGAATCACCGACTACTGGGCGGAGTGGAAGATCGAGGAGGATCGGAGGGGGAACATCGGCCTCTCCTTTGGAGAGGATGAGCGAGTTTTTTACGATCTATCCCACGAGAACTTCATCTCCATCCTGAACCTGCTCCAGGGCGGAAAGCAGGTCTGGTTTGACGACGAGGATGATAGCTTCAAGGCCAGCGACGAGGAGCCGAAGTAGAGCTGAGGCCTAAAGAAAGGCGATTTAGACTTTTTAGATGTAGGGATCCCAAAGGCAAAGGACCTCGTAGGAATAACTATGAGGACAGCCGAAACTCACAGGAATTAAATCATTCTCACCGGATAGATTAGATGCCAAACGAATCGTGTGTTGATGGCATAATTGACCATGACATAGAAATTTATAGTGAATGATGATGTATAGAAGACTTCGGGAGAAGCCCGAACGGGAAAAATAAGAAGAGCATTCATTCTTAGGGCACCCATCCCAAGCAACAGCCACAATGTTTAATCATAAAAAATGTTTATTAGATATCTACAATAGTTTTGGATTGGGGGTAAGACCCCCCCCCCGAACACAATGAGAATATCTCATGCTTTACCAGCAGCAATCTCGCGATATTCTTACTACTTCTCCTGATCTCGTGGGAATTGGACGTGTTACATCCAAGAAGTCGGTACATCCGTTGAATACAGCGCCAAGTGTATCAAGGGAATCGTCGAACTGAGCCCCCCAAAAACAAGCATCACCATTGAACTGAGCCAGAGTGAATTCAGCATCCCCTTCAAATTGAACATCAAAAAAGTAAGCATTTCCGTTGAATTGAGTTTGAATAAAACACGCATCGCCACCAAAATTTGCTGTTGAATAGTTTACATCACCATAAAATTGAGCTTCGCTGAAGTCCGCATCATCATCGAACTGAGTGTTCTCGAAGCCCACATCATCATCAAACTGAGCATTTTCGAAGTCCACATCACCATCAAACTGAGCGCCATTAAAATAGATACGATCAATAAAATGCACATTCCCAAAATCGACAGATCCCTGAAAAATAGTATTGTTGAAGTGCAAACATCCCACTTGATCCAACCGTCTCAGATTGAGATCCCCCTCAACTACAAAATTATCTAGAATTATTTCTTCTTGATTGTCTATCATTTCCCGTATCAAGACTGCAGAGATATGATCCTGTGATGTTTCAGAGTGTCGCGTATCGTCGGTCCCACCTACGATTCCTATACATATCATTACCAGAAAAATGACTGACTTAGTGGTAGACATCATACATGAGCTGTTTGTAATCCATTGTATTTAAATTTTATTTTTTGTACCAGTATTTGAGCGCCTATAAAATCCATGGGCAATATAAAAATTGCCCAATCATAATACAGTATGTTGTTATGTAGATTATAAGAGCGAAGATCGTTAGCAATAAGATCTACTTATATCGTCCAACTTCCTTGAAAATTATCTAAAAACTAAATTGTGATCGCAAATCTGCACAAGCTGTGAGCGATTCATAAAGATGTGATAAAGTCGGAACCTTTTTTGCGGAAAAGAGATAATACAGAGAATTAATGAAAGACTTGGCAAGTGGGATAATAGCTTTTGTCTTGTTGGCATCGTTGGGTCTATCTCAAGGTACATCAGACCATCCAGACACAGTACAAATAGCGAGTATATTAGAGAAGATCGAACAAGGAGAGAATATAAATTATGACTATGTAATTATCGAGGGCGACTGGAACAAAAAAGAGACGGAAATAAATTCATCAATAACAATCATCAACTCTGAAGTTCGGGGAATAATACAATTAGATAAAAGTATTTTTCGTGAGACAGTTAATTTTAAGGGCACAAAATTCATAGAGGGGGTTAGCTTCAAGCATTCTAATTTCAACAGTGATGTTAATTTTGAAAATACCAAATTTGGTAACGATGTAGATTTCAAAAATGCCCAGTTCGATAATGATGTGGACTTCAGCAAAGCCCTGTTTAAAGGCGATGCGGACTTCAGAGAAGCTAAGTTCAACGGCGAATCCAGCAGATTCAGCAAAGCCAGATTCGATGATCAGTTGGTTACGTTCTTGAGAGCTCAATTTAAGGGAGATGCGATATTTGAAAGTGCTCAATTTAACAGCGATAAAATCAGTTTATTTGAAGCCAAGTTTGAAAGCTATGCAGATTTTAGGATGACCTATTTTAATAACACGGCGTTATTTAGTAAATCAGTATTTAAAGGTCCTGTTTATTTCAATGGGGTTCAATTTAATGATGATACAAGCTTTGTGAATTCTCAGTTCTATAGTAATGTCCACTTTACAGAGGGTGCTCTATTTAAAAACTATGCAAATTTTATGGATTCACAATTTAATAACAACGTCTACTTTGAAGATGTAACCTTTTTAGGTGATCTTGATTTAACAAGAACAAGGTACAACAGGATATTCCTCCCCTGGTGTTCTATAGATAGACATCAATTATCAGTCTCAAACGATGATGCCTACCTCGCCATGATTCAAAACTATATGAACCTCGGATGGTACGAGGACTCAAACTACTGCTACTACGAGTATAGGAACAAGCACAGAGTGAGTGAACAGATGTCAATCGAAAAGGTGGCAGACACTATCGAATGGGCCCTTTACGGATACGGTGTGAAGCCCTTTCGTACCCTTGGGCTGAGCGCGGTTCTCATCCTGGTCTTCGGTCTAGCGTTCTGGCAAGGCAAGAGAGATGGAGAGATCATCAAAAAGTACGTTCGTGAGGATAATTTCGAAAGAAAATCTATAAAAAGCGGCGCAACTAGTAAATTTGAACGTAGAACCTTCTTCGAAGAAAAGGCACTTCAGATCTATGATCCGTTCCTCTTCAGCCTGGCGACTTTCACGTCAGGCATTACGTCTTTCCTTCACCCTTCAATCGAATACGAACTGAAAAAATATTCACGTCTTGCAATCCTAGAGCGGCTTCTAGGCTCTGTGTTTATCGCCCTTCTGATAACGGCCATTAGCAAGACCTATCTGATAAGGTAACCTCCGCCCTGGAGTCCTCCAACATCTCCCTGCACCGCCCGCAAAACTTCCAGCCCTTTAGGTCGGTCTCGTCGATCGAGTTTGAAAAGTGCATCACGCACCTATTATCTGGACAGTGAGGGAGGCCGAAGACGTGGCCCAGCTCGTGGACCGCCTCCTTTTTTGCCCTCTCCCGGAAGAGGGCCGGATTTGGTGATAGACCGCGAAACTCCTGCCGGAGCCTCGCCAGGGATATTATCGCCCGCCGCCCGTAGGCGAGGCCGAAGATTAAGTTCGTATCGGCGACGAAGAGGTCTTCGTCGATCACCCCCAGGAGGGCGTCGCCCTCTTCGGGCCCCACCGCCGGAAGGGCCCTGAGGAGAGACGAAACCTCCATCTGGCCCCTCTCGGGATCGAGGGCTTCTGGTGGGACGCGAGCGGCCGGCCTCACCTCCACGGCTCCGAAGATAGATCCGATCTCCCCTTCGAGGAAGACGATCATCGCCGGGTCGACGGCTCCGACGGGCTGAAGGATTATCGTGGTCTCACCAGCCTTGTCCTTATCCTACTCTTTCAAGAGGGAAGGGAAGGAGAACTACTTTCCTCGCCTCCTCGGGTAGCTCCACCTCGATCTCCATGGGCTGGTTGTAATCCAAATACTCAGTAGTCATGTCGACTTTCATACACATCAACAGATCCGAATCCTCATCGACCGGAATATACTCGATAATGTATCCAGAGACGGAATCCCTCTTGGGGAGATAAGTTTCCGTCGAGATCCAGACAGTCTCCTTCATGTCCAAATCTGTCTTGGACGGCCGGGAAAGGGAAGGATCTGACGGCATAATATCGCCTAGGGGTGTCGCCGATCCCCCCAGATCTTCTAAGACCTCCGAAGAGTTAGTGGTATTCGGCACGACCCTCAGCTTGTAGCAGAGCTCACCCTCGACTTCTTCGACTCCCATAAGCTCCACCTCCGAGCTTCTCAGCTTCTCGGCCGTCTTCTTCGGCCATTCATACAGGTCTTCGAAGTCTTGCATGGACGAGTTCAGATCCGATAGATCCTCCAAGTCGGATATCTTAGTCTGAGTCCAGACGCCCTCGATCTTCGTGTAGGCGGTGTCGTCTGTCATGTACATCTCCGCGCTTTCAGCTTCGCCTTCTTCGCTGACCGTAAAGTCCATGAAAAGAGCGTCATCGGCAAGGGCCATATCAGCTTCCAACCCTATAACGACCTCCTCCTCAGACCTCATGGTAAAGACCATGAAGATTCCGGCCGCAGGATCAGTGAGATTGACCTTGCTGTCGAGATACATATCTGTGAATACGCTGGTCAGGGGTATGAATAAGATCCCAGAACGGCCCGTCATGGATATCGTCAAGTTCCCCTCTATCACCTGTCGATAAGTTTCAACCCCGCCCAACGACTCGATAGCCATAGCCATCACGTCTTCTGCAGCAAGAGATACAGGCACCACTTCAGAGGCGACGGTTTCGTCCAAATCCGAGACGTTTCCACCAACCGAAACGTTCTCGGATACCGAGATCTCCTCGGGGAAAGGCATCCCATCAGTCCCGTTTTCGGCAACTTTGAAACTCTCCCCAAAGATGGTTTTCTCCGATGCCACCGATTCCAGATTATCCTTAGAACGGTCCATCATCCTTACAAAGTTCTCAGCAGTTATTTTTCGATCGCCCTGGCGATCGTTTGCGAGATCTGAACCCCGGGTCTATGAAGGAGTACATCCGGTCCTCCATCAGCTTGAACTGGCCAGAGAAGAGCAAGAAGTATATCGGCGAGCCGAAGACGACGGCGTCGGCCTCCCTTATATCCTCCAAAAGGCCCGAGAGGTCGTCGTCGATCCTGCACTCCTCGGCGCTCTTGCAGTAGTCGCACGCCTGGCAGCCCGAGTAGTCCATCTCGTTGAGATGGTACTTCCTGGTCTGATGGCCAGCCTCTTTGGCTCCGTCCAATACCGCCTGGACGAGCCTGTCGACGTTCCCGTTCTTTCGGGGACTTCCCACGATTCCTATCGCTTTCAGGGCTATTACCTCCAGATATCCATCATTGCAGAACTTCAGCGCTTATCGGTTCTAAAGTTCGATGATATGCAACTCAACGATAACGGGCGGCAGAATATCAAACCTTCGGCGAGCCCATCGCGGAGGCCGCCTCCGCCGTCCGGGGGGGCGAGCGGCGGGGGGCGTGCCCGCCGGCGTCGCCGCGGGGATCGCGGGCGGGTGCGAACCGGTGGCCCGGTATCGGCGGCGAAAGGCGGAGGGCTGGGCCCACGACGATGGCCGACGACGGCGGGTTCATCAAGATGGGTGCCTTTGTCATCAGGGTAGCGGCGCTATTTAGGATTGTACCTGTCTGCGTCGCCGCGAGGATCGCCACCAAAACAATTATCATTAGAGGTTGGTTTGTGAACCACCACTTATTAAGCCAAGAAACCTCAAATAATGGATAGGTCTTTTAGGTGTTATTGCTGAAAGGTGTAAGCTATGAATGAATTTAAGGCGGATCCGAAGGGTCAGCTACACAAGGCTATTGCGGAGCCAGACCAAAGATTAGCGTTTTTTGTTGGAGCAGGTGTATCTATTAATTCGGGTTTACCAGACTTTGTATGTTTCAATAAGCGATTGATCCGCAGCATTGGTCCCAAGGATTGGGATTCAATGGATATCACTGAGATTTGCAGACGAGACGATAGTAGCTCCAAAATGAGTGAAATTGACGAGATATGTAACTGCTTAAGGCCAGAAGTGCTAATTCAAGAAGTTCTCCGAATCCATGGAGACAATACGCTAGAATTTTATAAATGGTTAGAAGGAGGGATACCTAATTCAAACCATTATTATCTAGCGTTAGCCTTAAAAAAGGGTCATTGCGTATTTACGACGAATGTTGACACCCTTATTGAGCAGGCGTGCAACGAACTGAATGTTTCATATAAACCAGTCGTATTCGAAAATGAGTATAAGGCGTTGGTAGATAATATCTCAGATAACAACTCACCGATTGATTTTGACTCGTGTTTATTCAAACTACACGGTTCAATTTCGAGGGAGTCATCGTGTCTGGGTTTAAATAGATATAAATCTATTCAATTTGCATTAAATCAAGTAGGAAAAGGTCTCAATGCATTTTCAAAGAAAGTACTTACAGATTGCTTACTAGCTCGCGATTTCATCTTCCTTGGATATAGTGGCAATGATCACTTCAGTGTGCAACCAGTGCTGAAGAATACGGGTACTGGACAGACGGATCGTAAGATTTACTGGTTTAAATACCGTAAGAGTCCATCTGAGCTTGAAGTCGACGATGACATCGGAGGCTTCCTTGTGCAGAAAAACAAACTATGGGATCGGGCAACCGATGGCAAAGAAGTGGAATCGACGATATGGGAAGATGTTTCCGTTCTAGAAGTGCTTGCCCAAAGAGATACTGCGTATCTCATTAAGGGTGACAGCAGTGCTACCTTGAAAGAAATCATGAAACAGATGGCCTATGCCAAGGTTATTCCCGAAGCCTTAGAGCTCAAGAAAACCCTTGATAAAATTCAAGAAAAAAGGAAAGATTCGGGTGTCTCCACCATATGTGAACCCCGCTGGGTGAAAGGTATTTCCGATTTCAACAGGTGTTTATGTGCAGCTGCCTTATTGATAAGGGTACGTGATCTCGACAGTGCGATGCCCCACCTGAAGGAAGCTAAACGCTGTGCTACAGCCGATGATGAAAGAGCAAAGGTGGAAAGGCTATTCGCTGTGATCGATTCCATTAAACGGCCGACAGGTAAAAAACCTAGTACAGATGATTTGCGCAAAACCATCGATGCCTGCAAGGAAAAAGGTGCTCTTGTGCCTATGATTGAGGCGTGCCTTGAGATGGCCAACCTGTGTCGCATCGCGCGAAGTTTTGACAAAGCAAATGAGATACTAGATGGGGTTGAGGCGGAACTGAACCAACCAAATCTCAAAAAATTAGATATGCTATTTGATGATAAAAGCCGCCTTATGGCGCAGCTACTTCATTATCGGGGACTAATTTGCGGTCTGGGCTTGAGTGGAGATATTAGTAATAAGCTTGAGGGACTATATTATTGTAAAAGTGCTCTTGAATTTGCAGATCTAGTTGGGGATATCAGCCGAAAAGCTGCAGTATTGAATGGACGAGGTCTTATTATGTATCAGCTGGCCGAGAAGATGGACGATCCTCTTCAAGTTGCCGAAAGCTCTTCAAACGGCCAGCCAACGGAAAATGCAGATTATTGGCTTCAGGAGGCGGAAAGCTCGCTAAATGAGTCTTTAGCCCTTTATGCAAGGATTAGAGATCCACGTAGTAGTTTTCAGCCATTGCGCAATCTAATGTTGGTACATCTATTGCGCGCACAGAACAGTCAGCCAAATGACCGCGAACGCTGGTATGAGTTGGCTTTGAAAGATTGTGATAGAGGCGAGCGTTATCTGGCCCAGGTGCATACAGATAGCAATGAGCCTAGTGGGGATCAGATAGAGCTATGTTACCGTCGAGCATGTATTTTAAGCAAACTTGGAAAAACGGATGAAGCATGCAGCCTTTTCAAGACGGTTCTTTCGCATTGGGAGGCTAAAAATGATAAGCACCAGCAGGCTCGCATTTGGCAAGAACTCCTCGAAATCGAAAAAGATGAAGTGATGATACAAGAATGTACCAATAAACTGCTTGGTATTGTTAGTGATATCCTGCATTCTCCTGAAGAACGTAAGCGCTATTTTAAAGATCGCCTGCGGCTACAAAATCATTACGAAATGCTCTATAAAATTAGTGTTGCAGCCCGAAGAACTGAGGATCGAGATTGCCTTTGCAGGATTGCCGATCTCGCCGAATTAGGACAAATTATCAGTGAGGAGCTGGTTGACGAGAATAAACTCCGGAAATTCACTATTCTAGCTGAAGACCTATTGGGGGAGAAGCCATAGCTTTTGGTGATTCGTACTCGTAGATGAAAGGGAGTAAATCTGGGTTAATTAGGACACGCTGTGCCATAAGCGTCCAATATATCCAATGCCTTGGAAGGGGTGCCAGAGGGTGTACACCTTTTCCCTGCGCAGGAATGCATAACCACTCCTCTAGGTTGAAACGGTAAAACTTACAGTCGAGGGTCTCGGGGGGCGCCGGGCGGAGGCCTGCCCCAGAGGTCTTGTCTATTCCTGCGAATAGAATAATAAGCTCCCCTCTAATGTTTTGACGTCTCGATTTAAAATAGGGTCGAGTAAGCCATGCTGCTACATTCAAGTTTGAAGGCGACGATAACCCCGTCTCTTCCCTCAACTCCCGCAACGCTGCCTGGCTTGGCATCTCCTCGGAGGCAACAGCACCACCAGGAAGGGTCCATGGTAAGCCGCCGATCGCGTCTTGGGCATACCTGCCCAGCTTGGTCATTAGAACCTTCTCTAAACTGGGGTCAAAAATTGCGATAAACGATCCTAGCCGCCAACCTCGCATGGAGATGAAGCCAACAGCGGCTGCGTTGATATCATCGACGCTTTTTTGATTGATGTGAGCGATATAGTTCATCGAGATCGTCCAGATTATACCGACGTCAGGCGGAATTGCTATTCAAACTTTTTATATTATGTGGCTAAAAGGTATTTTGATGCATATCTTTAAGCCTAAGTTTATTTTTATCGAATACCCCGCAGCTCTGCTGCGGGATGAGCATATAACCGACATACAGTTGCTGTGTTCACGTTTTTTTGGGACAAAGTTATGCAGTTTAATAGTGCAACTTGTTTGGGGTCCGTCCTAAAAACCAGAACACTAAGGCGGCGGCGCGAAGCATGCCCCGCAGTTCTACTGCGGGGTGCGCGGCGCCAGTTTGACTGGAAAAGGATAGGATGATAGGCTATCCTAAACTGATTTCTAGTTACGGTAATTAGCGTTTCTTTTTTTCTTCTTTCCTAGCATGATCCCATCCAGCTTTGTAAGCATCTTTCTCTCCACTGGTTGGGTTCCATCTACATTTGCCGCCACCAGTAAGGGTATCAATAACTCCGGGTGGATCTTTCATCTCTCTTTTCGAATCGCTGTATCCATCCCAAAATGCCTTTTCTCCCTTGTTTTTGTTGTCTTTGGCCATAGTAGCCTGACAGTCAATGTTCTCATATAAAGATTTCGTACGTGTTTATCTATCAAAAATAACCATCATTAAATCCAGGTTATGATGTAACACATAACTAATTCCAGAGAGTAGGCAAATTCTGTAAAAATTAGCTATCATATTTTGTAGGAATACGTGTTTTTCGACCAACATCCTACAATCGATTCTGGGGAAGCTGAAGATATGCACGAGAATCAATGTAGAAAATTGAACGCCGTTTCCGAAAAAAAATCACGGACGAAGACTGCCCCGGTCTCGTCTCGTCGGCCACACTCCCTTCGCCTCCCTCACTTCGTCGAGACGATCTTGATCACGTCCCCCGCCTTCAGCTCGTGCTTCTCCCCGAGCCTCCTCTTGGACCTCCCGTCCAGGGCGAAGAGGAAGCTGTCCCCGATGTCGGTGTGAATCCGATAGGCGAGGTCTTTCGTCGTCGAGCCCTTCTTCATCAGGTAGGCGTCCGGCAGGACGACACCGTTCCGATCGGTCCACTTCCCCTCGTCCTCCACCGGGAAGACCGGTATGTAATCGAGGAGCTCGAAGACCGCCCGGTCGATGCACTCCTGGACCCCCGTTCCTCCCATCCCTT
>DAOSXX010000009.1:0-67746 GCA_035380685.1 Methanothrix sp. | reverse complement strand
GTCTCGGAGTACAGCATGCACAGGTACCCGATATTCGAGATCAACGCCTCGATATTCACCAACAGCGTCGTCGCCGTGGGGGCGGAGTTTCTGGGGATCGAAGAGGCGGGGATGAAAAGGCTTCACGCATGAAGAGGATCATCGCCGTCTCCGACACCCACATCGAGCTTTTGTCCCAGATTCCAAACCGGCTCGTCGATCTGGCTGAAGGAGCCGACCTGCTCCTTCACGCCGGGGACTTCGTGAGCATAGAGGTTTACGAGGCCTTCTCTGATCTCGGTCCCCTGGAGGCGGTATGCGGCAACTCCGACCACCCTGAGGTGAAGTCCCTCCTCCCCGAGAGAAGGGTCGTGGAGATGGAGGATGTAAGGATCGGCCTCGTCCACCGGGCCTCTTACTCCACAGACCTCATGGGCGCGGACCTTTTGGCGAGGGAGATGGAGGTCGACGCCCTCGTCTTCGGCCACATCCACAGACCCCTGGTGGAGCGCGGGAGCCGACTTTTGATCTGTCCCGGAAGCCCCGGAGCGCCACGCCTCTCAGCGCCATCGGTGGCCGAGATCGAGGTCGATGGCGGAGAGATCCGGGTCAGGATCTTGCCCGTTGGAAAGCCGGTCTGCAACTACTTTCGGTACGCGGAGTCCCTGGCCGAGGGGTCGGCGAAGGGGAAAAAAGAGGATTGAACGGGGTTTCGATCACTTTTTTTCATCCTCAGCTTTCGAACCCGACCCGACCTTCATCCTGGTGAAAGGCCTCCAGGTCGTCGATGGCGATCCAGCCCGAGCTTCCGAACTCCAGGTTCTCGCGGTCCGCGACGATGAAGTAGACGGCGGTGACGTTGGCAAAGTCAAAGGTTGCATCTTTGCACCTGGTTCCCTCGACCTCGATGCAGTCGAACTCCTCGTATCCCGCCTCCAGACGCGCCCAGTCCGAGGAGATGGCATTCCCCACCCAGGAGCGGCCGTAGGTCGTTCCGTTCGCGTCCCTCATCCAGATCTCCAGGGCGTTGCCGGACCCGCTTCCCCTGAGGAAGAAGGATATCCCGTCGGTTCCAGCGAGGTTCAGGCCGCCGTTTCCGGCCCTGTGGGACGTGGTCTTAGTGATCCCTGCCCATCCTCCGGGAACTAAGTCGTAGGATATCCTGGTGGCGTTCTCTTCGACCCCGGCAACGGCCCTTATGTCCTGGACGACAGAGCCCCTGCCGTCCTCGCAGGTGCTCCAGCCCCCGGCCATCGAGTCGATGACCCGAGGCTGGAGTACCATCAGATCAACGGTGGCCCGCACTTCCCCGGCGAAGCTGTGGGCGGCCAGGGTGTATGTGACGTTATCCTGGGGCGCGAGTTTCAACTCCCCCTGGAGGGGAACCTCGCCCACGTTGGGCTCGATCTCAGCCTCTCTCGCGTTTTCAACAGACCAGCTGAGGGTCACGGATTCGCCCATGTCCGCCACGGGCCTGTCGATCTCGAAACGTTCGATCGTTGGCAGAGCCCGCGTGCTGAAGGTCCAGACCTCGCCATTGGACCTCTTTTTGAGCCGGTTTTCTGCCACGACCTGCCAGAGGTAGACGGTCCCTGGCAAAAGAGGCGTCGTTATGTTGATGTGGAGGTTCTCCTTTCCCCGGCCGCCGCGGGTGGTCCCCACCATCTGCATCTCCTCGTCGGAGGGGCCGAGGAGGACGTCATAGCTGATCCGGGAGTTCGGGTCGAGCCCCAGCGATGAGAGGACGGGCGTTCGAGGGGCTCCGCCGACCCACCAGAGCGGGGGCGAAAGTCCGATGTTGGATGTGTTGTCCATCGGGCAGGGCGTCTCGGGCTCGTAGGGCCCGGGTGCCAAGGCGTACATCAAGAGCACCGCCGCCAGAAGCGCGACTAGCACCACCCTCGCCCCGCTCCTCTGAAAGAGGCCGTCCGCCCTCTCGGCGGCGGCCATCAGAATCTCAAATAAGGACGCAAATAGGTTGGTCATCCCTCTTCCACCATCCTGACCGTTGGTCTACCCCGAAATCTGATCGCCTCGAAAGGGTATATATTTAACTTTATGAGTTCGGCGGCGATCACGTGGCTGAAGAGGTGGACCAAAATCGGTCAAGTTCTCATTCGGCTCACCTCGGGCTTAAGCTGGAGGTCAGATCGACCCTTCCACCGAGAAGCCCCACATATCCCTGGCGTAGCTCGCGAGCATCTTGTAAAACTCGTTATACGAGAGTGGAAGCCACGACCACTCGTCGACGGAAGAGCCGCCGGTCTCCTCGCCGTCCTCAGCGAGGCCCGGCTCCACCTCCAGAGGCTGGACGTAGCTGTGGAGCCTGTAGACCCTCTCGCCCACAGAGACCCGATAGCAGTAGAGGGTCCGGACCGAGCCGTGGACGCCCCGATACCAGGGGGGCGGCGGCTCGTCTCGAACCCGTCGGCCGCTGGTGGCGTACCTGAGGATGAACTCGTCTTTGAGGGCGTAGAACCGGTCCCGAGCCTCAGGCGATTCCGTCTTCACCATCTTGTTTGCGGCCCAGATCGCCTCGGCCAGGGCTTCCAGGTCGTCGTTGAACTGATCGCGCCAGAGCCGCCACAGCTCCCGGCCGCCCATCCCGGTTCGAAGTCGAAGTCCCGTCCTCATAAGTGAGAGGTGCTCAGATCCGTCCCGGTGAAAAACCCTTCCCCTTTGCCTTCCCCTTTCAAGCGCCCTCCCCGCTACTTCACCTTGTTTTTTTTCGCGGGCGCAGGATCAGCTTGCAGCTTACGTGTTCTGCCCCTTCTGGCCCTTCGACCGAGAGTCGGTGAAGTAGGAGTCGATCTCCATATCCATGTCGGCCTTCATCAGGACCCAGCCGGTGATGTGGCCCGCGAGAAAGGCCATCCTCTCCCCCTCGGTCCTGGCGAACCGGTCGAGGGCCCGTCGGATGAGGTCGTGGGTGTCCTTCGATTCGGCCAGGATCTCCTCGATGACGATCCTGTTCACCTGCTCACACTCGTCTTCGGAGAGGCGGAAGATCTCTGCGATCCTTCGTTTCATCAATGCATCATCTTTCATCGACATCGGGCCTCCGGGAGAGCTGTTTAGTTTTTGTCTGACAAATATCCTGCTGCTCGGCCAAGCTTGCACTATCCCCCCTGTTCGCGATCCCTCTGCGCACTTAAATTCTGCAGGCCGGTATGTCGTCGAGGCGTGCCAAGTTTGAATAATCCCGAGCGATTCGAAGATTTCAATCCAAAGGCGATCCACCAGCGCTTCTCTCGGAGTTCCAGGGGCTGGACTACGATCTGGAGAGAAGGGCGTATTCGTATATCTGGAGCCGTAGGGCTTCGGAGCCTATCTCATTTTTATCTGGCCCCGGACCTTTGCGATCTTGCGGCCTGAGGCTGGCCGTCTTGGGGTACGTCCCCCTTGGGGCTCGCGCCGGACGGCGCGCGATGCGAGGAGGCTGAAGCTCTGAGGGGGCTATCGGCGATTGGAAGGGCTCCGGCGCCGTAGGCCGGGTGATATGCTCTGGCCCTGCTTATCCAGAAGAGAGAATGGCATATCTATATCAGTGATGATGTGATACCACATCGAAAATGTGTTTTTGTAACGCCTCTGACGTCCAGGATGTGATGCAAATCAATGAATCGGATCGATTCTGAAGATTGTATTCAAGAAATCTAGGGGAGTTGTCTGCTATGGATAAAAAAACTTCTTTTTATCAGCCACAAAGAATCGGATCAGGAGATCGCGAGCAAACTCGTAGATCTTGTTCTCGCTTCGCTAGATCTGGATGATGATGAAATTCGATGTACTTCAGTCCCAGGGCACAAACTTCAGTATGGAAAGTCGATCTCGCAACAACTCAAAGAGGACATAAATATCAGTGTTGCAATTATCGCGTTGATAACAGAAGAGAGCTTGAAATCAAAATGGGTATTATTTGAGCTAGGGGGGTCATGGGCTCTTGGTAAAATGTTCATCCAATTCTCGCCCCAGAACTCACCGAGGCAGATTTACCAGGCCCTCTTTCAGAATATCCTTGTATTAAGATAGGTGCTTCAGGAGCATCAGGTGACCTAATCGCTGCCTTGGAACAAGCAGCATCAAAACTTAATGTTAAAAAGAAAACCGGGCCAAAGCAGCAAGCGAAACTGGAAGAATTCGTTGAAGCTTTTAAATCGTACAAACTCTCATCACCCCATGCTGAAACAAATGGTGGAGTAGAGGAAAATAAGGTAAGGACAGATCAATTAGAGAAAGAAATGGAGAAACTTGTCTCACCCCTATATTCAAAATTTTTTGAAGGAGAGTCGGGAGATTATAGAGGGGTTAACTACATATTTATGAAGGGTTCTCCTGGCTATGTTGATAGTCGCAGACCAAGAGATCAAGAATTTTTCAAATTCTGGGAAAGTATCAGACAAAATATGTATCTCGCAAAAGGGGATTTACGTTCAGCTCTAGTGGCATATTTGAATAAAAAATCAAATACCGTGGGCGATGACGGTCATGATGATCAGTTGTATTTAAAAGCAGAAACGGAATTGATCGAAGCTATAGTGAGACGGTATTTCGAACTTATTGATAAAATATAAGTACCTATCTATGTAAAAATGATTAAAGTGTCTGATATCTCTGTTATATAAACGATATCCGGAAGTCCGATCCAAAAACTAGATCGGGTGGCGACCGAAGCCTCCCATGATCGTGCGTTCTCGTCAGAGGCAAGAGATCAGACCTGACCTTCCTTCACCGCCGCCACCACAGCCTCCGCAAAGGGCACCGAGGCCTCCGGACCGCTGGCGGTAATGATATTTCCGTCTCTGACCACCTGCTCGTCGGAGTAGATCGCGCCCCTCGACTTTATGTATGCGATCGACTCGGAGTCGGGGAATACCGTCGCGCTCTTGCCGTCGAGGAGCCATGCGTTCGCCAGGATCTTCGGGGCGACGCAGATGCCGCCGACGATTATATCCTGATCCCGGGTGGAGCTTGCAAGGCTGAGGTGGTCCAGGTCCTTGTAGAGCAATAGTTCTTCCACCCCGGGCCCGCCGATGAAGACGACGGCCTCGTAGTCGGATAGGTCCGCGGCGTCCGCGACCTCCAGGTCTACGGCGACCACGGTTCCGTCCATGCCCACGGCCTCTTTCGTACCCTTGGACGCTACATCTGCCTTGAAGCCCTCGTCAAGGAAGATGGCCTCTGTGGTGTTGAACTCAACGTCGTTGAATTCCTTTGACGGGATGACGATCAGGATCTTGGCGGCCTCTTCGAGAGGCGTTTCAATGGATGCCGGAGCGGCGACGTTCACGGTTTCCTCGCCGCCGGTCAGAGGCTCGTCGGCCGCTTCGGTTTCGTTATCTCCGATCTCGTCGGCCTCTTTCTCACACTCGTCGCCCGTTTCTACATGTTCGCTCTCTTCGTATCCTTCGTCGCACTCTGAATATTCCCCGCCATCCGCGCATTCTTCTCCGTCGTCAATGTACACCTCTTCGCATTCCTCTTCGTAGTTCTCTCCATTCCCGTTCTCTTCGCAATACTCTACATTGTCGTACTCCTCATAATCCCCGTACTCTTCTTCATCCTCGTAATATTCAGAGCAGGGAACCAGGACGAAGTACGCCCCGTAGGTGCCGCAGTAGGGCAATAATATTCCGGATCGGAGGGGTTGAGGTACGTCACTTCGCCCAGGGTCGTTTGGTATTCAGTGGCGCTCTCATACACCTGGACGTCGAGGAGGATGACGAAGCCGCAATAGGGACACATCCAGCAGGTGTAGCCTTCCTCGTATCCGTCGTAATATCCGTCGCCGTATCCATCATAGTACTGGGCCAAGGAGGGGCAAGCTCCAAGGCTCAGCAGGATCAGCGCCGCCAAAACAGAGAAGATGTTTTTCATGAACCTTCAATGGTGATTTATGTAATTAAATTTATCCTATAACATCTATTTATTCCATCAAAGGTGGCTGAAAATATGGATCTGAGTACTGCCGGCAGGAATCAACATGGAAAATTTTGGGGTTGATGAAGGGGGGCTAGCGCCTCCGCCAACCGATCAAGGCAGTGACTAGACCTGCCACTGCTAAGGCAAAGACCGCCCCCGGGGCGGGGATCGGCATTCTCCTCTCCTGGGTCCCACCCGACCGCTGCGGAAGAGTGACGTTCACGGTCCCGTTCCTCACCTCGCCGACCTCGATCCCCTCGACCTCACTGATCCCCACCTCGGATAGCCCCTCCAGCTTGCCGGCCCGGAAGGTGAGGTTGACGGCGGAGCAGTTTCCGAGAATACCGAGGCTGATCTCGCCTCTCTTCGGGAGATCGGCCATGACATCGCATTCTGTCTCATCAATCCCCTCGAAGGTCAACAAATCAGGATCGAAGATCAGAGTCATTCGCGTCTTGTTCTCGGATGTCGGGATCTCCAGGGGCAGGCTGAACCTCTCTTCGGTCTGGACCTTCGCCGACCCCACCGAGGCCGACCGAAGATCCGGCCCCGAGACGTCGAAGTACAGGCCCGTCACCTGAAGGGCGTCCATGGAGTTCTCCGCCCTAAGCTTCACCTCATACCTGCCAGGCGGGGCTCCAACCCTGACGAGGTGGGGCTCAAGCCCTTGGGGCGAGAACCAGAGCCGATGGCTTGTCTCGCTGAGGATGGCGGCGCCATTGACGACCGTGAAGAACCTGATCTCGCTGGTTCCCGGCTCGACCTTGACGTATTTGCTCCGCAGCGCTGCATCGGAGGCCATCTCGGCGTAGCTGGGAAGCGCTCCAAGCTTCTCGTATTCGGTGGGGGATATGTAGTAGATCTCGCCCGCCGAATCCTGGATGAGGCCGATCCTGCCGGACTCATCGAAGCTGACCCGCGCCTGGACCGGCTCCGTGGTGTTGTTTACTTGCAGAACTCCTCCCTGTATATCCGACTCGGGGAGGAGGGTTCCGTCATCGCTGAGGGCTGGAACGGTGGCGTTCCACTGCCAGGAGTAGAGCCACTGGTCCCTGGCTCCGACCCCCGAGGCGGTCAGGTCTCCCAAGATCACCCGCCGGCTGTCGAAGTCGACGATCTCGGCGGTAACGCTCTTGATCTCACCCGCCAGGACGAAGATCGAGAAGTTCGCGAGCCCCCCCGAGGGGACCGGCTCTTCGGGGATATATAAGTCCGCCAACTCTGGGAGGGGGACGACGTACTCATTTTTGTAGATGTAGTATCGCAGGGTATCGTTGTCCGCGATGGCGATGCTCATTCCGGGGAGGATATCGATTTTAGAGTCGCGCTTCAGTTCTATATTTTCCGTATTGACCATATATATTCCGAGGTTTGGACTCATCAACAGGACGACCATCTCTGCAAGTTCATCCCCCGGCTCGATGGACAGATATTGGCGGTCTGATACCTGGAATAGTCCGTCTATTATCGCAAACTGGTCGTCCCCGTCGCTGAAGATGCTCTCCACATGGAGGGCGATTATCGGCAGGTCTTCGACATCCCCCACGTCTCTCTCGTAGACGTACGTGGAGTTTGCTTTGATCACAGCGGAGTCCAACAATTGATCGTTCTTTCTCAACTCGATGAATATCTTGTCTTCTTTGACGTCGTCTTTTACAACGTCCCGGATGTAGAGGGAATATCCCTCTCCAAGGAAGTAGAAATCTCCCGCCACAGCCGTGTCTTTCTGGTCGGTGTCGATGAGAACGCGGCCGATCTGCTCTTGCTCCAAGGTGCTGATGAGATCGACATCCAGCTTGGAGGCGGATCCGTAACCAACAAACCAGACGTCTCCAAGAAAACACAAAACCTGATAGCTGCCCCAGGGATCAAACTCGAAATCTACCTCATGGACGAAGCATATGTACTCAGCGCCATCCACCAACCTCGTCCCGTCGCTACTTAAGGCTATTGTTTTTACATTCCTGCCGTCGGTCCTGTGAATTATAAGGCTCTCCGAACCTATCTTTTTATCATCGTCAAAATAAAAACCTGTGAAATTCTCGTCGTTCCATCGAGCCTGAGCGTATCCCACAAATTCTCCGGTGGCGGTGCTGATCGGCACCTGTGAGCGTTCGCTGAAGACCGGTCCCCTTATCTCCTGAACGCCGTACTCAGTGATGGCGCCCAGGGGGTAATAGACCAGAGACGGGGTGTCTCTCACCCTCAGCATCAGATTCCCGACCAGGTTTATGGTGCTGTCCCTTCGGAGGACCAGATCCTCGGCGTTCTCAAGCTCGATCCTCCTCTCGGACAAGGTCGTCACCTCCATCAGGCCAATGAGGTCGCCGGTCTCTAGCTTGATCGTGGGCTGGTCTCGAACCTGGAAGATGCCGTTGAAGTCGACTATAGCCTTCTGAGCGCCCTGCATTGCTGCGCTGACGTGGGCCAGGATGATGGGAAGGTCGTCTTCGCCCACCTCGTAGACGTAGGTCTCGCCAACCTTCACCACGGCCCTGTCCACCTCGATCCCGTTCTTCTTCAAAATCAGGTAGACATCCCTTCCGTCGGAGGAGGAGCCCGCCACCTCGATCCAGTAGCCATCGTTGAGAAACAGGGGCGTCTCGGAGGTGGCGGTCTGGATCCCGTCGTAGTCGAAGAGAACTTCCCTCAGCTCGCCCTCTTCCAAGGCGGAGACGGCGTCGGTGAAGTTGCTCTTCAGGTAGCCCGCAAGGTATCGCTTCCCGAGGAAGGCCACCGCCTGGTAGCGGCCCCACTCCTCAAAGTCGAACTCCTCGGTCCAGACCTCGCTCGAATAGGTGAGGTGTCCCTCCTTCGCTCTCCTTCCTTCGGCCTCGATGGTGAGCCTCTCGCCGCCGGTTCCCTCGTCGAGGTCGTAGTAGAACCAGCCGAAGCTCTCGGCATTCCAGCTGCCGTTTCCGTCGGAAAACGAGCCTCGGACGAGGGCCTCCGGCACCTGGGCAGAGACCCCGATGGTCATAGTCAGCAGACCCAGGAGGACCAGGAGGACCAGAAGCCCCAGAAAGCCGGCTGTTCTCATCTTCCATCTCTCAGCTTCGATGGCTAATTTCATGCACCCGAAATTCAATCGCATCTTCATCGGTTTCCCATCGTCCCGGTGACGCCAATTTTGGATAACCTGTATATCTGATGGCGTGGCTTTGGGCGTTCTGGAGATAGAACATGTCCCAGGTTAAGCATGTTGCGATATACGGCAAAGGAGGGATCGGGAAGTCCTGCACCGCCTCCAACGTCGCGGCGGCCTGCGCCGAGAAAGGTCTCCGGGTGCTGATGGTCGGCTGCGATCCCAAGAGCGACTCGACGATAACCCTCGTTGGAAGGAGGATACCGACGATGATGGACCTGATAAGGGCCGGCGGCGAGATCGCCGAGGAGGACGTGGTCTTCGATGGGTACGGCGGCGTCAAATGCATCGAGGTCGGGGGGCCCGAGCCCGGAGTTGGCTGCGCCGGACGGGGTATCATCGTCGCCATCGAGTTTCTGAGGAAGGTCTCAAAGGTCCTCGAAGAGATCGACCTCACCCTCTACGACGTGCCTGGAGACATCGTCTGTGGCGGCTTTTCCGCGCCGATACGAAAGGGGCTTGTGACCCAGGCCTACATCATAACCTCGGGAGAGTACATGCCGATCTACGCCGCAAACAACATCTGCCGGGGGTTGAAGAGGCTGAACACCCCCCTGGCAGGGGTCATCTGCAACTCACGGGAGGCCTCGGGCGAGAGGGAGATCGTGGGTAAGTTCGCCCGGGAGCTGGGAAGCGAGATGGTGGCCTTCATCCCGAAAGATCCCACCGTCCAAAGGTGCGAGAGGAAGGGGGTGTCGGTGATCGAGGGGGCGCCCGAGTCGGATATAGCCGAAGTATATCGAAAGCTGGCGGAGCACGTCGCTGGGGACTCGATGCCGAGGCACCCCGAGCCCATCGACGACGACAGGCTCCGGGAGCTGTCCCTCATATGAGCCCCGACCTTCCACGGATCCTCCTCGCCGGGGACAGAAGCTCCAGCGGCAAGACGACGATCGTGGCGGGCCTCCTCTCGGCCCTCAGAAATCGAGGTCTTGCGATCCAGTCCTACAAGGTGGCCCTCGACTACATCGACCCGAGCTACCACACGGGAATCACCGGCCGGTGGTGCCGAAACCTCGACGGCCACCTGATGCCAGAGAAGACTATCCGGGAGGTCTACGCCCACGCCGCCGAGGGGGCTGACGTCGCTGTCATCGAGGGGGTTCGGGGGCTCTACGAGGGGTACGACGGCGACCGCGGCAGCACAGCCCAGATCGCCAAGATGCTCAGGTCGCCCGTCATCCTGGTGGTGGATGCGAGGTCCATTACCAGAAGCGCCGCAGCCCTGGTGAAGGGGTACGTCGACTTCGACCCTGATGTTGAGATAAAGGGTGTGATCCTCAACAAGATCGGCGGCCAGCGTCACACCGAGAAGGCGATATCTGCGATCCGTGACCACGCGGGGGTCGAGGTCGTCGGCGTGATCCCAAGAGACGAGTCGATGCACCTCTCGATGCGCCACCTGGGGCTCGTTCCGATGCTGGAGGGGGAGAGGAGGCAGGCCGGCTTTGCGGAAAGGCTCGCCAAGATCAGGGAGGTGGTGGAGGAGGGGCTTGACATCGACCGTATCCTCGAGATCGCCGCCGAGGCCGAACCTCTGGAGGAGCCGGTCCCCGACCTATACCTGCCCAACAGGACGGGCGAGGGGGTCAGAATCGGCGTCGCTCTGGACGAGGCTTTCAACTTCTACTACCGGGAGAACGTCGAGCTTATGGAGCTCTCAGGAGCAGAGGTGGTCCCCGTAAGCCCGATCCACGATCCCGCCCTTCCGGAAATTGACGGCCTTTACATCGGAGGCGGGTACCCGGAGCTTTACTCAAAGGAGCTGTCGGAGAACGGATCGATGATGGAGTCGATAAGGCGGGCTCATGAGGACGACATCCCCATCTTCGCCGAGTGTGGGGGTCTGATGTACCTCTGCGAGGAGATCGATTGGGGCGGCGAGTCCCATCCGGCCGTCGGCCTCGTCCCGGCAAAGACCAGGAAGGGGGGGCGGAGGATCGTCAGCTACACCGAGGGCGAGTTTCTTCGCGACTGCTCCATGGGCCCCAGGGGCGCCAAATTCCTCGGCCACGAGTTCCACCACTCGGAGCTTGTTCTGGATGAGGGCGCTGATGTCGAGTACGCGATCCGGCTACGGCGGGGTACGGGGATCGAGAAGGGGATGGACGGGATCGTCGACGGTAATCTCGTCGCCTCGTACAACCACTTCCATGCGGCCTCCTACCGGGAGTTCCCCCGACACTTCATAAAGTGCGCCCGAGAGGCAAGGGATAAATAAACTGCAGTCAGTCTAACAAGCGGTGATGATTACATGGTGAATATGCCTCCCGAGGTGAGAGAGACCCTGGAAAAGCAGTGGCCGATTCCTTTCGCGACTGCCTCCTCCGACGGAAAGCCGAACGTCGTCTTCATGGGGATATTGAAGATAAAAGACGACGAGACTCTCCTCTTTGCGGACAACTTCTTCAACAAGACCGCAACGAACCTGGCCGAGAATCCCTGGGCTTCGATCGTCTGCTGGACCAAGGACCCCAGGAAGTCCTACCAGATCAAGGGGACCGTTACCTTCGCAGACGAGGGTCCGATCTACGATGAGATGGCAGAATCGGTCCGGGCCCGAAAGCCGGACCTCCACATGAGGCGGGCCGTGATATTCAAGATCGAGGAGATCTACGAGGCGAACTCCGGCCCCACCGCCGGAGACCGAATCGCCTGATCAGAGGCGGAGAAGCTGGGCTGCCAGCTGACTCTTATCTTTTTCTTCTTTCTCTTAATGACCTAATTATAAATGACATAGTTATGTTGAGCCCAATCGCGTTTAAGAGATGTAGTCTATCATAACATTTAAATATACGAATGGCCACGGAGTGGCAGGTATTGAAGATTGATGAAGGTTATATTGGCCAGGGCCACCGATACGATTGAAGTTACGGGTGAGTTGTGTTTAGGCGAGCGGAGATGTTCAGCCTCGGCCCCGAAAAGTTGCCCTCCCAGGAGGGTCTTCTCCGATGCGCTCCGGAGTCTGCCCGTGAGCATTCACATTCGCGGGACGAAGGGGATGGGTGAAAGTGATTAATAAAAAACATCAATATAGGCCTGTCATCTATTTTGCTTTGGCATTTGCGATAACATGGATAAATGGGTTCTTTCTGGCGGTGCAAAGCCATCACGGCGGGGACAAAAGTATAATCAACCTGATGTTGGCTTACATGGGGCCGCTCATCGCCGCTCTAATTATGATGTATGTTTTTGCCGATGGAACCTTCAGAGCTGATTTTAGAAGAAGAATCTATGACCCAAAACTGATAAATAAAAATTACTTGCCCTTCGTCTTGTTCTTCTTGCCTCTGGCCATGGTCATCTCTATTCTTATATCAATCGCGTTTGGACAACCGGCGGAACAATTATGCGTTTCTGAAGATTTAAAAGTATTCGAAGGAGAGGCTGTTTTAAGCGTGGCGGTTTTGGCCCTGGTTCCAGTGCTGGAGGAACTGGGATGGAGAGGTTATGGCGTTGATAGTTTAGCCAGCAAATATAACTTATTTAGCGCTAGCATAATATTCGGGATTTTATGGGCTATCTGGCACTTGCCTGTCTTCTTCATCAAGGGTTCATACCAGCTTTCTTTATGGGAGCAAAATCCACTATTTGCCATTAACTTTTTTGTAGGGATCTTGCCCCTGGCGATCATCATGAATTACTTATATTATATGAACCAGCGAAGCATCACTCTGCTCGCCCTATTTCACGTTATCGTTAATTTTTCATCAGAACTTCTTGAAGCAAATCAGATCAGCAAATGTATATTAACTTTTGTCTTAATCGTGGCGGCAGCGGCGATAGTAGTCAGAAACAGACGTTTCTTCTTCGTGGACAAGATGAATCTGGACATAACCGATTCGTCAAGGAGAGGCACCACGGCGAGTGATATCGGGCGATCAACTTAACAAGAATAATTTCTATGAGCAACGTTTTTTCAATTCGGGATTTTCGGCTTTTGTTTGCCGGAGCATCAACCTCGTTACTGGGGGATCAGTTTGCCCTGATCGCAACCCCATGGCTGGTATTGCAGCTGACCGGTGATCCGTTAGCATTGGGGATTGTGCTGGCTCTGGAGGGCATTCCCCGAGCCCTGTTTATGCTTTTTGGGGGCGCTATCACCGATCGCTTTTCTCCGCGAATAATCATGCTGGCTTCGGATCTGGTACGGTTTTTATTGGCCGCAATGATGGCAGTGGTTGTTTTTTCTGGCATCGTTCAAATGTGGATGCTATATGCCTTTGGCCTGGGGTTTGGGCTGGTGGCAGGTTTTGCCGTACCCGCCGGAAATAGCATCGTACCGATGCTGCTAAAAGAAAAAGACTTGCAGGCCGGCAATTCGATAGTAATGGGCGCAGGTCAATTGGTCGGATTTGTCGGGCCTGTAGTGGCGGGAATCTTGATCGGCAAATTCTCAGAATCATTCTTTGGGATAGGGTTGGCCTTCGGCATCGATGCCGTCACCTTCGCCGTATCTGCCCTTACCTTGGGACTGATGCACGGCGGCGGAAGGCTTCCCTCTTCAGCTGACGCATCGTACAAGGAAAGCATCTGGGCAGCAATCGGTGCCGGTCTGAAACACGTGTGGAATGACAAAGCGTTACGTCTGATATTTCTGGTCATCGCCGCCGTCAACTTTTTGTTTGTCGGACCGATTCTGGTGGGCGTTCCGGTTTTAGCCGATCAGCGGTTGGCCGAAGGGGCTGTGGCTTTCGGGCTTTTGATGTCCGGCTTTGCAGGAGGTAATTTAGGGGGCTTTCTGTTGGCAGGAGCGCTCCCCAGGCCAACCGGAAAGTCGATGCGTCTTTTTCTGATTGCGCTGCTGGCCGCTTTTGGGGTAGTGACGGGAATAGTGGGATTAATCAATTTGACGTGGGTAGATTTTGGGTTAATGTTGCTGTTAGGTCTTGGTAATGGTTATGTCACCCTCATCCTGTTCACCTGGATCCAAACCCGCGCCCCTAAAATGATGCTGGGCAGAATCATGAGTTTATTGATGTTGTCAAGTGCTGGATTGGTTCCCATCTCACAAGCCATATCGGGGGCGGTGAGCTCACGGAGTTTGACATTGCTGTTTGTTTCGGCGGGCGGGTTGATTGTGTTGGTCGCAATATGGACAGCTTTCCAGCCTGCACTGGTCACCTTTAGCGAAAGCCTTTCGGCGAACAATTGATTTGAACAATTCTTCGGATGGGGGGTGCTCACATCGTATCATCAGTGCAGCCTCCGATCCGGCTTGACCTGAGCCTTCATCGAAGCTCACCTGGCAGCGCCCCTCCCCGACGTAAAGAATAAATATATTGATATTCTATTTGATGATAGGTGATCTAAATGGTCAAGATGCCAGCAGATGTTAGAGCCACCCTGGAGAAGCAGAAGCCCGCCCCCATCGCCACCGCCGACGCCACCGGCACGCCGAACGTCGTTTACGTCGGGTTTTTGAAGGTCCTGGACGACGAGACGATAATGATAGGAGACAACTTCTTCTACAAGACCGCGGCAAACCTCGCCGAGAACCCCAAGATATCGATCCTCTGCTACGACACTGAGACGAAGAAGTCCTTCCAGATCAAGGGGAAGGCAGAGGTTTACAAGGAAGGAAAGTACTTTGACGAGATGACAAAGTGGGTTCTTGCCGTCAACAACAAGCTCCCTGCCAAGGCCGCCGTGGTGGTGAAGGTCGAGGAGATCTACAACGCCATGTGGGGCCCGACGGCGGGAAAGAAGGTCGTCTGATTCATGTAGAGGATCTGACTCAAATTATTTTTAAACTATTTTTACTACTAAGGGGCGCAGAGGGTCACGAATACCCCGACCTTCAGGTCGGGGATAAAGTGAACCCTCGCCTATTTTTATAATCTTTGAATCTATAAACTCGATACAATCAATCGCTATATTAAAAATCTCGGGTAAACCGAAAGCAGAACTTCTTTCATGTGGATCAGGGAGATCGGGGCAACAAAGATTTGGCGATTTCTGAAATCCAGAAAACCTGGCGGCGTGCGGCCCGGAGCATATGCCGTCCTTAGGGCGGGGTGGCCGCGCGCAGGTTGATTGTTTCGTAAGTCACTCATCCAAAGGCGACTGATCCATGCCCAGGAATGTGAGCGCATTCTCCCCGTACTCGACGGGGGCATAATGGGACCCTACATGAGGGAGTCCCTTGAATCTCACCATCCACGAGCCATTGATCTGCCCGGCCATCTGGACAGAGACCTGATCGGGAGTCAGAACATCATCGGTACCCACAACAAGCATTACATCCTTCTGAATGCCGGAAAGATCGCTATAGGACCCGTTCCAGGCCAGGTTGGCCCGCGCCTCGTTGTGGATGCCCTCAGATAGGGTGGTATTGTTGGCAGCTGCCTCAATGTTCTCTCTCAGCATTCTGGTCTCGGGGATTCTGATGCTGTATGTATTGGAGTCCAGGATCAGCTTTCGCACGCGTTCAGGGTGATCTATGGCCAGCTGCTGTGAGACTGAGGATCCCATGGAGACTCCGTATACGTGCATGCTCTCGTAGCCCAGAGCCTGCATCAGCGCAGCGGCATCATCTGCATACTGTCGAATAGATGGTGTGGCATTATCGTCGCTGCTGTGCCCCATCCCCCGGTGGTCGTAGATATAGACATGATACTTCGTGGCCAGGATGCCTATGAAGGTCCTGTTCCAATGCTCCATGATATTGCCAAATCCCTCGACCATCAGGATCGGTTCACCTGACCCGAACTCGCGGTATCCTAAAGATACTCCGTTGACCTGGGCATACTGGACCGGTGTTGCATCGTACGATACGGCAGGATATTGCTGAGCTGCCGTGCCTGCGGACTGGGCGGTGCCGAAGGCACCCGCAAACTCAGATGCTGCGAGGAAGCAGATTGTGACGGCGATTACCAGGGCATAAGCCCGCGTCTTGTTCATATAAAGTCCCCACTAGTCTTGTTCATATGAAGTCCTCATAATCCAGATCTCAGCCTGCCCTGCATTTCAGGGCTTAACTGTATGACAAGCTCAGCATTGTATGAACCAGTAGGCATCAGGTCCGTCGTTAAGTTAAATATCTCCCATGCTGCGACTGCATAAGAGCGTGACTGTGCAGCAAGGGATCCATCTTTGACTGCCGGATCAACGTTGGTAATAAAGATGGAAACTGTATTATCGCTGTTGAGGACGATCTCGAAGGTGCGGAACTGCTGGGGGAAATCCCTTAATGACGAGGTTTCAACCTCCCAGAAGCCGAGCTCAGGGCGGGCTGGATCAGGTGATTTTTGTGCGGTAACTGTATTGAGATGGCGGTGTCCTGCGAGCCATAGGATAAGGTTTGGATAGGTATGGAGTTTGGCAATCAGATCCTCCTCAGATACAGCCGCAAAGGCGCTCCAGGTCATGAAAGAGCCCAGGGGCCCCCTAGTCTCGACGCCTATCGGCACGTGCGCAGCGACGATCATGAGCTTGCCTTCAGCCTGACCCTCGTCGAGCTCGCTCACAAGCCAGTTATAGCGCTCATTATCAAGGGAACCATGTCCATAGCCGTGATCATCTGGATCGCTCGCGTTTTGGGTATCATCGAGCACGATGACTCTGATGGGTATATTCGACCTGGGCTCGAAGGCGTAGCAAGCAAATCCCCTATCTGCATCAGATTGATTGAACCCGTGTCCATTGGGACTCGAGGTTGTATTGAAAAACTCCCTCATCCAGTCGCTTGGAGAAAGCCAGTGGCGGCTTGTATCTGCCGCGGGTACCTTTGGAGGGGCTGAGAACTCACTGACAGGTCCTGCGCCATAAATATCACCATAAACCGTCTGGCCGTCTAAAGAGCCCATATAGAAGCCACTGCCTTTAAAGCCGTTGGGATCGGTGAATATATTGCCCATGTTGAGTATATCCTCGCCGATATAGGTCTGTTTAATATGATCGTCGGGCGGGTTTGTGCCCATCCAGAGATGATCGTGGTTGCCGATGGCCGTATACCAGCTGATCGACTTATTGAGCCCTGATGCCTTGTATTCATCCTGGTAATCATTATAGGGCCCTGGGATAGGGTCATCATCGACTCCTGAATCGGGATCTATATTTTTGCCGTCAAGGATATCGATAAACCACCTTAGCTCGTTGTACTGATCGTTGTTGATATCATCACCAAGAGCGATGCCGAAGTCAAACGGCTTTTCGCTGTTAAGGGCGTTTATAGTCTGGATGGCAGCATCCAGAACATGAGTTGTGTATAGTATAACCGGCGAATATGCCGAACTTGTGCCGCCCTTGTAGCCGAAATAGATCGCCTGGGCGGGAGTTTCCTCGTCTGTGATGTGGATGTCGCTTATTGTAAAGAAGCGCAATAGCTCTGAAGCATTATTTGAAGTGCCATTTGAGGTGCCGTTGTAGGTAGGCGGCATGAGGTCGAGCCGCTTCACATAATCGAGACCTGGCCCATAGTGCCATTTGCCATAGCCATTTTTCTCGTATTTTGAGACCTCATAAGGAAGGATCGTCTCCGCACCAGGTGGGACTGTGTCGGGCACTACCGTCCTTTGGAGCGTTGTAAGGACATCGGATGCGATAGCGTATACTTCCATCTGACTTTGATTTCCTTCAACGCCCCCTGAACATGCCGATTGTGAGAAAAATAGCGTGCTTATTAGTAATACCAGACATAGCTTGCTGTATTTTCTGAAAATCCTTCTTCCACAGGCATACTTGCCTGCGGTTTTTCCTTTCCCATCGATAGATAGATTGTGCGCATCATCGATCGCTAACATCTTAAACAGTCCTTGGAACGACGTGGCATGCCTAATCGCTGGCGATCTAATCCTAGCCCCTCCTTTGAGACTGATTAGTTGGATCTACTTTAACTACTTTACTTAACTTACTCAGCTGTCGATTGAAGGACTACCATAAAAGGCTTCAGCTCTGAGATATATCAGATAGTATGGTAGGCTTACATTACCTGGTCGTGGGTACGAATTATTGAAAGAGATGCCAGAAAATCATGTGTTATATCAAGAATTCCCCAGAGATATAAGATCCAATGGTACACGCCGACCTTTAGGTCGGGGATGATCGATAAAGCATTATATTAAGGAACCTCAGGGAAACCGAAAGCAGAGGTTCAATCTACAGATCAAGGAAATCTAAGCAACGAAGACTCGAGGAGTTCTGAAATCCGGATATCTGGCCGTACGCAATTTGATCTATTTGTTTGAATGCGTGTACTTATTTTATCTCGCATAGTGCCGGGAAGAATGGTTGGGAAAGGAGGTTTCAATATTTTGAAAGAGGACGAACTCATCAGGGCGAGGGTGGCAAGGCTCTTCGGCCTTTCCGAAGACGAGTGCGATCTGGTGAACAGGATCGTCATAGAGGAGATCCTGGCCAAGTCGAAGGACACCCACGACCTGATCCGACGGGCCCTCGACCGGTTCGCCAGGACCGAGGGGGAGAGGATGGCCTTTCTCGCGGGCCACATCACCGGCTGGGTCCTGATGAAGGCCGACATGGATATGGAGATCGACTCCTACTTCGCCGACTCCCGGTCAAAGGGCCCGAAGGGGCAGAATACGTAAGCGGCAAGCAGACCCAGCCCCTGCAAAAAAAGGTTGATGGGGCGGGAGGGCGCTGAAAGGGGGACGGCAACGGGAAAGAGTTTTTCACGGTATGGATCTGAGGCTCTCTCACTTTGAGGACGAGACAAAGACCTCGGACCGGTATGGGCGGCCGGGAGTTGTGGCGGCTCTGGCGCGATCAGTTCGACGACGACCTGGAAGCCCTGGCCGAGGCGATCTGGGCCGCAAACAAGATGGTGAAGACGGAATCGCCTGAGGCTCGGGACCGGTTCTACGCCCTCAAAGACGAGTTCATCCTCAGGTACGCCACCAGCGGGCGGCGGGTTCGAGACGAGCCGCCCGCCCTCTCCCTGGTATCAGCACGTCTCCGGCATTGGAGATGGGCTCGACGATCTCTCGGATCTATTTTTTTAATATTCATCTTCTCTCGCCATAACCATGAGCAGTCGGCAAGCATAGAATTGATAGTGGCGGCGGCCACCGCCGGTGATGAGGACGAGCCTCGGTTAAAGTATTGATATTTGAATGAAACCTCGGATCCTTGAAGATGGTAGCTCCAGGATGAGCGGTGGACTATCCGAGGTGGATGTGGAGACGGAAGGCCCAGATCGTGATCAGTTTCATCGAAGGGCTTATGTCCGATGACCAAAGGATAAGTCCGGGTCAGAGGTAAAAATGCGGCAGATGAACCTGCAAAGAAGCGATTTCTTGCGAGTGGTGGTGGTGGGCGGCGGCATAGGCGGAGCAGAACTCGTGAGAAACGTCGCCACCAAAGAAAGGCTGGACCCGGTGCTGGTCGAACCGAAGGAGAGGATCGAGTGTCAGGCCCTATATCCCGACTACCTGGGCGGGAGGATCGGCATAGAGGATATGACCGCCCCCCTGGACCCCTTCTGCAAGAAAATGAACGCGGTCCACGTCAGGGACCGAGCCATCAGGATCGACTTCGCCGATAAAAGGGTCGTTTGCGAAAAGAACGATCTCGATTACGACCTTCTGGTCCTGGCCCCCGGCGCGGTCCAGAACTACTTCGGGATCACGGGCGCTGAGAAGGCCTTCTCCATCAACACCCTGGAGGATACGGTCGAAGCGAGGCGGTTCGTCGAGAAGAACCGCCCCAAAAAGATCGCGATAATTGGGTCAGGACCCACCGGCATAGAGACCGCCTGCTTTCTCGCGGAGGACACGAACTGCACCATATACGTCGTCGAGATGATGGACCGGCTCTTGCCCACCCTCTCCAAAAACGCCTCCATCCTCATGGACAAGATCCTGCGGGGAAAGGGGGTAGAGATCCTGACGAACAGACGGGTCGATTCGATCCGAGACGACGGCGTCACCTTCACCGACGGAAGCTCCCTCGACTGCGAGATGACGATCTGGACCGCGGGGATCAGGCCTGCCCCCCTCATCGAGAGCCTGGACCTGCCCAAAAAGAGCGGCTGGCTTCTTTGCGATCCGTATCTGAGAGTCCAAGGGCATGAAGACGTCTTCGCCATCGGGGACTGCGCCTGGATCGAGATCGGCGGGAAGCTCGCCACCAAGACCGGGATGGAGGCGGAGATCCAGGCGAAGCACACCGCGAGGAACCTGGCCAGGGTCGCGAAGGGGGCCGATCTGAAACCGTACTCGATCAGGGCGTCCACCGACAGCCCCGTGGCCTTGATCACGACGGGATGCGGCTGCGCCGTCGGGATTTACGGAGACCTCTGCGTCCCCATCCCTAAGAGGATCATCTACACCTTCAAGAGCTGGATAGACAAGTCCTTCGTTAGAAGGTTCAAATGAACGCTTTTTGATTCGGCCGATAAGTCGGCCTTCCCCGAGCCCTCGTCGGAAGGTTTGGTAGTGCCCGGATGGGAGGCTATATCCCTTCCGAGCGCAGAAACGAAAATAAAGCGGCCATTAAAGGCCGCTGCCGCGTGAGCGAAAGGCGTTATATGCAGCCTATCGTGCCGCCTTGGCGACCCTCTCTACGCTATCCTTCCTGTTCATCGCGAAGCTTCGAACGTCGCCCTTCGAGGCGGCGATGATCTCGTCAGCGAGACAGCTCGCTGCCGAACGCTTGCTCTTGAAGGCCGACCTCTGGGCGCCGGTGGTGATGAACATCAGGGCCATGTCAACTCGTCTCTGGGGTGCGGTGTCGACGGCCTTGGGGACGGTTATGCCGCCGTACTTGAGACGGACGACCTCTTCTCGAGGGCCGGTGTTGGAGATCGCCTTCGCGAAGACCGTGAGGGGGTTCTCCTTAGTCCTCTGATGGACTATGTCGAAGGCCTCTTCTACGATCTTGTAGGTCTTCATCTTCTTGCCGGTGTTGTCCTCGCCCTGCATCATCTTGTTGATGAGCCGCTCTACGATGTGCTGCTCGGACTTCTTGAACTGCTGTCTTGCGTGCCTGCCGCCTGAATGCATGACGACCATCGGACGGAGGTTAAAATAGCGCTTGATGCTGAGATCCTCCACCTCGATCTCTTCGGGATCCCATTTGTTGAAGATTTTGACGTTCACGGCATCACCTTACGGGTTTCTCCTTGCGTCCCGAGACCATCTCGTTTAAGGCCACGTTGTTTACGGCGACGACCTGGAACCGCACGCCGGGTATATCTCCCTTGGCCCCACCCATCCTGCCACCGATCCTCTCCACCACGACCTCGTCGTGCTCATCTATGAACCCTATGGCACCGTCCCCCGGACAGAAGGCGGTGACCTGTCTTCCGTTCTTGATCAGCTGTATTCGGACGCACTTTCTGATGGCGGAGTTCGGCTGTTTCGCCTCGACGCCGACCTTCTCCAGGACTATGCCTCGCGCCCTCGGCGCCCCGCCCAGGGGGTCTGCCTTGACGTTCAGCTTCAGTGCCCTCCGGCTGTAGTTCAGATCACTCCACCGGAAGCTCTTGCGGTCGCTCTCCAGTTTCCTGGCCGCGTACATTCCCTTTCCCATTATTTCACCTAGTTGAGTGCTATATCATCGCCAACGGTTGGCCCTCCGACCTCAGAGCCGACATAGGCTTGAGCGCCGGGTTATTTTTTTACTGGATTATGATGTCGTCTACGCCGTGATGCCTCGAAGAGAGCATCTTGGCCTTTAATATGTTACGGCCATCCCGGCCTATGGCGATGCCCTTGTCCCTATTTGCTACTTCTACATAAGCCAATCGCTTATTGTTTTTCGAAACGATCGTCACGTTCTTGATCGAGGCCGGCTGGAAGACGTTCTCCAGGAACTCCTTGACGTCGTCGCTGTGCTCCACGATCTCGATCTGCTTTCCTATCGACTTCTTCACCCGGTTGATGTTGCTGCCCTTCCTCCCGATGGCAGCACCCATGTCTCCCTTCTTGATGACGAATATTATCCGGTCGTTCTCGTCGTCGATGATGCAGTCTCTGGCTACACCACCGGTCAAGCTTTCGAAGAGGGCGATGTACCTTATCCCTTCGGTGGTAAGCTTGAACTCACTCATCCTCGATACCTCTGATCTCCCTCAGGAGCGCCATTATCTCAGATTCGCCGGGCTCTATCACCGCCAGAGCCGCCACCGAGAAGGGCTTTCCGCAAGCGGAGCCCAGATCCTTTCCCCTGCCCGAATAGTTGTAGACGGGCACGTCGACCTTCTTCAGCTCGACTGCCACCTCCTCCGGACAGTCGATGGCGCTGATGACCAGCTTAGCCTGCCCGCTGGCCCCTGCTTCTACGGTTAGGTTTGAGCCGAGAACAACTTTACCGGTTCTGATCGAACTTCTGAGCGCTCTATCAATGTTTATCATCCTTTTACCTCATCGTTTTGCGACCAATTGAACGTCGCCCGTTCCCAGCTGGATCGGCTGGCCCACTATGACGTTCTCAGTCACTCCCCTGAGATCGTCCACGTCTCCGCGAACTGCGGCGTCGAGGATGTGATTGACGGTGACCTCGAAGGCGGCCCGCGCGAGAACGCTAGCCTTCTCTCCAGATACGCCGTGGCGCCCGATCTGCTTGACCTCTCCATCGCAGGTCATGATGTCCGCCACCAGCATGATGTGCCTCACGTCGACGGAGAGACCCTGTTCTCGCAACGTGTCGGTGGCCTCGTTTATTATGGCGTTTCGGGCCGCCTCTATTCCCAGGACATCGCCGATCTCAGTTATATTATTTGTTTTCGTCCTGGCGGGATCGACCCCCTCAAACAAGATGACGTCTTTCAGGGCCGAGCCCTCAGTGTAGAGGACGTACTCGTCCCCTTCCTTCCTGATCACGACCCTGTTTATACCCTCGATCCCCTTGAGAGAGATCGTCTTGATCTTTTCGACGAGCTGGAGGAGATCTCGGTAAGATGGCTCCGGCGGCGTCATTATGATCTGGTTTCCGCGCTGATCCGCTGAGATCTTCGTACCCTCGGCGAGCCTATCTGCCACCTCTTCGGCGGTGATCTTCCTCTGGACCATTGCGTCCTCATTCAGCTCGATCACCACGTTCATCTCCGCGAGGTCGGTAGCTATCGACCCGAGATGGAGGATGTTTGTCGACTCGATCGACCAGGCCACCTCCCTTGCGATGTCCCGGTCGAGGGCGTACTCTCTCTCCAGCCGGATCGTCATGGTGGGGGTGCTGGGGATCTTTCGCGCGTCCACGATCTCTATCAGCCTCGGAAGGCCGAGGGTGACGTTGATCTCGGCGACCCCCGCGTAGTGGAAGGTTCGCATCGTCATCTGAGTGCCGGGCTCGCCGATGGACTGGGCCGCCACGACCCCTACCGCTTCGCAGGGCTCGACCTTGGATCGCTCGTAATCGGCCACCACCAGGTCTGCGACCTCTGCGAACTCCTCATCGGAGATCTCGACCTCTTTCAGCTCGCCCTCGAGGGCCTTTTTGATGCTCTGGGGCAGGGGTAGATTCTCGATCCTCTTTTGGATCTCCTTCTCCGATAGGCTCATGCACCCTCCTTTCTCAGCACCCTCTGAACTATCCGGTGAACGTTCTCGGAGCTGGCGTAATCCCTCTTCGAGGCATCGACACCATCTTCTCCGTAGTTGAACTGGACGATTATGCCCCTCGTCTCCTTGACGGTCCCGTCGTACTGGACCTCCAGATCCTGGAGGGCGTTGATCAGCCTCCTCTGGAGGTAGCCGCTCTGGGACGTCCTGATGGCGGTGTCGACGAGCCCCTCCCTCCCACCGATGGCGTGGAAGAAGAACTCCGTCGGGTTCAGACCCTCCTTATAGCTGGACTGGACGAAGCCGTGGGCTTCGGCCCCCAGGTCCCCCCTCCGGAAGTGGGGGAGAGTTCGGCCGTCATAGCCTCGCCGAATCCGCTCGCCTCGAACGGACTGCTGGCCGACGCATGCCGCCATCTGGGTCAGGTTCAGCATCGATCCTCGGGCTCCGCTGACGGCCATCACCACGCCGCTGTTGTCGAGGCCCAGGTACCGACCGGCGATGGAGCCGGTGTTGTCCCTGGCCTTGCCGAGGGTCTGCATTATCCTCATCTCCAGGGTCTCGTCGAGGGTCCTTCCGGGCAGGGGCTCAAGCTCCCCCGCCTGGTATGCCTTGATCAGCTTCATGACGTTATCCCTGGCGGCGTTCAGGACGTCAGAGATCTGGTCTTCGGCCTCCTTGGGGATGTCCTCGTCGTCGATCCCGAAGCTGAAACCCGCCAGCATTATCCCCCGGATCGCCATCTGGGTCATGCCGTCGACGAAGCCCGCGCCCACCGTCGGGCCGTACTCCTTGATCACCCTGTCGGTGATCTTACCCTTGAAGGCCCCGACGGCCGCGGCGTCGATGGTGCCGCTTTTAATCTCGCCGTCGCGAATGACGACGTAGGCGTCGTCATCGCACGACTCTCGCTTGCATGCGTCGCAGTTCTTGCAGAAGGAGGCCTTGAACTCGAGGTTGAGCCCCTTCGGGAGGGTGAGGCTGAACATCTGCTTTCCGGTCCAGTAGGGCTCCCCCTCCTCGTCGTGTCCTCTGGGTTCGGGCAGCTCCAGGTGGGGTAGCTTCTTTAAGACCTCCATCACCTCGAGCCGGTTGATCCTCACGTCGCCGTGGGTCAGAAGGAAGTTGCCGGTGACGTAATCGTGGATGCCTCCGATGATGGGACCACCGAACCTTGGAGACAGGATGTTCTCCTGGACCCGCATCAGGATCTCGGCCTCGGCCCTCGCCTCCTCGGTCTGGGGGACGTGGAGGTTCATCTCGTCCCCGTCGAAGTCGGCGTTGTAGGGCGGACAGACCGCGGGGTTCAGCCTGAAGGTCTTGTAGGGCATGACGATCACCCTGTGGGACATGATCGACATCCTGTGAAGAGACGGCTGCCGGTTGAAGAGGACGATGTCCCCGTCCATCAGTTGCCGGTCGATCCTCCAGCCGGCTTCGATCTGTTCGGCCACCTCTTCGCAGTTTCTGTCGGTGATCTTGACCCTTCTGTTGTCGGCTCTTGTGACGTAGTTGACGCCCGGATGCTTGTCTGCGCCCCGTCTCACGAAGTCTCGCATCACCTCGATGTTTCTTGTGTTCACCACCAGAGGGACCGATAGCTCCATCGCGATCTCAAGGGGTACGCCCACCTCGTTTATGCTGAGGTTCGGGTCCGGCGAGATCACGGTTCGAGCACTGAAGTTCACCCTCTTGCCTGAGAGGCTTCCTCGAAACCGCCCCTCTTTCCCCTTCAGCCTCTGAGATAGGGTCTTGAGGGGCCGGCCGCTCCGATGGCGGGCCGGGGGAACCCCCGATACGGTGTTGTCGAGAAAGGTGGTGATGTGGTACTGGAGAAGCTCCCAGAGATCCTCGATGATCAATTGGGGCGCTCCGGCCTCACGGTTCTCCTGGAACCGCTGATTGATCCTGATGATATCCACCAGCTTGTGGGTGAGGTCGTCCTCGCTCCTCTGGCCGCTCTCGAGGGTGATCGACGGCCTCATCGTCACCGGAGGCACCGGCAAAACGGTGAGAAGCATCCACTCGGGCCGCGCCGTGTCGGGGTTCATCCCCATCACCTTGGTGTCCTCGTCGGGGATCTTCTCGAACCGGTCCCTTATGTCGGAGGGTGTGAGCTTGTGCCCGTCCTCGACGTAGGCGAGGGGCCTCTCGAACTTGATCTCCAGCTGAGGCGAGCCGCAGTAGGGGCAGACCTTATGCTTTCGGGCCTCGGCGAAGACTTTGTTGACGACGTCGTCGGTGGTCTGGCCGAGCCGAACGAGGGTCTCGATCTGCTCGAGGTACATCCTCTTCTCGTTCTCAAGGAGCATCAGCCTTGAGCAGTCCCTGCATATTCCGCGGAGGATCTTTCTTATCAGCTTCGCAAAGCCGACGTGGATCACGGGGGCTATGAGGTCGATGTGGCCGAAGTGGCCCGGACACTCGCCGGGCCTTCCGCCGCAGGACCTGCACCGCAGGCCGGGATCGATGACGCCGAGCCTCGGGTCCATAAGCCCCATCTCGATGGGGAATCCGTCGTCATCGTAGGTGTCTGCGGTTATGATCTTCACTACGCTCATCCTCCGGAACTCCTGGGGAGAGATGAGACCAAAACTAATCTTGCCAATTCTCTTCGGAACGGTCATGTTCACACCTAAACTGCGTCCTCCAAAACCAGCCGTGGGGCGACTCCGAGAGACTTTATCTCGTCCAGCAGGAGCTTGAAGGCGTAGCTCATCTCCACGGGGTAGATCTCAGTATCCGAGCCGCAGACCGAGCAGTAGTCGACGTTCCTCCTTTTATCGTGGATGGCGATCATGCCGCAGCGGCTGCAGACAAGCTCCGTCACCTTGTCAGACTCGTCGACGAGCCGCTCCTTCAGAGCTAAAGCCGCGCCGTGGGCGATCAAAACGTCGCGCTCCATCTCACCAAACCGGAGACCGCCTTCTCTGGCACGCCCCTCGGTGGGCTGTCTCGTGAGGACCTGGACGGGGCCCCTCGACCTTGCGTGCATCTTTCCTGCCACCATGTGGTAGAGCTTCTGGTAGAGGATCACCCCGACGAAGACGTCGGCCATGATCTGCTCGCCGTTGATGCCGTTGTACATCACCTCTCGTCCGGTGTGGGAGAAACCGAACTTGGTGAGGGCCCCCCTCATGTCCGTCTCCTCTTCACCCAAAAAGGCGGTAGCGTCGGCGAACCTTCCCTCGAGAGACCCCATCTTACCTCCGATCATCTCCAGGACGTGGCCCACCGTCATCCGGGAGGGGATGGCATGGGGGTTGACGATCAGGTCTGGAACCTGGCCGGACTCGGTGAAGGGCATGTCGGCTGGCGGAACGATCAGGCCGACGACCCCCTTCTGGCCGTGACGCGAGGCGAACTTGTCCCCCAGCTCCGGGACCCTCTGGTCTCTCGTTTTCACCTTGGCGAGCCGATTTCCGTTGGAGGACTCGGTGAGGATCACCGTGTCCACCACGCCCTTCTCGTTCGACCTCATGGTCACGGAGGTCTCGCGCCTCTGCTGAGGCGTTATCCCAAACTCCGTCGGCTCCTCCAGGAACCGCGGCGGCGAGGTTTTCCCGATGAGGACGTCGTTTGGGGCCACCACGGCGTTGGGGTTGACGAGGCCGTCGTCATCCAATTGTGAGTACGCCTCCGTCCCCCTGGCGCCCCTGACCTCCATGTCGGGTATCTCGAACTTGTCCTCCTGACCTCCGGGATACTTTCTCTCCTCGGCCTCCGAGACCCTGAAGAAGTGGCTTCGGCCAAGGCCCCGCTCGATGGAGCCCCTGTTCAGAATGAGGGCGTCCTCGATGTTGTACCCCTCGTAGACGAGGACTGCGACGACGAAGTTCTGGCCTGCGGGCCTCTCGTCAAACCCAATGGCGTCGGCGGTCCTGCTCCTGCACAGAGACCTCTGGGGGTAGTGGAGGTAGTGGCCCCGAGTGTCGGGTCGGAGCTTGGTGTTGGCCATGGGGGTTCCTAGACACTGTTTGATCATCCCTGCGCCCATGGTGTTTCGAGGGCTGGCGTTGTGCTCTGGGTAGGGGACGAGCCCCGTACAGATCCCCAGGATGAGGGAGGGGTCGACCTCGAGATGGGTATGCTCTGAGGTGATATCCTCCTCCCACATGGCCACGAGAGCGTTCTCCTCCTCTTCGGCGTCGAGGTACTCGACGAGCCCCTCGGCCACCAGGTCAGAAAAGGCTATCTCGCCTAGACGGAGCTTATCTGTATGCTCTTCGGTGACGAGGGGAATGCCGCCCACCACTACGATTAAAGGTCGCCGGGCTCTTCCGGAGTCGGTGTTGATCAGAATCTCGTTCGTTCTCGCAAAGAAGGAGACGTTAATCTGGTTGCTTATCTGACCCCCCCTTCGAAGCCGTCTCATCTCCTTGACGAGATCCTGGGGGTCGGAATGGGTCCCCACGAACTCGCCGTTGACAAATACCCTCGCGCTACTCAACACGACCACCCACTGCAACCACATCCAGGTTCAAAAGCATCTTCTTTACGTCCTCGTAATCCTCGACCCCGGTGGAGAGCTCGACGCCCTGGGCGAAGTTCTTCACAAGACCACAGTTGGGGCCTTCCGGCGTCTCGCTGGGACAGATCCTCCCCCACTGGGTGGGATGAAGGTCTCTCGCCTCGAAGTGGGGCTGGGACCGGGAGAGGGGGGATATTACCCTCCGCAGATGGCTGAGGCTCGCCATGTAGTCAGTCCGGTCGAGAAGCTGGGATACGCCGGTCCTGCCGCCGACCCAGTTTCCGGTGGCGAGGGGGTGGATCATCCTCTCGGTGAGGACGTCGGCCCGGACGGTGGTGATGACGTTCAGCTCGCGGTTTCTCATGCTGGCCCGCTCGAGCTGGTACTTGATGTCCCTCGTCAGCCTGCTGAAGGCTACCCGGAATAGGTCTTCCATCAGGTCTCCGGAGAGCTTGAGCCTCTTGTTGGCGTAATGGTCCTTGTCGTCCTCGCCCCTCTTCCCCAGGGCCAGCTCGAAGCAGGCCTCGGCCATCCTCGCGAGGAATAGGCCCTTGGCGTACCGGTCGCCCTCATCGACCCCGATGTGGGGGAGAAGGTACCGATCCAGAACGTAGGCCGCCCTCTTCTTCTGGTACTCCTTCGCCTGGCCGGCGGCGACGCGGCCCCCGATCTTCTCCAGGGCCTCCTCTTTTGTCGCAACCTCTGCCTCCTCCAGGTTCTCCAGCATGAACTTTATGATCTCGGGGTTGTCGGAGACGGCCTGAACGATCTCCATATCCGTCTCAAGGCCGAGGGCTCTTGCGAGGGTGACGAAGTTGAGCCTTCCGCTGACGGAGGGGAAGGAGACCTCCAGGATGGACCTTCTGCCCCGCTCGACTATCACGAGAGACCGGTATCCTTGCCTCTGGGAGAAGACCTTCGCCACCTCGATGAAGTCGTCATACCTCTGGTTGTACTCCACCAGGATCTTGTTGGGCGAGAGGTCCTCCAGAGTCATGATCACCCTCTCCGACCCATTGACGACGAAGTATCCTCCGGGGTCGAGAGGGTCCTCGCCGAACTCGATCATCTCATCCCGAGAGAGGCCCGAGAGGTTGCAGACCTTGGACATTATCATGATCGGGAGCATCCCGATCATAGCCTCCACCGGTTCCTTCTCCGTCTCCCCCTGGACGATGGTCATCTCAAGGCGCAGAGGCGAAGCGTAGGTGAGGTTTCGAAGCCGAGCGTCGTTCGGGTAGAGCCGCTCCACCGAGCCGTCTGCCTCGGTGACCGTCGGCTTCTCCACCCTGATGGCGCCGAGCTTGACGTAGGTTTCTTCGATGTTCGTCTCGATGACGCCCACCTCGTCGATTACCTTCTGAAGGCCCCGATCTATGAAATCGTTGAAAGAGTTTATGTGATGGTGGACCAGCTTGTCTTTCGTAAAATAGGCCTTATATAGGACGTTTCTGTCAAGCAAACCGTAAAACACCTCTTAGTCGATTACCAGTCTGTAAAAGACCGATTCTCCTGACGTGGGACTCTTCCTGATTATCTTCACCACGTCCCCCACCTTCCCCCCGATCTCCTTCACCACCGGATCCGTCGCGTGGATCTTCGGGAGCTGAGCAGAATCCACACAGTAACTCTTCAACATCTCCTCCGACTCTTCGGGAGAGAGGAGGATGTGGGCCGGCACCAGTTCGTGATCCTGCAGCACGAATTTTTTCATACGGCCACTTCCCAGAAATGAGCGATAAGCGGGCTCGAAGGGATTTGAACCCTCGACCACCTGGTATCTCCGTTCAAAAAACTTAAAAGCCAGACGCTCTGCCTAACTGAGCTACGAGCCCCCATGAGCAGATCAGCCCATACCACTGTTTAGGAGATGGTCATCCGACATAAAACCTTTTCCCCTTCAGATCAGATGTTCTCGAGGACGATGGCCGCGATGTCGTCGCCGACCTCCGATGTCGTCGAGCTTCCTCCCATGTCGTAGGTCCTGACCTTTCCCCTCTTGATGTTCGTCTCGATGGCCCTGATAACGTCCTCGGCGGCCGCCCGTTCACCCAAGTGCTCCAAGAGCATCGCCCCGGCCCATATCGTGGCTATGGGGTTGACCTTGTTCATCCCCTTGTACTTGGGGGCGCTGCCGTGGATCGGCTCGAACATGCTGGTGCCGTCGGGGTTGATGTTCGCTCCGGGCGCAAGGCCGAGGCCTCCCTGGATCATGGCCCCGAGGTCGGTGATGATATCGCCGAACATGTTGGGAGCGACGACGACGTCAAACCACTCAGGGTTTTTGACAAACCACATGGTGATGGCGTCGACGAAGTTGAAGTCGGTTTCAACCTCCGGGTACTGGGACGCAAGATTCTCGAACTCCTCTCTCCAGAATCCGTAGATGTCGGAGAGGACGTTCGCCTTGTCGACGCTGGAGAGGTGCTTTTTCCTCTGCATGGCGAGGTCGAAGGCGTACTTGATGACCCTGCGGGTACCCTCCTTAGAGATCATCCCTATCTGGTAGGCGATCTCTTCGCTGTCGGACTCGACGTCCAGGCCGAACTTGACGTCGTATAGGGTCCGGACCACCTCGAACTCGTCGCGGCTCTTCCCTGCCTTCGCCCGGCTCCCGATCCCGATGTAGAAGTCCTCGGTGTTCTCTCGAACCACGGTGAAGTCGATATCCTTGGGGCCCTTGTCCTTGAGGGGAGTCCAAATCCCCTCCAGGAGCTTGACGGGCCGGAGGTTGACGTATTGGTCGAAGTAGAACCGCATGGCGAGGAGGACGCCCTTCTCCAGAACGCCGGGCTTCACCCGCGGATCGCCTATGGAGCCGAGGTAGATCGCCCTGTATTGGGAGAGGGCTTTGAGGGTATCCTCACCGACGAGCTCTCCGGTCTTTAGATAATGGTCCGCTCCCAGGGAGTACTCCGTCCATTCGAGATCAAAACCGTGCTTTTCCGCCGCGGCCTCTGCGACCTTCATACCCTCGGCCACGATCTCAGGTCCTATTCCATCGCCAGGAATAACGGGTACTTTGTAATTCAAGCAGACTTCACCATCCTCTTAGTGTACTCGACAAGCCCACCCGTCTCCACGATCTCCTGGAGGAAGGGCGGCAGGGGCGTGGTCCTATAAGACTCGCCGCGGGACCGGTTGTATATGACCCCCTCGTCGGCATCGATCTCGATGGAATCTCCGTCCCCTATCCTGTCCACGTCGGCAGAGATGAATAGAGGCAAACCGATGTTGATGGCGTTCCGGAAGAATATCCGGGCGAAGGACTTGGCGACGACGGCCTTCACCCCGGCGCCTTTGAGGCCGAGGGGCGCGTGCTCTCGCGAGGAGCCGCAGCCGAAGTTTGTTCCCGCCACCACGAAGTCGCCGGTCTCGACTTGCCCGGCGAACTCGGGACGCACGCCCTCAAAGACGTGCTTTGCGAGCCCCTCGGGGTCGTTGATCACCAGGTAGCGTCCGGGTATGATCGCATCGGTGTCGATATCATCTTTGAACTTCCAAGCTCTGCCTGCCAAAAACCATCCCCCAAGCTTAAGTGGACTAGTTAGCAATGCCAACGCGGTATATTAAGGTGACCGTTCGAAGGCCTGCCAGATCGCCATTTTCGCGCAGGCTCGAAATCGCCCCGCAGAATCAAGCCTCCAGATCCTTCAAATAGCGACGCCGGCCGAATCTGACGGGACCCACAGCTTCGGCCGAATCTGAGGACGGCAACCTCTTTGGAGCGATACCGAACCGACCGGGTTTGCGGATAACCCGGTCGCTCCTAGTAAACCGCCTCCGCTTGAGAAACGCAAGCCTACCGCTTCATTCTGGGAAAGCTTCATCTATCAGGCTCTTCGCCTCTTCCCCCAACTCCTTGGCCTCGAAGTACTTCGTCCCTGCCTCATCACGTTTCAGAGCAGCTTCGGTCTGCTTTTCCAAAGCGGCTTCATCAAATTTAGCCGCCATCTCCTTTTTTTTCTCTGCCTGATCAAGTTTCCCCTCTTCCTCCAACTCATCCGCCTGCTCGTTGAATTTCTCCACCTTCTCATAGAGCTTCTCAGCCTGCTCGTCCAGCTTCTCCGCCTCATCCTCCAGCCTCTCGGCCTCGGCCAGCTTGGCCTTTGCTTCGTCGAGCTTCGCCTTCGCTTCGTCCAGCTTATCCTGCGAATCTGAGGCAAGGGCGACCCCTACTAAAAGACTCACCAATAAAGCAGCCCATGAGACGCCTAAAAGGCAGCCTTTCATCCTCCTCTCAATCTTCTCGTCCATCTTGCACCACCCCCTTTAAGAGGGCCCCGAAAAATCTGTTTATTCTTCAACGGTTGAACGAATGGGAAGTGGGTCTTTAGCTCATAACCCCTTCAGTCCCGCGAAGAACTGATCCGAAAATTTATGGTTTAAACTATTTAGATTTTCTCCTAGCGATAGCTCATGCCGCCAAAAGAGGGGAGAACGGGCTGATGGTGTCTCGGCTACATCAGACGTAAAATGCATAGCTAGAACCGCATTCTGTGACGCAAATTAGGGACCCATCGGGGACAGACCGCACAATATATAGCCATTGGATGTCCAAGACGAGTGGAGTTCAAGTTTGATGGTGATTCTGTTGAAAGCGATTATGATCTCTGGACGCACCCTCGGCCAGGGTGCGACCTGCGAGGCGAAGATGTCGCCCCAGTTTTTCAAGGCCACATCTTTCTGCACCCTATCCGAGGGGGACTACAACTCCCTCGGCGTATCCGAGGGAGGAAACGTCCTGGTGAGGACGAAGTTCGGTGAGGTCGTCGTCTCGGCCAAGATGGACGCGGGCCTCCCCGCGGGGGTAATCTTCATACCGATGGGACCCTGGGCCAACGCCGTCGTGGGGCCCGAGACCGGCGGATGCGGAACCCCCCAGTTCAAGGGGGTCGAGGCCGAGGTGGAGGAGACGAAGATGCCAGTGATGGACGTCCGGGAGCTATTTGCCGATCTGAAGACGAGAGGTGATGCGTCTTGATGGCAGAAGACGTTCTCTGCCCCTTCTGCGGCTGCCTCTGCGACGACATCAAGGTCGAGGTGGAAGACGACAAAATCGTCGGGGTCAAGAGAGCCTGCAAGCTGGGGTCGAGCAAGATTTTGGGGCACGAGAGGACGAAGGCCCCGATGGTGAGAAAGGACGGAGAGCTGGTGGAGACGACATATGAGGAGGCCTACGACCGGGCCGCCCGGATCCTGAAGGAGGCGAAGAGGCCCCTCCTCTACGGCTGGTGCTCCACCGTCTGCGAGACCCACAAAAAGGGGATCCTCCTGGCGGAGGAGGTGGGCGGAGTCATCGATTCAACGGCCACCGTATGCCACGGCCCGTCGATCATCGGTATCGAGGAGAAGGGGCTTGCGGGCTCGACCCTCGGCCAGATCAAAAACAGGGCAGACCTGATAGTATTCTGGGGCGCAAACCCCGCCGAGGCCCATCCGCGCCACACCCTCCGATACTCCTCGAACTCTTCAGGCATGTTCACCTCCGAGGGCAGGAAGGGAAGAAAGGTGATCGTCGTCGACGTCCGGGAGACGAGGACCGCGAAGAACGCCGACAAGTTCCTTCTGATAAGGCCGGGGACCGACTACGAGGTGATCTCGGCCCTAAGGATGATCGTGGCAGGGAAGGGCGACCTCGTCCCCGAGAAGGTGGCGAATGTCGCGAAAGCGGACCTGGAAGAGGCGGCGGCGATGATGAAGGGAGCGAAGTTTGGAGCCATCCTCTTCGGCCTGGGGATGACCCACAGCCGGGGCCGGTACAAGAACGTCGACAACGCCCTCTCGTTGGTGACGGACCTGAACGGCTTCACAAAGTTCGTGGTGATGGCGATGAGGGGCCACTACAACGTGGCGGGCTTCGGCCAGGTCTCCGCCTGGGAGACGGGCTTTCCGATGTCCGTCGACTTCTCCCGGGGCGCGCCCTACTTCAACCCCGGCGAGACCGCGGCCTGCGACCTCCTCGCGAGGAGGGAGGCGGACGCGATGCTGGTCGTCGCCGCAGACCCTGTCTCAAACTTCCCGAGGAAGACCGTCGAGGGGATGGCCGATATCCCGGTGATCCAGATCGACCCCTTCCCAAACCCCACGACCCTTCTCGCGGACGTGGTGATACCGAGCGCCGTATGCGGCGTCGAGGCCGAGGGGACGGCCTACCGGATGGACGGCCTCTCCCTGCGGATGAAGAAGGTCGTGGACTCCCCATATCCGACGGACGAGGAGATCATTCAAAATATTCTTGATCGAGTGAGGAGGCTCGGCGATGATAATTAAGGGCGGGTTCGTCTACGATCCCAAAAACGGAGTCCATGGCGAGGAGATGGACATCTCTATCGAGGGCGGCAAGGTCGTCGAAGAGTCCCGCGATGGCGACGAGATCGACGCCCGGGGGATGCTGGTGATGCCGGGCGGGGTCGACGCCCACGCCCACATCGCCGGGGCGAAGGTGAACAGCGGCAGGATCATGCGGCCCGAGGACGGGAGGCGCGGGATCGAGCCGAGGACAAAGCTCCTGCGGCCTTCGACCGGCTACACAGTCCCGAACTGCTACGCCATCGGCTACCGGTACGCCCGACTGGGCTACACCTGTGCCTTCGAGGCGGCGACGCCGATCCTGGAGTCGAGGCACACCCACGAGGAGCTGGAGGAGATCCCCATCGTCGACAAGGGGGCCCTCACCCTCTTCGGGAACAACTGGGAGGTCCTGGAGTGCGTCCGCGACGGCGACCTCGATAAGCTCGCGGCCTTCGTAGCCTGGGGCCTTCGTGCCAGCCGCGGCTACGGCGTCAAGGTCGTGAACCCCGGCGGGGGCGAGGCCTGGGGCTTCGGCGGAAACGTCAAGGGGATCGACGACCCCGTCCCGAACTTCGGCGTGACTCCAAGAGAGATCATAAGATGCCTGATGAGGGCAAACGAGATCCTGGGGCTGCCCCACTCCGTCCACCTCCACACCAACAACCTGGGCAAGCCCGGAAACTACGAGACGACCCTCGAGACCCTCAAGGCCGTCGAGGACATCGCAGCCTCCTGCGACCGTCAGGTCCTCCACGTCACCCACATGCAGTTTTCCGCCTACGGCGGAACCGGCTGGCGAGACTTCGAGTCGAAGGCCCCCGAGATCGCCGATTACTACAACCGCCACGGCCAGTTCACCATGGACATGGGCCAGCTGATCTTCGGGTCCGCCACCACCATGACCGCCGACGCGCCCCTGGAGTACGGGAACGCCCGCCTCCTTCACGCCAAGTGGTCAAACCACGACATCGAGCTGGAGGAGTCTAGCGGCGTCGTACCCCTCGTCTACGGGAGGAAGATGCCGATAAACGCGATCCAGTGGGCGATAGGCCTGGAGCTAGCCCTTCTGACGAACGACCCCTGGCAGTTGATCATGACCACAGACCACCCCAATGGTGGTCCCTTCGTCAACTACCCGGAGGTGATCAGCCTTTTGATGAGCCGGGCGAAGAGGGAGGAAGAACTCGCAACCCTCCACGACCTGGCATCCAAGAGGTCGTCTCTTCCCTCCATCGAGAGGGAGATGGACTGGAACGACGTCGCCATCGTGACGAGAGCCGCTCCAGCCAGGATCCTGGGCCTCGCGGAGAAGGGCCACCTGGGACTGGGGGCGGATGGGGACGTCACAATCTACGATATCAACCCGACCGATGTGGACCCATCGAAGGATCACAGGAAGGTGAAGGCGGCCCTCGCGAAGGCCAGGTACACCATCAAGGGAGGCGAGGTCGTCTCCAGGGACGGCGAGATTGTGGCCGTGCCCCAGGGGAGAACCTACTGGGTCGACGCCTCGGTCCCCGAAGATCAGGCGGCGAAGGTCAGAGCGGATCTCGTCGAGAAGTTCGCCAAGTACTACAGCATCCAGATGTCAAACTACATGGTCCAGGACGCCTACGTCACCCATCCACGGGTCGTGAAGGCGGGGGTGATCTAGATGAGAGAGATCGCGATTGTGCCGCGGCGGGAGTTCAGGGTCCCGGTGGAGGCTGAGAAAATAAGCCCCGACGTCTTCGCACCTCTATCCATCGAGGAGATTGAGAGGATAGAGGTCTGGGAGGGGAACAGAAAGGTGATCCTCTCCGACCTCTTCGATATCTCCGGAGACGACGGCCCCGCAAAGCCTGAGGAGACGCTGATCAGCCTTTCCGGCGACTTCTCAAAGGTAAAAAGGGTCGGTGAGAATATGACCTGCGGTCGGATCGCAGCCGATGGCGATCTCGGGATGCACGCCGGAAACGGTATGGTCGGCGGCGAGATCGAGATAGGAGGGCGGGCCGGAGACTGGCTCGGCCGGGAGATGCGCGGCGGGAAGATCATCGTTTTGGGCAACGCTGGCGACTACGTAGGAGCCGGGTACCGCGGCGAAGCCTGCGGGATGCGCGGAGGCGAGATCCTGATCGAGGGGTCCGCCGGGGACTATCTGGGCGAGCATCTATGCGGCGGGAAGATCACCGTCCTCGGTAACTCCGGCGACTTTCCGGGGATCGCGAACCGGGGCGGCGTGATCGTCATCGGCGGCGACGCCCACCTTCCCGGAGCCGAGATGGCGAGCGGCAGCATCACCGTCCGGGGACGGGCAAGGGTCCTTCCCTCCTACCAGTACCAGGAGACGGTAGAGATCGACGGGCTGAGTCTCAAGAAGTTTTTGGGGGATATGGTGGATAATGGAAAAGGTGAGCTTTACGCCGCGTCGGTCGAGAACGGAGGAGCATGACAGTCAGATTCATAAGTGAGTACCTCTTTAGGTCGGTACAGAGACCAGATCATTTTGAGGTGCTTTGAATTGATCGACCGCAGCAAAATTTTCGAAATTTTAGAGGGGTACGACCTCAGCGACCCGATGATCGGGGTCGTCGCCTCTCACTCGGCCCTGGACACCTGTGACGGGGCCATAGAGGAGGGGTTTCGGACCCTCGCAGTATGCCAGAAGGGGAGGGAGAAGACCTACGCCAAGTACTTCAGAACGAAGAGGGTGAATGGCAAGGTCGCAAGCGGCGTCGTCGACGAGGTCCGAATCCTCAACAGATTCACAGACCTGATCAGGGGAGAGCAGCAGGACGCCCTGATATCGAAGAACGTCCTCTTCGTTCCGAACCGGTCCTTCACCTCCTACTGCGGGATCGACTCGGTCGAGGACGAGTTTGAGGTGCCGCTCCTCGGGAGCAGAAACCTTCTCCGCTCCGAGGAGAGGGGTGAAGAGCAGGACTACTACTGGATCCTGGAGAAGGCTGGCCTCCCCTTCCCGGAGACGGTGGAGCCCGAGGAGATCGACGAGCTGGTGATGGTGAAGCTTCCTCACGCCGTCAAGACCCTGGAGAGAGGCTTTTTCACCGCCGCGAGCTACGACGAGTACCGCGAGAAGTCGGACCTCCTCCTCAAGCAGGGGGTCATCGACCAGGACGGCCTGGACCTCGCGAGGATCGAGAGGTACGTCATCGGTCCGGTCTTCAACCTCGACTTCTTCTACTCGCCGATCCTGGAAGAGATCGAGCTCATCGGCATCGACTGGCGGTTCGAGTCGAGCCTCGACGGCCACGTCCGGCTTCCCGCCCCCCAGCAGCTCACCCTCAACGAGGCCCAGATCAGCCCCGAGTACACCGTCTGCGGCCACAACTCTGCGACCCTCCGCGAGTCCCTTCTTGAGAAGGCCTTCGAACTCGCGGAGAAGTACGTCGAGGCGACGAAGGAGCACTACAGCCCCGGGATCATAGGTCCCTTCTGTCTCCAGACCTGCGTAGACAAGGACCTGAACTTCTTCATCTACGACGTCGCTCCCCGGATCGGTGGCGGGACGAACGTCCACATGGCCGTGGGCCACCCCTACGGAAACGCCCTCTGGAGGACGTCCATGAGCACCGGCAGAAGGCTGATGAGAGAGGTCAGGATCGCTCTCGAGAAGGACGCCCTCGATAAGATCGTAACCTGAATTCTGCCACGAACTCTGCAGAAGTCAAATTCGAATCGGATCCACCATGGCTGAAATTGAAGCAGCACCCGAGAATCTCCCGAAGAAGATCAGAAAGGCCCTGGAGGACCTTGTGCGGGCTGGCGAGGTCCCCGTCATGGCCCTTCCGGCCGTTCCCAAAAGGTACCAGGATGAGAAGGCGATGGCCTTCGCGCGGATCGGGGCCTTCGACGAGGCGAAGATCTCCTCCTGGATCGCAGTGACGGATAAAAACCTGATCTTCGTCCGATCTGGCCTATTCAGAAACAGGATGGACAGGTTTCCCCTCTCGGGAATCACGGGGATCGAGTACGTCAAGGAGTTTCAGGACAACACACTGAAGATCAGGATAGGGGATGCCGCCGAGGACGTCCGGTTCTACCACGAGACCGACGGCGTCCGGTTTTATCGTCACATAAAAGATGTCCTCGAAAAGCGGGTTGGGTCGGAAGAGACGGGTCGGGAAGGATGACGACGATCCGGGTGGTGGCCCACTGCCTCATGAACCCCGAGACGAGGCTTCCTGGCCTCCGACCCGTCGACTTTCGGCCCGAGCCGCCCATCATCCAGCTCCTCTGCCCCGAGGCGGGACTCCTCGGCCTCGACCGGTGGGCCGTCACCAAAAACCAGATCGATATCCCCTCTTACCGGCGATATTGCCGCGAGATCTTCAGCCACCACGCAGACCTGATCGAGCAACTTTCGAAGAAAAGATACGAGATCGAAGTGGTCGGCGTGGCCGACAGTCCCAGCTGCGGCGCGAATTCAACGACTTCAGGCTACATCGGAGGGAAGATCCGGCCTCAGGATCACGAACACGTCGCCGGGATGGGGGTCTTCATGGAAGAGGTGACTGAAGAGCTAAAGAGGAGAGGCGTTTCTTTCCGGCTCGTCGAGGCGAAGAAGATCGGGGATCCGAAGCCGAGCGGCTGACCTGTGACCACCAGAAAAATAGATCGATCAGCCCAGAACTTCTTTTAGCGCCGCCCGGAGCTTCTCGTAAGTCGCCTGGATGTGCTCGGGGATGACCCTCGTGTCCGCGAAGACCGGCATGAAGTTGCAGTCGCCAGACCAGCGCGGGACGATGTGAAGGTGGATGTGGTCTGCGATCCCCGCCCCAGCGCACTCGCCCATGTTGATCCCGATGTTGAAGCCGTTGGGGTTCATCGTCCTTTTCAGAATCTCGACGCCGAGGTCGGCCAGTTCGAGGAACTCGGCCCTCTCCTCGGCGCTCCAGCCGGTGAGGTTTGAGGTGTGGCGGCGGGGGACGACCATCATGTGGCCATTGTTGTAGGGGTAGGCGTTCATGATGATGAAGTGGTGCTGACCCCGGTAGAGGATCAGGTTCTCAGCGTCCCGGTCCTCCTCCTGCTTCTCACAGAAGATGCAGTCGCCCGACTTGTCGCTCAAGATGTAATCCATCCGCCAGGGTGCCCATAAAGTCTTCAAGATCCGTCAGCCTCCTTTTCCTCAAAGACGACCTTCCTTCCAGCCACCTTCGGCCTTCCCTCGATGAAGAGCTTGAGAGCCTCGGGATAGGCCCTGTACTCTGCCTCCTGGATCCTCGCCTTCAGGCTATCGTGGGTGTCGTCGTCTCTCACCTCCACGGGAACCTGGTGGATGATGGGTCCGTGATCGACCTCCTCGTCGACGAGATGGATCGTCGTCCCCGTCACCTTGACGCCGTAGTCGAGAGCCTGCTGGAAGGCGTCAAGGCCCCGGAAGGATGGGAGGAGGGCTGGGTGGATGTTGATCGTCCTGTTCTTGAAGTGCCGGACGAACTCCCGAGAGAGGATCCTCATGTACCCCGTGAGGACGACGAGGTCGACCCCGGCCCGGTCGAGACGGTCGATGAGAAGAGCTTCGTACTCGACCCGGGAGAAGCCCGAGGGGTCGACGAAGTGGGATTCAACCCCGAGATCGCGGGCTATCCTCAGGGCTCCGGCGTCCCGCTGGTCCGCCAGGACTATCGCTACCTCGGCGGGGATGTATCCCGAGCGGGCAGCCTCGATGATGTACCTCGCGTTCTCCCCGCGACCGGAGGAGATGACGCCGATCCTGGTGGTCAATGCCAACCCGCGCTCCAGAAAGAAGGCTCGAAAGGCTCGACTTCACTTCGAGAGGGTGATCTCGATGGCCGAGACGTTCGTCTCTCCCCGATCGGTATTCATGGTCTCGGTGGAGATCTGGATGTCCTTGACGCTGACGTCCCCCAAAAAGCGGCTTCTTGATACCTCTGCCACGTCCACGGCTCTGGATATCGCTCGTCCCCTGGCCATGATCTTCACCTCTTTCGCGCCGCTGTTGAACTGGGTGACCACTGCCAATACGTAGTTCATCACTGGTTTGTTGCCGACGAATACCACATCATCTTCTGCCATGTACCATCACCACTTTGGAACTAACAGCTCTGAGATCATTCTTGTTACGAGTCGTTTACTACATAAAGTTAATGATTTGGTCAGAGATATCTTCCCCTCGCCTCGATCTCCCCGACCCGCTTTAAAACCTCCCCGGCCCGCGAGTAGGTTTTGGCGTAACCTATGCCGAAGGCACAGATCAGCTCCTCGGGACGGTCGTGAGTGCTCTTGACTGTCTGGAAAAATACGTGGACGTCCACCCCCTGGGCCTCGATGCTCTGGTCATGGAAGGCGAGGCCGAAGTCTATGAGGTAGATCTTCTCCCCCCGGAGGATCATGTTGGAGGTGGTGAGGTCGCCGTGAACGATCCCGCAAGCGTGGAGCCTTCCAACCAGCTCCCCCACCCGCTCGGATAAATCGGGGTCGATCACCTCCTTCAGCTTCGTCCCCTCCACGTGCTCCATGGTGAGGCTGAACTGGTCGACGTCCAGGACGATGGGAGTAGGAACCCCGCACCTCCGGGCCTCCGAGATGATCCGCGACTCCATCACCGTCCTCTCCCGCCTGATCCTCTCGTCGAGGGCCTGCATCCTGTAACCCTTCGGCAGCCTCACCTTCGTAACGCGGTCTCCGTCCCGGGTTATCACCGCCTCTGCGCCTCTTCCGATCTCTTGCGCCATCGCCTTTCACCTCAAAGCCTTCCAGCCCTCCACGAGGCCGATGCAGCCCGCGATCATCATGTCCCCGCCTGGGGCCGCGGAGATGACGGGGCCCAGTTCTCCGAGGAGGCCGGACCCGATGAACCTCTCCCTATTCGGGCCCGTCACAACCACGGACCTGATCTTCTCCGCCCCCGGCGCCTCGACCACGTGGGCCCCGTGCCCCCCGTCCTCGAAGACCTCGCCGTTCTTAATGGTTCCATCGCAGAGCCTCTTCGAGAAACGGAGGAGCTTCTCCGCCGTCAGGGCCGAGGTGTGGTGCTCGAAGAGAGCTGTGATCCTCTCCCCGGCCACCACCGCCCCGATGGTGTGACCGTTTCCGATGTTCAGGACGAGGGCCGGCTCTCTCGACCGGGGGTCTTGGACCGCGCCGAAGATCGCCGCCGGGCCCGTGTCCATGACGAGCGAGGAAAGCCCCGCACCGTCCAGCATCTCTTTGACGGCGACCATCCGGTTGAAGAGGGGCGGCGGATCGCGGTGGACGAAGGATCGGATATCTCCAACAGAATCGAGGACCCGCGCCATCTCCTCAAACCTCACGATCCGGTTGCTCCTGTCGGGTGAGTAGCCGTGGTCCTGGACGGCGACGGCCACATCTTTCGGCATATCAAGGCCGAAGACCTCGAAGGTCGCCCTTATGGCCGGCGTGTCGAGGTCGCCCATCACCACCACCTCGGCCTCCGGTGGGGCATCCTCAACGATCAGAACCCCCATCCTCCTGACACGCTCCAGATCGTCGTTGAAGGTCAGGGCCGCCTTCGGGGTGGCGAAGACCCGCAACCCCGCCTCCAAATGCCTTTTTGCAGCTCGGACGGAGGCTCCGCCCCCCATCGTCGTTCCGGTGAGAAAGACGTCCCGTCCCCGAAGCCTCGCCCCATCGATCTTTCTTCCCACGATCACCGTCTGGCTCGGCATCACCATCTTGGCCGAGTTCTCGGGGGGCATGCCCTCCTCGAAGAGGAGGACGTCCTGGGTTCCCGCGCCCACGTCCACCGCCAGAAGCGCCATGGTGGCCAGAATCGACCTCCTGAGATAAAACCGTTGGCGAGGATGGAGAAGAGCTTTATCCTTTTGAAACGAAAGATAGATCATGAAGATCGAGGTCGTCGTCGTGAGCACCTCCCGGTTCGAGAAGTTCGGGCCTGTGGCAAAGCCGGAGGAGGCCGAAGACCTCTCGGGCCGGGCGATCCTGGACCGGCTCGGGGACGCCCGCCGAAGTTTCACATATCGGCTCATCCCTGACGGTGTGGAGCCGGTGAGGGAGGCGATCCTGACATCAGAGGCCGACGTCCTCATCCTCTGCGGCGGCACGGGCCTCGCCCTCAAGGATCTGACGATCGAGGCGGCAGAGCCCTTATTCGAGAAGACGATCCCCGGCTTCGGGGAGGTCTTCAGGCTGAAGAGCCTCGAAGAGGTGGGTACGAGGGCGATACTCACCAGGGCCTCGGCGGGTGTGGTCGGGGGCGCGCCCGTCTTCTGCCTTCCCGGCTCCCCCTCGGCAGCCCGCCTCGGGGTCGAGCTGATCCTAGCTGAGATAGATCACATCCTCGGTCACATTTCAGAATGACGGAATTATAATATGTTTTGAATTCGAGAGAAAAGGATGCAGTGATCCTTTTATAGTGGGATCTCTTTAATAAGAACGGCAATCTGCCGCGGAGGTGACAAGCATGGAAACAGAGATTCCGGTGCGGGATATAATGGCCCGACCTGTGATCACCGTCGATTCCGAGGTTGATGTGGTGAAGGCTGCGAACAAGATGTTCTCCGCAAACGTGGGCAGCTTGATCGTGATTCACGACGACCAGCCGACGGGGATCATAACTGAACGAGATCTGGTCGGAAAGATCGTTGCCAGGGCCGCAGACCCAAAAGGCGTGAAGGTGAGAGATGTGATGTCCTCGCCCCTGATCACCGTCCATCCCGACGTAAGCCTGAGCGACGCCGCCATAAAGATGCTCAAATCGGGGGTGAAGAGGCTTCCGGTAATATCGAGTGAGGGGAAGCTCTTGGGCATAATCACCGACACCGACCTCGTCTCCGGGTCGGCCTCGATCGGCATGGGAGAGATCCTCAGCCACCTCATAGAGATGCACCGAGATAGCGTCCATTTCGAGGAGCAGAGGGAGATGATAAGGGGGATCTGCGAGCGGTGCGGTCAGATCTCCGACTCTCTGGAAGCGGTCAACGGCGAGCTTCTCTGCTGGAGCTGCAGAGACGGGAATAGATGAACATTTTGGAATTATCCGGAGTTGTGCAGGAGGGCGCAATATGGGAGTTTTAGTTGGGGAGATCATGTCAACGGATCCGGTCAGCGTGGAGGAGGGCGACTTCGTTACCCGGGCGCGGCAGCTGATACGCGACAACCAGCTGCGGGGATTGCCGATAAAGGACGGCCAGGGATACGTCGCCGGCATCGTCACCGACCGGGATATGCTGAAGATAGCTTCGACCCGTTCGAACGTCACCGTCTCCGGCTTCTCGGTGGAAGCCCCTCTGGTGACCGCCGAAACGAAACTCGAAGAGGCTGCGAAGCTCTTGCTCTCGGCCAATTATGCGATACTGCCTGTGGTCAGATCTTTGGAAGACCGGCGCTTACAGGGCGTGGTCAGCCCCATTGACATCTTCAAGAAGATCGACCCCGAGAAGCTGGCCGGAAAAATGGTCAAGGAGGTCATGAACGCCGAGACGAAGACCTGCAGCCCCGCCGACCCCGTCGCCAGGGTCTGGGACGCCATGCTCGACTCCGACTTCACGGGGATGCCCGTGGTGGATGAGAAGGGCAAACCCCTCGGGATGATCACCCGTTTCGACATACTGAAGACTGGCGGAGCCCGGATAAGCAAAGATACCAAGGACGTAATGAAAGTGGAAAAACTGATGAGCACGCCTCTCTTCAGCGTAAGTCCTGAGGCGAGCCTTCGCGATGCCGCAAAGACGATGCTGGATCGCGAGATCGGCAGAATATCCGTAGTCGACGACGGCAAGCTCGTGGGAATAATCGACAGATACGACGTGATCAAAGCCATCTTTGGTGAGCGACCATGAAGAGACCATCAGATGATCGGAAGATCAGGATGCCAGGAGCTATGGACAGGGGACCAGTCCAGTTCGATTCGAGAGCCGCCAAGCGCGCAGGAGACGTTCTCACCATTGCAACCGCAGACGTGGTGACGGCGCCGCCCACCACCACCATCATCGGAGCCATCAAGATCATGACCTCTTACGGCTTCGGGAGGCTGCCGATAGCCGATCCTGGAACGAGGCGGCTTCTCGGCTTCGTCACCGGCGTCGATGTCGTCGACTTCCTCGGCGGCGGCATAAGACACAACCTGCTGAAGAAGAAGTATGAAGGAAACATCCTCGCAGCCATCAACGCCGACATCAGAGAGATCATGAGCCCGAGGCTCATATCCATCACCGAGAAGTCCTCCGTAGAAGACGCCCTAAAGTTGATGTACGAAAAGAGCGTGGGCGGTCTGCCCGTGGTGGACGAGGATAACAGGATAAAGGCCCTGGTCACAGAGCACGACTTCGCAAAGCTCGTGGCCGGGGTGAACACCGGCATCAAGGTCGAGGAGTTCATGAGCCCCAACGTGATCACCGCCAACGGCTCGATCTCCATCGAGAAGACCACCAGGATGATGGTCCAGCAGGGTGGCTTCCGAAAGCTCCCCGTGGTCCAGGACTCCATCCTGATCGGCATGGTCACGGCCTCGGACATCATGAGGTACCTGGGAACCGGCGAAGCGTTCGGGAAAGTGGTGACCGGCGACATCAGGGATGTCATGAGCCAGCAGATAAAGATCCTGGTCCGAAGAGACCTTGTATCCACAACGAAAGAGGCGGACCTCGGCACGGCGGCGGAGACCATGATGGATAAGGGCGTCGGAGCCCTGCCGGTCATGGACGACGGATCGCTGGTGGGAATCATCACCAAAAGAGACTTCATCAGGGCATTTGCGGAGGAGAAACGAGGGATCATACCATGAGCAAGGTAAAGGATTACATGCAATCTCCCGTCTACGTCATCGACAAGGAAGAGCCTGTGCAGCGAGCGAGGAACCTGATGCTCAAGCACTACATAAGCAGGCTCCTCGTGATGGACGGTGAAAAGCTGGCGGGAATTGTCACCAAACACGATATATCACATCGGCTGAGCCAGGCCGCCCCGGAGTGGCGGAGGCGCCCCATCAGCAAAGTCCCCATCAGGCTGGTGATGACCGACCGGCCCATCACCATCTACCCCGGAGCCACCGTAGAACAGGCAGCAGAGATCATGGACGAGAACGGGATAGACGGCCTGCCCGTGGAGAGGGATGGTGGAGAGATCGTGGGGATCATAACCTCAAGGGACCTCCTCTCTTACTTCGTCGAGAAAAATCCCGATTCCAAGGTGAGCGATCTGATGTCCCAGGGCGTCGTCAGCGTCCACAGGCACCACACCCTCGACCACGTTCTGGAGGAGATGGTTGAGAACGGCGTCGATCGGGTCGTGGTCTGCGAGGACAACGCCACCCCTGTCGGGGTGATCACCCATACCAACCTCGCCATATCGGGAGTCTCCGACGCCAAGGACGAGCTTAAGGGGAAGAGCATCAAGATGGCGAGGAAGGAGAGCACCGCCGGGAGGAAGGGGTACAGGTACGTAAAGGAGGTACCTCTCGTAGCTGAGGACATAATGTCCTACCCGATATTATTCACCAACTCCGAGGTCAAGGCCGTGGACGCCGCCAAGATCCTTCTCGATAAGGAGATATGCGGCCTTCCGGTGGTGGACGATGAGAGGGTTGTGGGCTTCTTCTCGACCCGGGATATAACCGCCGAAGTGGCGAGGTGGTCTTAACATGCTTATAAAGGATATAATGTCGACGCCGGTGACGATAGACAAATCGGAGAGGATCGGCCATGCACTGGACGTCATGGAGAAGCACGATCTCCGAAGGCTTCTCGTCACCAACGACGGCAAACTCGGCGGCACCATCACCATGAGGCAGATCACGAGGGTTCTGGGAACCAGGCAGAGGCTGGGGATGCCCGCCTCCTCCCTCCACGTCGCCTCCGCAACATCAGACTCGGTGATAAAGGTCGATCCCGAAATGAAGGTCGAGGACGCCGTCCTCCTCCTCCAGAAGACCTCCGTTCTGGTGGTCATGGAAGGTGAGGAGATCCTCGGCTGGGTGAGGCCGAAAGACATGCTGAAGGCGATCAGGATGACGGGGATGGCCGCCGACGCCATGCGCACGCCCCTCACCGCCACCCCCACCGATCGGCTGATCCACGTCCGGAGGGTGATGCTCGACCGGGACGTAGGGAGGCTTCCGGTGATGGAGAATGGAAAGCTGGTGGGGATCATATCCGAACGGGACGTGGCGAAGTCCCTGAGGGCCTTCAGAGACCTCGTCCCCAGCAGCCAGCAGGAGGCGCGGATCAAAAACCTCCTGGTCTCGGACGTCATGAGCCGGGACGTCAAGTCGATATTCGTCGACACGCCCCTTGATGAGGCGAGAAAGACGATGCTGGACCTGGACTTTGGCGGGATGCCGGTCTTAAACCAGAAGAACGAGCTTGTGGGAATGCTGACCAGGCGGTGCTTCTTCGACTACCTGGCAAAGCAGAAATGAACCTTCGGGCCGCGGCGGACGGGCTGGGCTTATCGCCAGAGAGGATGGAACGGATGATCGGACGGGTGGTCCGATCTTCCGACTGGCCTGCGCCCCGGCTCCTCAGGTTCGACAAGGCCGTCTCCGGCATAGAGGCCGGGACGGTCGTCTTCGACAAAAACGAGATCGTATACGGCTACCCGAAGATCAGGCGGGCGATGATGCTTGCGCCCGCCATCAACCGCCATTTTTCCGATGGAGTCGTCGTCGAAGAGAAGATGAACGGCCACAACGTCCGGGTCGTCGGCGTTGGTGGAAGCGTCATCGCCCTCACCCGGGGCGGGTTCATCTGCCCCTACTCGACGGAGGTGGCGAGGGATCAGATACCTCCGGAGGTCTTCAGTGACCATCCGGACCTGGTACTTTGCGGCGAGATGGTGGGGCCGAAAAACCCCTACGTTCCGAAGGAGGTCTACTCCGCCGAGTCGATGGACTTCTACATCTTCGACGTATCTCGAAAGGGGAAGAGGGATATGGAGGGATCTATGAAGACTCACGCCATCGCCGAGGAGTACGGGATCAGGTCCGTCCGCCTCTTCGGCGAGTTCGGGCTCGATGAGGCTGCCGGGGAGATAAAGAAGATCATAAAGGACCTGGGAGCCCGGGGAAGAGAGGGGGTCGTCATCAAGGACCCTGAAAACCTGAAAAGCCCCATCAAATACACAAGCTCCGAGAGCAACTGCAGAGACCTGGAGTTCGCCTTCCGGTACTACAACGACTACGGCCAGGACTTCTTCTTCTCCCGGGTCGTCCGGGAGGGGTTCCAGGCGGCGGAATGGTCCGATTCCGAGGCCGAGTTTCAAGAGAGGTGCCTCCGGCTCGGAAAGAGCATGCTCGGACCGATGAGGGAGACGGTGGAGGCGAAGATGGCCAAAGACCCCATAGTCCAGGAGGTGGAGATAATGGTGAAAGACCTTCAGACGGCGACGGACTTCGAGGAGCACTTCCGAAGGATGGGGGTGCGGGCGATCTTCGATCCGCCTCAACCTTATCCCGGCGGATACCTGGTGAAGATAAAGAGGCTCGTCATGAGCACCAACGACAAGACCGAGTCCGTCATCGAGGGGCAGCTCTGGTGACCCCGAGAGGGAGGAATCGGGCAAATGTTAAATTCAAACAGAATGCTTCTTAGGGAATCAGATTGACCTCTGAGGATGGTCACCATGAGCGAAACCTGCGACATAGAGATGGAAGGACACCTTATTGATTCGCTCACGCTCACCAAGGCGCTGGACAAGATCATGAGCATGGGCGGCGAGTTCGAGATCAAGACGTTCCGGGTGGGGAAGAAGAAGCACGATACGAGCTACGTGAAGATCGCGATCTCCGGAGAGGACGAAGATCACCTCGACCGGATCCTTCTCGCCCTTCACCCCCTCGGCGCCCGGGTGATCGAGGCCGAGGACGTCCACCTCGAGATCGCGCCCCAGGACAAGGTGGTGCCCCGGGGCTTCTACTCCACCACAAACCATCTAACCCACGTCCGGCACCAGGGAGCCTGGCTGGAGGTGGAGGACATCCAGATGGACTGCCTGATCATCGTCAAAGAGGGTCGGGCGATATGCGTTCCCATCGGCCAGATCAAGAAGGGCGATATGATCGTCGTCGGGACCGGGGGGGTGAGGGTGGTGCCGCCCGAGCGGCCCCGGGAGAAGACCTTCTTCGAGTTCATGTCCAACGAGGTCTCCTCGGAGCGCCCCTCCGGCGAGATCGTAAAGCAGCTCGCTGAAGAGATCCTGGCCACGAAAAGGAACGGTGGAAAGATCGCCGTGGTCGGCGGGCCGGGCATAATCCACACCGGCGCCTCTGAGGCCCTGGCAGAGCTGATCAGGGACGGGTACATCGACGCCCTCCTCGCAGGAAACGCTCTCGCGGTCCACGACATCGAGCGGCAGCTCTTCAGAACGAGCCTGGGGATGGACCCTCACGGAAACCTGACCTCGGCGGGCCACCGAAACCACATCTACGCCATAAGCGAGGTGATCGCCAGCGGCTCCATAAAACAGGCTGTAGAAGACGGCAAATTGAAGGGCGGGATCATGTACCAGTGCATCAAAAAGGGGATCCCCTACGTTTTGGCCGGATCGATCCGGGACGACGGACCCCTCCCCGACGTCATCACCGATACCGTCGAGGCTCAGAAGGCGATGTTCGAGGCCCTCCGCGGCGTGGACATGGTGATCATGATGGCGACGATGCTCCATTCCATCGCCACCGGAAACCTCCTCCCCTCGAGGGTGAAGACGATCTGCGTCGACATCAACCCCTCCACCGTGACGAAGCTGATGGATCGGGGGACGGCTCAGGCGATAGGGCTTGTGACCGACATCGGGATATTCCTGCCGAGGCTGGCCGAGGAGGTCAAAAAGCTGGCCGAGGCCGCGTAAGCCCTTGCGGGTTGGATGGGCGGTTTTTCTCCTCGGGAGGTCGCAGACGTCGGAAACTGATCGCAACGCTTAAATTGAGAACGGCCGCTATATGCCGGGTGTGCCTGTGCCGCCGTGGCTTAGCCCGGTAAAGCGGCTGATTCGTAAGGCAAACGGCCCGATATATCAGCAGGTCATGGGTTCGAATCCCATCGGCGGCTTTTCTCTTTTTGTCTAAAATCGTTCCGGCGTTCTGTCAACTCCGCAATACTTTATATACCCCCACTTTAAAAAGGCTTTATATATCCTCACTTTAAAAAGGGAGTTTCCGGAGAGACGTGATTATGGAGTCCACCATCAACATAGAGAACGTCGTCGCCTCGACAAAGCTCGCCGAGGAGTTCGATCTGATCAAGATCGAGTCGGAGCTGGAGGGCGCCGAATACAACAAGGAGAAGTTTCCGGGGCTCGTCTACAGGGTCAAATCGCCCCGGGCGGCCTTTCTGATCTTCACCTCGGGGAAGGTGGTATGCACCGGCGCAAAGAACGTCGAGGACGTGAGAACGGTCATCACCAACATGGCCCAGACCCTGAAGTCGATCGGGTTTGAGGACGTCAACCTCAACCCCGAGATCCACGTCCAGAACATCGTCGCCAGCGCCGACCTCAAGACCGATCTCAACCTGAACGCCATCGCCCTCGGCTTGGGCCTAGAGAATATCGAGTACGAGCCTGAGCAGTTCCCGGGCCTCGTCTATCGGATTAAGACTCCGAAGGTGGTGGTCCTGATATTCAGCTCCGGAAAGTTGGTGGTGACCGGAGGAAAGTCGCCCGACGAGTGCGAGGAGGGCGTCAAGATCGTCCGGGTCCAGCTGGAGAACCTGGGGCTTCTCTGACCTTATAACGATCCGGACTGGGTCCGTCTCTCATCATCGGGTCGGTCGGAAGAGTGGCGGCGGCTGAAAGCTGAGCTTGGAGCTTATACTATGGAGCTTGCGCCGCCTTCGCCCAAAGCTCCCTAGCTACCATATTCTATCTGTCCCATCATCTCGACGGTCAGCGGCTGGTCTTTTCGGCCAAAAGCTCCGCGATCTCTTTCAGGCCGAGGCTCTCCTGAGACCCCGTGGACATGTCCCTCAGGGTGAGCTTCCCCTCTTCGACCTCTTTTGGACCTATTATCACGGCGAAGCCTGCTCCGATGCTGCTCGCCTGTTTCAGCTGGGCTCCAAGCCCCCGGCCCATGACGTCCAGGACGACGGGGACATTGAGGGCGTCGCGAAGCTCCTTTGCGGCCCTGACAGCCTCGGACCGGACCTGAGGGACGAAGACGACGGCAACAGGTGCCGGCGGCCTCTCGTCGAGGGCGACGACCTCCATGATCCGGTCAAACCCGATGCCAAAGCCCGTCGACCTCGTCTCCTGGCCTCCGAGAAGGCCCGCGAGCATGTAGGTCCCGCCGCCGCAGATCTGGTTTTGGGCGCCGAGGCCCGAGGCGTAGATCTCAAAGACGGTTCCGGTGTAGTACTCCAGGCCCCGGACGATCTCAAAGTCCACCGTCGCCTCGACACCGTAGGTCGCGAGAAGGTCCACCAGCTCCGAGAAGTGGGCTAAATCCAGGTCTGATGGCGCGGCCCGGTCGGACCTTGCGGCCCGGTCTCCGGCGGCGCCGGAGGATGAAGCTTCGGAGGAGGCCGCCTTCGTCTCTTCGGGGGCCAGGGCGTCTGACATTTTGGCCAGGTCCTCGGCCAACTCCATTGCCCGGTCCAGGGCCCGTCGCCCCTTGAGGTCGATCAGCTCCAGAAGGCCAAGGTGGTCTGCCCCGATCTCCTGGAGCTTCTCGGCGAGGAGGTCCCGCTCCTTCTTGTCGATGAACTTCATCACCGCCGGCCTCTCGGAGGCGGGGATCATCCTCATCATCGCCCTGATCAGGCCGAGGTAGCCGAGGTGGAGGTCTCCCGAAACTCCGGCGCTCTCGATCAGCTTCGAAGCGAGGGCGATCACCTCCGCCTCGGCGTCGGGCCGGTCGCTTCCGACGAGCTCCGCCCCGAGCTGCCAGAACTCCCGGAACCTCCCCCGCTGGGGCCGCTCGTACCGGAAGCAGTTTCCGAAGTAGTGAAGCCGGAGGGGCTTTGCTGCTGTCTGGAGCTCATTGACGTACATCCTCATCACCGGGGCAGTCAGCTCGGGCCGGAGCGCCAGGTCGCGGCCGCCCTTGTCCTTGAAGGCGTAGATCTCATCGATGATCGACGGCCCCGACTTCACGGTGAAAAGCTCCAGATGCTCGAAGGTGGGGGTCGATATCTCCTGGTAGCCCCACCGTTCCAAGATACCTTGCATCCGCTTCCTGACGGCCCCTCTCCTGAAGGAGTCCTCGGGCAGGAAGTCTCTAGTCCCTCTCGGTCTTTGGATCGTCATGCCACACCGCCCATGCCGCATGGCTCCTTATAGCTTTTGGGAGCCGAAAGGTCCCCGGCTGAATGAGCACTAATACTTTCGCCCCGCGAGCCTCGACCTTTTGTAGGGCGGATTAGAAGTATAGGTTGTGAGGCAAAAGCCCGAAGGGCGCGGCCTCCGTTGCCATGATCGGATCGAGGCCGGGAGAGGGCCCCAACAAATCCCCCTTCATTTCCCTCTCCTCCTCGCCAACTTTTCTTCGGCCCTTAAAAAATAGAGTTTGAGCCCCGTTCAGAGCCCGGCTGTCGCGAAGCCGTATTCAGCGCGCTTCCATTTTTTAGATTCGCGTCGCACCCCCATCCCCTCTGCTGATTTTCCAGTCGGCATTACTTCCGCCCCACGCGGACAACTCCGATATAAAACGACAGACCTTATGGGCCGTTGATCGACTTCCTGCCGAAGATGGACCACGACGGGTCTTCCTTCGAGATGGAAAATAGGATCAGTGAGGCGAAATTGGCGGCTTTGGAGATTGACGGAGGTTCCCTGATGATCACCATCGTCGGAGCGATGGCGAGCGCCTTAGCGACCTTGATCTTCTGCTACCTCGCCTTCCGGGTGAACCTCGAATCGAGGCTGAAGGACCTGGAGCACCAGATGGAGATCCTCGGGGACCTGGAGGAGGCACTTCTCGCTCAGGAGGAGAGGATAAGGGATCTCGAGATGGAGGCGAGCCGCCGAGAGGCGCTCCCTATAGATGGCATGACGTGCCCGGTGGCGCGCAGCAGATCGAGGGAGGATGAAAGAATCTTTCCGAGAGATGATTAGCGCCAGGGGCGCTAAAAAATAGAGATGCTCGATCCTGCTTCGGCTCAGTGCTTGACCTCGGACTCAACCTCGCCGACGGCGGCCTCGGCCATATCTTTGCCTTCATCCTCACCGTGGTCCGCCATCTCCTCGCTCTCGGCCTCCATCTCCTCTACCTCTTCCATCGCATCGGAGGCGGCTCCATGCTCCTCGGCGCTGACAGCGCCCTCTTCATGCGATACCTCGGTCTCTGCACCCTCTTCTGCTCCCTCATCCTCGCTGACGCAGCCACAGGCGAAGGCCGCGACGAAGACGAGGATTAGGGCCAATATCCAGCTGTGCTTGAACATGGCCCTGTCGTGGTAGTGGATATGTTAAAAAGCTGACGAGGAAAACGCTCCACCTCTGACGAGAAAGGGGCGAAACTCAGCAGTAGACGGGAAGGAGGGTGAGGACGGCCAGTTGGCTTGCTGCAGCGCGGCCTTGAAACCCGACCCCAAATTTCGAAGCGGTTCTATGAGTTCGACCTATCGTCAAACTTTCCTCGCCGCCTTCTTCCCCTCCGCGATGAGGATCGCCTCCTCGGGGCTCTCGGCCTTGAGCATCCCCTCGACGTTCCAGTCGCCGAGGTCGATCACCAACTTGTCCATCTTCAGGGCGAGGGCGATCTCGGATAGGGTGCCGTAAAGGCCGGGAAGGGCGATCACCACGTCGGCGCTCCGGACGATGATGGCGTTTCTACCATGACCCATCCCGGTGCCGATGGCGACGGTGACGAAGGGGTTTGCCGTCTCCTTCTCTCCGGGGAGGATGCCGACGGTGACGCCTCCTGCCTCTTTGGCGCCCTGGGACGAAGCCTCCATCACCCCGCCGAGGCCGCCTGTGATCAGGACGTGCCCGTGCTCTGCGATCTTTCGGCCCATCTCTCGCGCCAGGTTGCACCTATTCTCCTCGTACTCTCCGGCTCCTACTACCGCCACCTGCACAAAAATTCCTCCACGCGAGGCTATTATTAGCCCTCGGAGAACTTATGATTTGTGACCGCCTTTTCGAGGCTCCGGCCCGAGATCAGAGGGATGCTCGCCCGCCAGGGGATAGCGGAGCCGACGCCGCCCCAGGAAAAGGCCATCCCCAGGATCCTGGCCGGAGAGCACGTCCTCCTCATCGCCCCCACCGGGACCGGCAAGACCGAAGCCGCAGCCCTCCCCCTATTCCACAAGATCCTCCGGGATAAGGCCAGGTCCGGCGAGAGAGGGTCGGGAAAAGAGGGGAGAAGAGGCGACGGGAGAAACGCCAGCCAGGGAAGAGATGCACGGGGAAGAGGTGCAGGGAACGAGGACGGCCAAAGCCCGGGAGTTCGCGCCATCTACGTCACGCCGCTTCGGGCCCTCAATCGGGACATGCTCTCCCGCCTCCAGGGATGGGGCGGAGAACTCGGGATCTCCGTCGCCGTCCGCCACGGCGACACAACTCAGGCCGAGCGGCGCAGACAGTCCCTCCGGCCTCCAGACCTTCTCATCACGACGCCCGAGACCCTCCAGGTGATGCTGACGGGCAAAAGGCTCCGTGAGAACCTGCGAGCTCTCAAAACCGTCGTCATCGACGAGGTTCACGAGCTTGCGGCATCAAAGCGGGGGTCCCAGCTCGCCGTCGTTTTGGAGAGGATGACAGAGGTGGCGGGGGAGTTTCAGAGGGTCGGCCTCTCGGCCACCGTCGGCTCGCCGGAGGTGGTGGCCGAGTTTCTGGCGGGGCCGCAAAGGAGGTGCAGGATCATCTCGGCCGAGGTGGAGAGGGAAGCCCGGTTCAGGGTGGCGTCCCCCCAGCCGAGGGGCGGCGACTATGCCCTCGCAAAAGAGCTGGAGTGCGACCCCATGCTCGCAGCCCAGATCAGGATGATCAGAGAGGCCGTCAGAAAGGAGAGGTGTCTTGTCTTCGTCAACACCCGCCAGGCCGCCGAGGTTCTGGGGTCCAGCTTCCGGATCTTGGGCGAGAAGATCGGGGTCCACCACGGGAGCCTCTCCAAAGAGGCGAGGATCGAGGCAGAGGAGGCTTTCAAGGCGGGCCGCCTCCGGGGCCTGATCTGCACATCGTCGATGGAGCTCGGGATCGATATCGGCGACGTCGACCACGTCATCCAGTACAGCTCGCCGAGGGAGGTTTCGCGGCTCGTCCAGAGGGTGGGAAGGGCAGGACACCGGATGGGAAGGGTGTCGGCAGGGACGATCATCGCCACAGGACCCGATGACGTCGCCGAGGCGGCGGCGATCGCGAGGAGGGCTAACTTTGGCGAGCTGGAGGAGACGAGAACCCACGAGAACCCAAAGGACGTCCTCGCAAACCAGCTGGTGGGCCTCGCCCTCGACTTCGGTGATATCACCCTAGCCAGATGCTTTGAGATCGTCACAAGGTCATTTCCCTTTAGAAACCTCACATTTTCCGAGCTGGAGGAGGTGGCCCGGGAGATAGCCGACCACTGGCTCGTCTCCCTGGAGGACGGCGTCCTCCGGAGGAGACGAAAGTCCTGGCAGTACTACTACCAGAACCTCTCGATGATTCCCGACGAGAAGAGGTACAAGGTTTTCGACGTCGTCGGAAGAAAGCCCGTCGGGACCCTGGACGAGGCCTTCGTCGTCAACTTCGCCGAGCCGGGGGCGACCTTCGTCGCCAGGGGCGAGATCTGGGAGATCGTGGAGATCGTCGACGATGAGGAGGAGATCAGGGTGGCCCCGATCCAAAGAGGGGGCGAGATCCCCTCCTGGTCCGGCGAGGAGATCCCCGTCCCCTGGATGGTGGCCACGGAGGCGGGCGAGATCAGGGCTCGGGTGGCCCTGCTCCTGGAGGGGGGAGACGGTTGTGGAGATGGCGGTGAAGGCGGATCTGGTGAGGGTGACGGTGAGGAGAACGGCCACAGAGATGCCAGAAGAGGCGAGGAGAGGTGGGGTGAGGGGAGGCGAGGAGAGACGAGCATGGGCGAGGCCGCGGCGGCCGCCCTCCTGACCGACGATTACCCGGTGGACCCGGAGGCGGCAGTGGTCTTCGTCAAGATGATTAAGTCCCAGATAAAGGCTCATCTGCCCGTCCCCGACTCCAGGACCATCGTCGTCGAGGGGGACGGGACTTACCTCACCATAAACGCCTGCCACGGCCACCAGGCCAACGAGGCCCTGGGGAGGGTCATAACGGCCCTCCTCTCGGCGAGGCTCGGAACCTCCGTCGCCCTGGACGTCGACCCGTATCGGATCGGCCTTGAGACGCCGAAGATGATCATGGCCGAGGAGGTGGCCGCCCTTCTAAGGGAGACGGACCCGGACCACATCGGACCGATCCTGGAGAAGACCCTCAAGAACACGTCGCTATTCACCTGGAGGATGGTCCACGTCGCCCGGAAGTTCGGAGCCCTCCGGCGAGACGTCGACCGCGAGATGGTGAGCCTCAAACGGGTCCTCGGCCTCTTCGTCGACGGCCCCATCGGCCAGGAGGCGATGCGGGAGGTATTCTTCGACCGGCTCGACGTCGAAAGGGCGATGAGGGTTCTGGAGAGGGTGAGATCTGGCGAGATCTCCATCCTGACTTCCCACCCAAGCCCCATAGGGTCTGAGGGGAGAAGAGGCGGAAGGGACGTGACCAGTCCAGAGCGGGCCGACGGCGCCGTCATCGAGCTTCTGAGAGATCGGATCATGAACGATCGAGTGATCCTATTCTGCGTCAGCTGCAAAAAGTGGAAGTCGCTGCGGATGGTAAAGAACGTCCCCGAGGTCCCCGAGTGCCCGATCTGCGGGTCGCGGATGGTGGCGGCCCTCAAGCCCTGGGAAGAGGAGGAGATCAAGGTCGTGAGAAAGCCCGAGGAGTCGAAGACCGCTGAGGACCGGCGGAGGACGAAGAGGGTCTACCGGAACGCAAACCTCGTCCTCACCTACGGCAAGACCGCCGCCGTCACCCTCGCCAGCCGCGGCCTGGGGCCCGAGACGGCGGCGAGGCTGATGCGAAACCTCCGCCGGAACGAAGTGGATTTCTACCGGGACATCCTGAAGGCGGAACGGGAGTACGCCAGAACGAAGCGGTTCTGGTCCTGAAGCCAAAATTTAAGGTCTCCTAGGGTCTAGCTTCCTCTCATGAGTTTTGATCTCTTCCCCGCCGTCGACCTTCGCGGCGGAAGATGCGTCCAGCTCGTCGGCGGGGTGCCGGGCTCTGAGGTCGTCAGCCTCGACGACCCCCTGGCCCAGGCCGTCCGCTGGGTCGAGATGGGCACGAGAGTCCTGCACATCATCGACCTGGACGGGGCGATCCAGGGCGTCCGGATCAACGGCCCCATCCTCCAGGAGATCGTCGAGACCCTCGACCTCTTCGTCCAGGTGGGGGGCGGCATTCGAACCCGTGAGGATGCTGAATTGCTCCTCGACCTCGGGGTCGACAGGGTGATTTTGGGGACGGCGGCCCTCGCTCGGCCCGAGATGGTGACGGAGCTTGCCGCCGATTTCGGCTCGGAGAGGGTGATGGTGGCTCTCGATGTAAGACGGGGGAAGGTCACCACCGAAGGGTGGCAGAGGGACCTGGAGAAGGGGGCCATCGAGCTAGGACTTCTCTTCCAGGAGAAGGGGGCTGGCTCGATCCTCTTCACCAACATCGACACCGAAGGGCAGCTTCGGGGGATCGACCCCGAGCCGACCCGAAGGCTCGTCGAGGCGGTCGAGATACCGGTGGTGGCCGCCGGAGGAGTCTCCACCGTAGAGGACGTCCTCGTCCTCAGGGACGCGGGCGCCGCCGGGGCCGTCGTCGGGACGGCGATATACACCGGAAAGCTCGACTTCAAAAAGGCTCTTTCGGCTCTCCGCGCCTGATTATCATCTTCATGGAGGGTTTGTGGAGGATCGATCTGGACTTGTCGAGGGTTTGTGGAGGATCTGTATAGGTGATATTATGAGGAAGGGAGAGGGAACTTCAGAGGTCGGCAGCGCGCGGGCCAGGGTCGAGGTAAACGTTGACGGGAAGGGGGATCCAGATCTCGACTCCGGATCTGGGTTTCTCGACCACATGCTCACAGCTCTAGCGAAGATGAGCAAAATCGACATTCGTGTGAAGGCCGGGGGCGGGATCGCGGCCCAGAGGTCGAGGGCCCTGGGCCTCGCCCTGGGGGGAGCCCTCGCCGCGGCTCTGGGGGAGAAGAGAGGGATAAGAAGGTACGGCTGGGCGGCGGTCCCCATGGACGAGGCCCTGGCAGAGGTGGCCCTGGACCTCTCCGGAAGGGCCTATCTCGTGATGAAGGGCGAGTTTGAAAACGAGATCATAGGAGACCTGCCATCGCAGGACGTCAGGACGATCCTCGAAGCCCTGACAGAGGAGGGGCTCATCACCCTGAACGTGAAGTTCGAGGGCGAGAACGACCACCACAAGGCCGAGAGCATCTTCAAGGCCCTGGGCCTCGCTTTGAAGGAGGCGAAAAGAGTTGAGGGGACCGAGGTCCTCAGCACCAAAGGCGTGCTTTGATTTTCGGGGCCTTGGCCGCTTTTCACTCGAACTCGATGGTACCCGGCGGCTTGGGGGTCAGATCGTAGACGACCCTTGAGACCTCGGGGATCTCTCCTGTGATCCTGTGGGATATCCGCCTCATGACGTCCCATGGGAGCTCCAGAACGTCGGCGGTCATGGCGTCCCTCGAGGATACCGCCCTCACCGCCACAACGTAGCCGTAGGCCCTGATGTCACCTTTGACCCCCGTCGCCTTGCCCAGGATCGCGGCGAAGGCCTGCCAGGGCAAAAAGCTCTTAAGCTCCTCCTCGACGATGGCGTTGGCGAGCCTGACGACCTCAAGCTTCTCTTGCGTCACCTCGCCGAGGATCCGAACGGATAGGCCAGGCCCGGGGTAGGGCATCCGCTCAGATATCTCGGGGGGCATCCCAAGGCCCCGGGCGACCTCCCTCACCTCGTCCTTGTAGAGGTCGCGGAGCGGCTCGACTATCCCTTTGAACTCCATCTTGAGGGGGAGGCCTCCGACGTTGTGGTGAGACTTGATCCCCCCCTCGGACTCGATCAGGTCTGGGTATATGGTGCCCTGGATCAGGTACTCAGCGCCGATGTTCCTCGCCTCCTCCTCGAAGACCCGGATGAAGGTCTCTCCAACGACCTTCCTCTTCTCCTCCGGATCGGTTACACCATCAAGGGCGCCCAAAAACCGGTCCTCTGCATGAACCGTGATTAAATTGAAATCGGAGAACATTTCGGCGATCTTCTTCGACTCGTCCTGCCGCATCAGCCCGCTATCCACGTAAACAGGGAGCAGCCGGTCTCCTATCGCCTCGCGGGCCAGAAAGGCGCAGACCGAGCTGTCCACGCCCCCTGAGAGGCCGATGACCGCTCTTCCCTCCACCTGGCGGCGAATCTCTGCTATGGCTTCATCGATGAACTGGGGGACGTTCAGACCCATAGAGGTCTCTGGCCGGTTTCGAGGATAATAGGCTTGCGGTTATCGACGGCGGCGATTTCAGATGAGCCCAACGTGAACTGTACATGAAAAATAACCATTTAAAGGATCGGGTGGTAGGTTCTCTCAGCGGGAAGGGGAGTGGGAAACGACAGATCGCCAGACCTCCTATCGGGATGAGAGAGCATCTCCCTCCGCTCACTCATCCATCGTCCCTTTTGCTCAATTGGTGATCTATCTTTCTTCTTCCTGCATTTCATCTTCACCTTCGGTTGTTCATTTCATGCGTTCATTTCATGCGTTCATTTCATGCGTGATTCAGCGATCATTTCAGCGTTCATTTATACACCTCGCTGCCGCTTTTTAGGGAGTAGCTCCCCTCAAAGACGCTCGCCAAAACGGCGTCTCTATCGTCGGTGTGGCTTTCGATCTCGTATATCGCCATCCCGCTGAAGTTGGACTCGGAATCCAGTTTCAGCCTGGTGCTCCGAACCTCGGCCGCTCCTGTGCAATTCAGCCGGTCGGCGTAGAGGTACCTCTCCCTTATGATCGAGCCCCTCTTCTCGTCCATGCAGACGTGGCTTGCGTACCAGCTGGAGTTGTATCCGAGAACGCGACCGAAGGATAGGTTCAGGACCGAGGGGGCCTGGAGAGCTTCAAACCCCCGTTCCATCTTCATCCTGGTGGTCCTGTAGCTCAAGGCCTCCTCGGATTCGTAGCTTCCCGAGCCGTGCTCCGAGAAGCTGAGGGTGGTCCCTACGATCAACTTCACCGGCGTCTCAACCCTCCCCCACCACTCGCGCTGGTCGCAGGATATCCTGACCTGGTTTATTATCAGGTGGGGGCTCCTGTCGGTGGTGAACCTCCGCCTTACTGAGACAAAGCCAGTCCCATAGACCCGTCCTTCGACCTCCGCGACGAAGTTCTGCTTCTCCATCTTCATCACCAGGACGATCTGGCCGTAGTGGCCAGGAGAGACGTTACCTATCGTCCAGACGTTGTTTGTCCCCGGGTCTGGCGGCGGGTAGGCTGACAGCAGCGTCATCCTGGGGTCGTAGTCCTCGACGATCACGAGGTTTGTCAGGGTGGTGTTGTTGAAGTCGTTCCCATAGGTTATGGTGTAGGTGATCTTGCTACCCTGGCTTATCCTGCTGGGCTTCCCCTTCTTCTCGTGGGGGCCCTCGTTCGGTTCGAAGCTGGCGACCATGCCGTTTATTTTGACGTAGTCTATGAGGCATGAGCCACTATCTGTTTTACTTTTACGGGATAAAGTAATATAAATTTTAATAATACCAACACCGGCAAAATGATCTCGACATTCAGCAAAGTCCCCAATTTCGTCACCATTTCGGTCCTCATATACGAAACGCTGGTCGAAAATGGAGAGATCCGACCATTCAGATTCTGATGAATTAAAATCGTATAAAATTCTTGCTTTAATCCAGTTATCTCCAGCAGCTTTCTTGTCAGTGTATTTTCCGTCGCCGTTGACATCCAGAAATAATCTCATTTCGATATAGCCAACACCTGCCATAGGAAATACCTGCATGCAACAATCTTCCACGTGGTCCATTGGTAATGGATCTTCCAGTCCAATAATAACTCTACTTGTACTTTTTAGAGGATTAATTGAAAGACGAGCGGAGTTTGGACCATGATAACTCAGTTCTCCATATCTTACACCTTTATTTGCCCCACCAAATGAAGTCTCTAAGCCATACGATCCCTGACCCACCATAACCATCGACGATAGCAGCAGAACCATGCCGAAGATCGCCAAAAGTTTCATCCAGATACGACGAAGTTAATCAAAGTATAAAATACATTTGTTGATAAATACTGTAGTTATCGTACCCTTTTAAACCCCCGAGCCTCGCCCTGCCCTGCGACCTTCGTCCTCTAAAAGAGTCTAGACGAGATTCACAGGCGGTTCACATAATCCGTTGGGTTCGAAAAACGACTAACAGGGACCCAATATGAAAAATAGGTATTTAAATTTGCCAGACCAGGCTTTGGCTGACGGAAAGGTTCGCTGTGCATAAAGTAAGACTTTGTAGGTGATTTGAGCATGGTTGGGGGGTTGGTAATAACGGAATTGGGGGAGGGGTCCCTGAGGAGGTTCGCGAAGGAGGCGTTCGTCAGGGAGAACCTTCCTTACATAATGGGGACTCTTTCTCTTTTGGTGATGATCCTGGCGACGGCGGTCTCATCCGCCAACGCCGCGGGGACGGGTACGATGACGTTTCAGACCACCGGCTCCGACGTGGCGTTTTCCTCCTTCAGGTGGTTGGGGTATGACTTGGGACATGATATGCCGACCCCAGAGCCGGATGGAACATATTACTATCATGAAAGCTTCCGCTACAACTTCTGGCCGGAGGAGCCTCCTACAAGCGACGGCCTCTGGACGCCCGGAGCCAGGTGGAGCGCCCGATACAACCAAGGCTGGTACAACCAGCAGCCTGTGACGACCGACCTTTCCTCGGACATAACTGGCCCCGTGGCTGCGGGATCTTCTGTGACCTGGACCGCCAGGGCGACCGACCCCGACGGGGACGCCCTCCTCTACAAGTTCTGGCTGAAGGGGCCGTCCACCAGCTGGACCTGGCGGGAGATGACGGGATGGACATCCAGCAACCGATGGACCTGGAAGCCCTCCCTCTCCGACGTTGGGAACAGTCAGATCTGCGTCAGCGTCAAGGACGGTCGCCACTCGGGGCCCGACGGGTCGAACAGCTACCTGATCAGAGACTATACAGTAACCCTCCCAATAAAAAATGAGCCACCCACAGCATCGGATCTGGTTCAAAGCCCGATGGGGCCCCTGAACGCTGGGTCTTCTGCGACCTGGACCGTCAGAGCGACCGACCCCGAGAGGGATCAGATAAGCTACCGATTCTGGCTGAAGGGACCATCGACGGCGAACGCCTGGAAGGACATGACAGGTTGGACCGCCAGCAACCGATGGACCTGGCAGACTACCCCATCGGACGTGGGGGCAAACCAGGTGAACGTCTGGATCAGGGACGGGAAGCACGCGGGATCTGACGGCTGGGACAGCTACCAGGTGAGAGACTGCACTGTAACTTCCCCGAGGGCGAACGCGCCTCCTACAGCGGCGGGCATAGTTCCAAACCGGGGAAGCCCCCAGACGGCGGGATCTTCCGTATCCTGGACCGCGACGGCCAGCGACCTCGATGGGGACCAGATACTCTACAGGTTCTGGCTGAGGGGACCCTCCACCGGGAACAGCTGGAGGGATATGACCGGATGGACGGCGAGCAACCAGTGGACGTGGTGGACCGGAAGCTCCGACGTAGGGACGAGCTCGGTGAACGTCTGGATCAGAGATGGAAAGCACGCGGGATCTGACAGCTGGGACAGTTATCAGGTGAGAGACTACACCATAACCTGGTAAGGTAAGTAATGGTGAGCGGTCGAAAGGACCCTCGACGCTGCTCTGAAATTGACAATTATACAACTCCGCGAAAAGATGTCGGGACTGAATGGGGACCCGACGCCGGGAGGATCGTCTCCTCCCGGTCTCAAGATGATGAAGATCTCCCCAAAGGGAGGGGAGGATAATTGAAGGGGGTATTTGGGAGGGGCGCGCCCTCTCCCAATTTTCACCATCAAACCTTCGAAGAATTCTTCTAAGGGGTCAACAGGTTCAAAGATCGGTCATCCGGTCCAGCAGGAACCCCGTCTCTTTTGCATCAGGTCGAGAACGTCGCATAGCTTCTGTGCTGCTGCCCTCGCCGTCTCCTGGCCGACCCGGTCATCCTGGGCGGGCTCGACGGCGATCCCGCCGAAGTGACCGTCGTCGCCGACGACCACCATACCGTGGATGTGCATCCAGGTCTGGATCGCATCGACCGTCTTCTCCTGCCCGCCGTTCCGGGACCGGCCTACAGCGATGGCGCATCCCGCCTTGTTCTTCAAGACGAAGCCCTGCCTTCTCAGGAGGAGGGTTCGGTCGAAGAGAGCCTTGAGCTGGCCGGTGACGTTGCCGAAGTAGACGGGGGACGCGACGATCACCCCATCGGCGGCCGCGAGAGCCTCGCGAACGCGGGCCATGTCGTCCTCGATGGGGCAGACCCTCCCCTGCCCGCACTCGCCGCAGTCAGTGCAAAACCCCACCTCCAGCTCCGAGCAGAGGAGCCTCTCGACCCTATAGCCCCGCTCGGTTGCGATCCTCAAAGCCTGGTCGAGGAGGTGCTCGGCGTTTCCCCCTCGGTTCGGACTGCCGGATATGCCCACTATCGTAAAAATATCCCTCCAGAAAATCCGCCCCATCGGCGGAATCGTATCTCGACCTGAGCTTTGATAGGGGGCTTATTACAATTTTCTCTTGCGAACTGATCAGAAGATTTATGATATGAGAGCAACAACGCCAAAGGAGGGGACGAGATTTGCGCATCGAAATTACAGCACTTTTGGATCAGGACGTCTACACCCAGAAGGGGATCTTCGTCGGCAGGGTCGACGACGTGGTCCTCGACCCGGATGTGGGCGAGGTGAGCGGCCTTGCTCTCGGAAACGTGAACAAGTCCTTCCTCGACCTCAAGGGGAAGGGGATAATCATACCCTATCAGGGGGTCACCGCCGTCGGGGACATAATAATCACAAAGCATTTCGGCACCATGCCTTACAGCGATGACAAGAAGGGCTGACGGCCGGGAGGTGTATGCCGACCTCAGAGTCCGCGCCCCGTTGGTGGTGAGGGCCGACGGCAGAGGGTTTGGAACTCTCCTCAGGGAGGCGAAGAAGCCCTACGACATCGACTTCGCGAAAGCGATGGCCCGAGCCGCAAGGGTCTTCGTCGAGGAGTCGGGGCTCGCCCCGTCCATCGCCTTCACCTTCTCCGACGAGATCAGCATCCTCTTTCCGGAGGCGCCTTTCAACGGGCGCCTGGAGAAGATCGACTCGGTGGTGGCGGGGACCCTCTCGGGCCTCCTCTCCATCAACCTCGGAAAAGCCGTGGCCATGGACGCGAGGTCGATCCCCCTCTGCCCCGGCGAGATCGTCGAGTACTTCGCGGGAAGGCAGGAAGAGGCCTGGAGAAACCACGTTTTCTCCTGCGGCTTTTACGCCCTGATCGACGACGGCCTCGCCCCCGACGAGGCGATGGGAAGGTTAAGGGGGATGAAGGAGGCCGATATCCACGAGATGCTCTTCCAGCGGGGGACAAACCTCGCCAAGAGGCCGGCCTGGCAGAGGAGAGGCATCCTGATCCGCCGTATGCGAATGGAGGAGGAAGAGGCGGACGCGGTAGAGGGCAAGGGTGAGGGAGAGGTCGGCGAAGAGGGTGCCGGAAAGGGAAGGGGAAAGGGAAGAGGGAGAGGGAAAGACGAAATGAGGCGAAAGAGGTGGCGGGTCATCGAGGACTGGGAGCCGCCCCTCTTTAGGTCTGAGGAGGGAAGGAGACTTCTCGACGGGACGATTCGTGATCTATAGGAGCTGAAAAATGATGTTCTTGGATAAGGGAGAGGAAGAGGAGAAGAAGGAGACGGGGAAAGAGGCCGCAAAGCCGAAGCAGTTCATCCCCCGGGCCGTGGGCCAGAAGGTGACGATCAGGCTGATGGACGGAAGGCCCCTGATCGCAAAGCTTGAGTCGCACAACAACTACGAGCTGCTCCTGGACGTCGGGAAGGGGAAGAAGATCATCGTCTTCAAGCACGCCATCAGCACCATGGAGTACGAGGTCCAGGAAGAAGGCCGGTGAAAAAAGACATCATACGAACTTGTGTGGCGGGGCAGGGCGGGATTGGAATCGCAGGCAAGGCCGACTATAATATCCCCCGCCCAGCAGATGTGCAGTTCCGGCCTTCAATCCGCGGCTTTTCGACCTTCAATGCTAGATTTAATGGGTCACAGGTTCGCCTATTTTTGCATCACGTTTTCCTTCAATATTCGTTCAAGCTGGGGGCGCACTTGCTTTGGAAGTTTGTTCAACTTAACCCCCTTCAGATGACCTATCTCGGTCGATACTATTCCGGGATTCTTGATAAAGGGGATTGATCTATCGAGTTTAACAGGCATTTTTTTCACTCTGTGAACCGTAACAGCCATTTTCGGCAACGTTTCCTCCGTCACCTTGGCCCTGGGAATTCTTACGAAAAAATCGAAACTAGGCTGAGTTGATTTGTGCTCTCTAAGCTTAACTCTCAGCTCATTGCTGCTGGCATACGATCTGCGAACTCCAATATCTGGGAGAAAGCCGAGTGAAATTGGCTCATCCCCGATCAAGACTTCATAGAAGTGACCAGGGCTAGCGGTTCTGGGAGTAATCAGTTTGCCTGGAATATCCTTTACGCCAGTTATCGAGAGTTTTCCATTTTCTACATGGATCTTGAATCTAACATATCCGGCCGACGTATCCGCGGAAGATGCAGCGTTTTCCGTATGACCACTTTCCTTGAGTGCAGACTTCATCTGATCATAGCATACGGGGCAAAAAGGACGCCCGTCATGTCTCATGCGACAGCATATCACCGGTCTATAAATGCCTCGTTTGAAGGTATATGCCCCTTCGAATAATCCAACGCTTTGATTATCATCCCAGTAATTCGGTGCAATTCCTTGATTAAATCCGATGCAGTCCTCTTCTGGAGGATCAGGTTGGATCCCCGTTGGAACCTTCTTAATTGCGGGGTCAAGATAGCTCTTCCATTTTAAGGTATCGCGATTGGTATTGATTGTAACGTTGACCTCGTCAGGTTCATCCTCATTATATTCATCATTCACGCAGTACTCATCTGCAAGGCCCCCAATTGAATGGCCAAATTCGTGGGCTATCACCTCCCAGCCGCCACTGGGCGAAACGATTGCTTCACCACCACCTCCACAACCGGCAAATAAGGGTGTATTCAATATAATTAAAACGAAGTCGTAATCTGGTACATTTTCAAGAGCCTGTTTCTTGAGCGCATCGGTGTTCTCTTTTCGATCATGCCAACAACGACCCCAGCAGCCGTTGGCGTAAATCCCAAGGGCCGTATTCTTTGTAACTGTATTGATGAGGGTGCTGTCCTCCTGACAAATATCATTACTATCACGGCTGTATTTCCTGGTTCCCACTCCCGAATCGTGAGAAATAAGATTTACTCGATAAATATTAAACGCAGATTTATTCTCCAAAAAGAAATCGTTGCTGAATACCCCATGAAGCACAAGATCTTTAACCGCGTTATTGTAAATGGTCTGGTCGTCTCCAGCTGCAAAGCCGTCACCCAATATAGCAAGATCCACTTTTGTACCTGCCTCTCCTGATAAGAGCAATGGGGTCATGCTATCTTCATTTGCATGCGCGTTTGCTCGCTCTAAAAGGTCCGAAAGCGAGATGGGCTTTTGCAGTTTAAATGTTTGAGCCAGTTCACTAACGCTGACCGGAGGATCGCTAAACCCTTGAAAAGTTGCAACCTCACTGACTTTTTCCATGAGTATTTAATCCTCCTCTAATTGCTTCACCCTGTTTTTGAGATACTGTATTTCCTTGGATAAGTCGTCGATTTTTGCCAAGAGATCGATTGTGGTCGTGTCTTCCCAAGCCCACGCATAATAAGTTTTACTACCATATTTTTTCGCTGATATGACTTTATACTCTTGCTTTTTGCAGATAATTTTATCGGCACTGATTGAGGTCACGTTTCGGATTCGTTTGTTGTTGATATCGTACCCTTCTGGTCCAACTAATTTCAACCCATTTTTCCCTTCGACCACAATGCCATTCGTGAACGAACCGGCTTGATTGAGTACGAGTTCATTTTTATCGGTAGCCACAAGGGCGGGACCCTTCGATCCAATTTTTGGATCTGGCCTAGTAATACTGATAGAAGCCACTTTCAACCCATTTTTACCTTCAATCACAACACCATTCGCGAATGAATCGCCCTGATTAAGGACTAGCTCATTTTTATCGGAGGCCACCAGGGCGGAGTCCTTCGAATAAAATGAGGAATCTGGCTTAGAAATATTGATAGAATCCACTTTTAACCCGTTTTTGCCATCGATCATAACACCATTCTTGAATCCATCGCCTAGATTAAGAATGAGCCAATCATTATCTCTCGAAAGAGCTACACTAGATTGATCTTTGGGATTGGGATTGTTGGCATCCTGTAAGCGGATAAAAGACGCTGCAAAAAGGATATCACGAGATTCATCGTTTAGGTATATACCCCATTCTTCTCCACGAGATATTCGACGAACACTCTTGAGTACTCCTGTAGAGATTTCACCATCATTTACTATTCCAGAGGTCCTGAGTACTCCTGTAGAGATTTCACCATCATTTACTATTCCAGATGTCCTGAGTACTCCTGTAGAGATTTCACCATCATTTACTATGCCTTCTGTCTTAAGTTTTCCTTTAATTGTGACCTCGTCGTCAGATAATACGATATCGCTTGGCATGTTTACCCACCTTTATCCCACTAGCTATCTTGTTATTGAGGAACTTCATCACAACTGTCGGTTACCTCGTGGATAACATCAAAGTATACTTCAAGTATCGCTTAAACTGATATATAAATTTTTCTAAGTAAAATATTCATGATTAAGAATTATATTTCAAAAATTCTGAGATCGTTTTTTGAGGATTTCTAAAAGCTCCGTCAAATCACAGAATTGGTGGACCGTTCGACATCATGCTCGCCCTCGCTGTCGTGGACGATGCATCTGCCGCGAGGCGACGGCTCGCCCCTCTCGAAGTCCTCGTACTTTCTTATGAGATCGATCGCCTCTCTGATCTCGACAATCTGCCTTCTTTTCAGAAGCTCGGCGATCTTCTGGGCCTCCTCGGGGCCGATCTCGCCCCCGAGCCCCCGGCACTCAGACCAGCTGAGACGGCCCTCCTCCAGGTAAAAGGGGTAGGTCTGACAGAGGAGCGGCCTCGCCTCGTAGATCCGGCACCCCTCCTCTGAGTAATACTTGCAGTCCCGGCCCTCTTTTGCAAGGCGCCACTCCAGGGTGTGAAAGTTCCCATCAACGTCCCACTCGCCCTCCAGGGGGGGCTCGGCGACATCCAGCCAGCCTTCGCCGCCCGCCGCGGCCATGATCGCCCTGATCTCGAAGGGGAATA
>DAOSXX010000008.1:0-69373 GCA_035380685.1 Methanothrix sp. | reverse complement strand
CCCTTGATGCGTTCGATAAGCTCATCGAGATTTTGCCTGCCAACGAAACCTTGTATGCTGCCATGGTCCTGGAAGATAAGGGCAACGTTCTCGAAATGATGGGCGATTATGAGGGGGCCATCATTGTGTTCGATAGAGCTCTGGAGCTTGATCCATCCAACATGTATGCCATGCAGGAAAAAGGTGTTGCTCTCCAGTCGCTAGGCCGCATTTCTGAGGCAGAAACCGCTTTTGCTAAGGCTAAAGAGCTGGGGTACGAGGAGTGACACCAGACAAAATTTTTTGTGATCACATCTAGGTGATAAAATGGGGAGTGGGTTGAAGTGAAAGGAAAAATCAGATCGTCTGCGGCCCTCAGCTGGCCGCTGAATTTGAGCGCTGGGATCATGCTCGTCATAGCCTTTGTGGCTCTGGCGCTGCTCTGCGTCCCGTCCATGGCACAGGAAGAGACCGTCGATTACTGGATGGATAGGGCCCAAGAGCTAGTGGTGAACGAGTCCTATGAAGAAGCCTTGAGGGCATATGACAGCGCCATGGAGTTCTATCCAGAGGATGCCAGAATCTGGATGGGCAAAGGCGATACACAAATGCGAATGGGTGACTATGACGAATCCTTGGCGACCTACGAAAATGCGTTAGATCTCATCAACGAATCCCTGGAAGCAAACCCGCTGGATGCAGAGGGCTGGTTTGTGAAAGGAGAGCTCCTTGATAGGTTGTATAGGTATGATGAGGCCCTCGAATCTTATAATATATCGCTGGAGATAGATCCAACGGACAAAGAGGCCTGGTTCGAGAAGGGCAATGCTCTGTATGCGGCTGCATCTCAGATGCAGGGCCCTGAGCGCATCAAAGCCTTTGAAGACGCGATCATCGCTTATGACGAGGCCATCAAGATCGATCCGGATTACGGAAATGCCTGGATGAAGAAGGGCTATTCTCTTGACTCCCTGGCAGTATTCAACGAGAATCTCAGCACGTATGATGAGTCTCTGAAAGCGTTTGATCGAGCCATCGAGCTGATAGCGGACAATGATACAAATAACCTCGCTTTGGCCTGGGATGGCAGGGGCATTGCTCTCATGGGCATGGGCAATGCCCTCGAAGATGCCGGTAGGCAAGATGAGGCCAGAGCCAGCCGTGAGGAGGCTTTGGAGTCCTATGAAAGGGCCATAGTGCTTGATCAGAGCTTCACGACGGGATTTGAAGCCCGATTATATAAAGCCGGCGTTCTGGCTGAGCTGGGCAGGTATAATGAATCCATTGATGCATTCGATAAGCTCATTGAGCTCATTGAAACTTCGCCTGCTGACTATACCTTGTTCGCTGCTGTAGTCCTGACAAATAAGGGGATGGTTCTCGAAATGATGGGCGATTATGAGGGGGCCATCATCGCGTTCGATAGAGCTCTGGAGCTTGACCCATCCAACATGTATGTCATGCAGGAAAAAGGTGCTGCCCTTCAGTCGCTAGGCCGCATTTCTGAGGCAGAGGCCGCTTTTGTTAAGGCTAAAGAGCTGGGGTACGAGGCGTGACCCCAGACAAAATTTTTTGTAATCACATCTAGGTGATAAAATGGGGAGTGGGTTGGAGTGAGAGGATATACTGGATCGTTGGCGGCCCTCGGTGGGCTGCCAAAGATGAGAATGAGCGTCAGGTCCGCCATTGCTCTGATCGCTTTGGTGGCATTCTGCAGCTGTACTTTGGCGCAGGAAGAGACCGTCGACTACTGGATGAACAAGGCTCAGGAGCTGTACCAAAACGGCTCCATCGAGGAGGCTATTTCAGCTTACGATGAGGCCCTGAATATCGATCCCGAGAATGAATCGATCCTCATCCGAAAGGCTTACGAACTCATGGTCGTGGGAAAGGTGAGCGAGTCCGCCGAGATCTACGAGAAGGTCCTCGTCCTTCTGGACGAGGATCTCGAAGAAGATCTCGGCGATGCCGACGCCTGGCAGAACAAGGCCCTAGTTCTGAGACGTATGAATAGACCGGAGGAGGCCGATCAGGCTTACGAAAAGGCCCTGGACGCCTACGACCAGAGGATCGAGGCAGACCCAAAGGACGCTGACGCCTGGATGGGCAGGGCCAACATTCTTTTGAACCTCGGCCGGTGGGAAGAAGCTTCCGAGGCCTATAACAAGGTTACGGAGCTGAAACCCCTCGACTACAACGTCTGGTGGAGAAAGGCCGAGGTGATCAGCTACATAGGTGACATGAACGAGTCCGTGGCGGCATATGATAAGGCCATCAGCCTGATACCCGCAAACGACACCGCGGAGCTGGCGCTGGCATATGCTGCCAAGAGCGAAGATCTTGCAGCTGCGGAAAGATGGGAAGACGCTCTGGTGGCGATCGACAGATCCCTGGAGCTGAACCCCAAGAATGGGGTGTGGTGGCACTTCAAGGCCTTCGTTCTGACGGAGCTGGGGAGGAAGGAAGACGCGCTGGCGGCCTTCGATGAGGCGATCAGGCAGAACCCCTATGAAGTCAGCAGCTGGCAGTGGAAGGCGAGCCTCCTCGTCGAGATGGAGAGGTACGACGAGGCCCTGGAGGCCTACGACGAGGCCATCGCGCTGATCCCGGAGAACGACTCGGAAACGCTGGCTGAGGCCTGGCTTTCCAAGGGAACGGCCCTGAACAAGGCTGGAAAACAAGAGGATGCGCCGGAGGCCTTCACAAGGTCGCTTGCGCTTTACGAAAAGGCCATTTTGGAGAATCCAGATAACATCGACCTGTTGCAGATGAAGGGGAGGTCCCTCTACGAGCTCGGCAAGTACAACGAGTCTTTAGAGGTCTACGATCAGATTCTCGAATCCTCTCCAGGCGTCGAGCCTCACATGGTCGATACCAACGCCTGGATCGGAAGAGGCGATGCTCTACTGGCACTGGGCAGAAACGAGGAGGCTCTGGGGGCCTACAACAGGGCCATCGAGCTGAGCCCTCACTGGAGCACTGCCTGGCATGGAAGGGGAGAGGCCCAGAGGGCGCTAGGCCAGGTTTACAACGCCTCCATGTCGCTTCTGGTGGCCGATAAGCTGGGATACGAGATGTGATGATCCCAGCTCGAATTTTATGTTAGTTTTTGAAGGACGAAAAGTGGAGTGGGTGGATGTGAAAAGAAAAACCGTATCAGCAGCAGCCCTTAACGGTCTATCGAAGTTGGGCGTGGTGACCTGGCTTGCCATAATTCTCGGGATTCTGGCTTTGCTCAGCACATCTGTCACAGCTCAAGAGATGACCTCCGAGGACTGGTACAAAAAGGGCCAGGAGATGTACGAGAACGGCTCTTACCAAGAGGCTTTAGAGGCCTATGACGAGGTTCTGAAGATAGATTCACAGAACGCCTCTGCTTGGCACTACAGAGGAATGGCCCTGGTGAGCATGGGCCGTGGAGTTGAAGCTAACCAATCGCTTCAGAAGGCCATAGAGTTACTCGACCAGATGCTCCAGGAGGACCCAAAAGACCCCGAAGCCTTGTGGCTGAGGGCGGAAGGTATGGATCTTTTGGGGGTGAGCGAAGAGGCCCTGGAGGCCTACGGCCGGGTGGAAGAGCTGAACTCGTCCAACGCGATGGCCGCCTGGATAAGGGAGTCTGACATTCTGGCGGCTTTTGGCAGGTACAACCAATCTACAGAGGCGTTCAGCAGAGCCATGGCTTTGTTCTCCGCCAACCAATCCCAGTTACAGTTAGAATGCCAGTGGCAGAGGGAGAACGCCTCTATCTTCACAAAGGCATGGATTATCGACGGCCAAATCCACAGAGTCTCCATCGGAATGTACAATATCTCCTCAGGGTCGTTCGATGAGATCCAGCAGATAAACTCCGACTTCGTAGCAGCTTTGCAGCTCAAAGGCGTCGCAGTTAATTCGGGCAGGCATGGCGGCAACTTCACGGGATCAAGCCTCAACTGGGATATGTACATATTCGGACTGCCCACGATGACGGCTCTGGATAGACCTCCGGCGACCGTGATCATAACCGCAATCAATCCCAAAGGCGACGAGTTCATCGAAGTCACCAACGACATGAAGGAGACCGTCAGCCTCCAGAACTGGAGCTTTGAGATTCTGGGTTCTACAGTGATGCTGCCGCAGCAGTCTATTCTGTCTGGAAAAGCCGTCAGATTTCACCTGGGAAGCGGCCAAGGGAACGAGACGGATCTGTTCTTGGACTGTGATCTAGAGCTGAACGATACGGCGGGAAACGCCACCCTGAGAAACGACTCCGGAGAGAAGGTGTCATCCCTGGATTACAGGACCCGGCTGGACGGCTCGATCGCCACCTCGCTCACCATTTTTGAGCATCCTAGGTCTGACGCAGAAGCGACCGCACAGAACGCAGAAGAACAAAAAATAGGTGGGGGTTGATGTGAAAGGAAAAACCGGATCGTTGGCAATTCTGGGCGGCCTGCTGGCGTCAGAAGCTACCATGAGGTCTGCCCTTGCTCTGATCGCTTTGGCAGCGTTTTGCAGCTGTACTTTGGCGCAGGAGACGACGTCTGAGGACTGGATTGAAAAGGGCGAAGAGCTGCTTTTCAATGGCTCTCTTGAAGAATCGGTTGAGGCCTTCAATAAAGCAATCGACCTTGATCACCAGAACGGCGAAGCTTGGCGGTATAAGGCCCTCATCCTCCGGGATCGGGGGGAGTACGATGAGGCGATCGCGGCCTTCAACAGGGCTATCGAGCTCGACCCCCAGAATACAGAGGTGAAGGTGGAGAAGGCGGGCCTTCTCATAATCATGGGAAGGCAGGCCGAGGCCCTGGCGATCTTCGACGAGCTCACGGCCGAAGTCCCGGAAGACCCCGATGAGAGGTTCTGGCAGAGCAGCGTCTGGCGGAGCAAGGGGAACGTCTTCGCCGAGCAGGGGCTCTGGAACGAGTCCCTCAAGGCATACGATAAGGCGATAGAGCTGGGATCGGGATACGATGACCCCCTCCCCCTGACCTTTTATGGCATCTGGTCCAACAAAGGGCGTGTCCTCAAGGAGCTTGGGAGGTACGAAGAGGCCGTCGAGGCCTGCAACATGGCCCTCAACGCCTACAATGAGACCGCTGGGCTCACAAGCCCGGTCATGATGCTTCTGGGTGGCGAGCCGTGGCTCTGGAAGGCGGAGGCTCTGGAGTCTCTGGGGAGAGGAGATGAGGCCGCTCTGGCTTACGAGCGAGCAGCAGAGGCCTTCGAGCTTGAGACCTCCGCATATCCGGAGATCGCGAAGTTCTGGCTGTTTTTGGCCCGCGCCCAAGAGGGAATGGGAAGGGATGATGAGGCCGCCGCGTCCTACGAGCGGGCGGTCGAGGCCTTCGGGGACGAGATTGATACAAACGCCGAGTCGTCGAACGTCTGGAGGTATCAGTGGATGGGCGAGGCCCTGGAAGCCCTTGGCCGCGATTCCGAGGCAGAGGCGGCGTACGCCAGGGCGAGGGAGCTGGGGTATCGGGGGTGATCCCCAGCTCAAATTTTATAGTAATTTTTGAAGGACGAAAAAGAGGAGTGGGTTGATGTGAACGGAAAAACCGGATCGTTGGCAGTTCTAGGCTGGCTGTTGAATTTGAGCGTAGCGGCCAGGCTCGCCGTAGTCCTGGCAGCTCTGGCGATGTTCTGCGTCTCCGCCATGGCGCAGGAGAGCGCCAAAGTGGACGATCTCTGCCAATCCCAGGGAGAGACTATCAACGTTCCCGGCGACTACGCCGGAATTCAGGCGGCCATCGATGCCGCCAGGCCGGGAGATGTCATCGTGGTAGATGGCGGCGTCTACCGCGAGAACGTAAATGTTACCAAACGGTTGAACTTACGCGGAGTGGGAACGCCCGTTGTGGATGCCGGAGGCAACGGCAGCGTCGTGACCCTCTCTGCAGATGGCATCGTCCTGGATGGTTTCAGCTTGAAGAACGGCGGCATCGAAACGGCACAACCTGCAGGCATAACGGTAAGGTCCAACGACAATGTCATTTTGAATAACACGGTTACTGACAACTGGAATGGCATCTCCCTCGACAATTCAAAAGACAACATCATCAGCGAAAACCACGTTTCGTACAATATGTGGGCTGGAATCGCCCTCGAAAACTCGACCAATAACATCATCGCCAACAATAACGTCAGCTCCAACGCCGGACGTGGACTAATCCAGAGTGGGTTTGCGGGCATTCACCTGTGGAACTCTAGCAATAACACAATCGCTGGCAACGTCGTCAAGGACAATCCCCATTTTGGCATCGAGCTCGATTCATCTGTGGAAAACATCGTCGCAGAGAACAATCTGAGCCACAACCAAGGAAACGGGATTCGCCTCTGGGACTCAGATAACAACGCCATCTCAGACAACGTGGCCGGAGATAATCAGCTATCCGGAATAGAGCTGCAGGACTCCGAAAATAACACCATAACCGGCAACGACGCGAGCGGCAACCGAGGCCGTGGAATCTTTCTGACGAACACCCAAAACAACATCATCTACAACAACTGTTTCGCCGGCAACAACGAGTACGACGCCTACGACGACGGGACGAACCGCTGGGACGACGGCAAGACGGGAAATCACTATGGCGATTTCATCGAAGAATGTGAGGATAAGGACGGGGATGGCGTCTGCGACGATGCATATGAAATTCCCGGCGACGCCAATCTGGACGAACATCCCCTGGTTCTTTGTGATACCCTGATTTTTGAGACGAAGTCCTCCCAGCCCGGCGGTGGGGCAACGCATAGGGTCTGCGCCGAAGGGTGCGATTTTGCCAGCGTCAATGAGGCGATTGAAGCTGCAAAACCTGGTGACCTGATAGAGGTTTGTAGCGGCACTTACCTGGAGACGGTCGACGTCACCAAGCCCGTGATCCTCAGGGGCGTGGATACCGGCGGTGGGATGCCGGTCATCGACGCAAGACAAATGGGCAGCCCCATAAGGCTTTCCGCCGACGGCGTGGTCCTGGAGGGATTTTATGTTACGAACTCCTCCGGCAGCGGAGTGTTCAGCGGACACTATGAAGACGCTGGCATAATGGTGAACTCGGACAGCAACACCATCAGGGGCAACGTCGCCAGCAACAACAGCTATGGCATAATAGTGGCATCCAGCAACAACACCCTTGCATCGAACAACGCCAGCGGTAACCGTGGAGGCATCCTTCTCAATAGTATCAGCCTTTCTGATACCGCGGGCTGGAACGTCTTGGAGGGGAACGTCGCCAACGACAACGTAGTCGGCATAATCATCAGCTTCTCCGGATATAACATTCTCCGAAATAATACCATGTCCGACAACTATCTCAACTTCGGCTATAACGGCTGGAGGGACGACGTTGCAGCCACCAACGATATCAACGCCAGCAACCTCGTAAATGGTCGAAGGATCTACCACCTGGTTAACGTCTCTGGCATGGTTATAGATTCATCCTCCAATGCGGGAACTGTCTACTGCATCGGCTGCCGTAACATCACTGTCAGAGATTCTGTGCTGGAGAAGAACATGGTTGGGGTATTATTCACCAACACCAGCGACTCCAGGATAGAGGATAACGAGATCGTCAACAACACCATAGGTATCGATCTCAACTTCCACTGTAACAACAATTCGATTAAAGGCAACATCGCTAGAAACAACTCCGATACGGGGATCAATGTTTACAGCTCCGATAATAACGTCATCGAAGGAAACGAGATCAGTGAGAGCTGGAAAGGCATCCGCTTGGACTTCTCTACGGGGAACACCATAACAGGCAACGAGATCAGAGACAACGAGAACGCGGGCATGGGCATCACCGGATCCAACGATAACGCCGTCTACCTCAACGACTTCATAAACAACTATAACAACATAGATTCGAGCAACTCTTCAAACAAGTGGAACTCGACGGAACTTCTGACTTACATGTATCGAGGTTCGAGCTTCGCCGGTTACATCGGAAACTTTTGGACCTACTATAAAGGAAGAGACGTAAACAGTGATGGCATAGGGGATATGCCTTACTTGGTCGGGGCCGACAAGGACAGTTATCCGCTGATGGAGCCGATCCAGCAGAGATCGAAAATTTTATAACGCTCTCACCTCTTATATAATTCGATTCAATGGGAGTGGATTTGAATTGAACCAGAAAAACAGATTCAAGAAGGGGAAACCGGATTCGAGATCATGGTCCAAGGCCGCTTTAGTCCTGATGGCGTTGGCTGCTCTCTGCAGCTTTTCGATGGCAGAGGGGGACTCAGCAGGAAACGCTGCAAATCTGTGGATTGATAAAGGAAATGAACTGTTCGAGAATGGATCCTATGAAAATGCCCTCGATGCATTGAATAACGCCACGGATATCGATCCACAGAATGCAATGGCATGGCTTACCAAGGCCAGCATTCTCGGGCCCAAGCTGGGCAGATACGATGAGGCTCTTGAAGCCTGTGACAAGGCCCTCCAGATAAATCCAGATGATGCTGATGCCTGGCGATTGAGGGGCGTCATACTCATGAACCTGGGAAGGCCGGCGGAAGAGGCTCTGGAGGCCTTCGATGAGGCCATCGAGCTTGATCCGCAAAATGGGTTTATGTGGATCGAAAAAGGAAACGTACTGCTCGAGACGGGGTATTATGAAGAGGCCTTCGAAGCCTACGACGAGGCCATCGAGCTTGATCCTGAGAATGGCAGCCTGTGGAAAGGCAGAATTCTCATGGAATTGGGCAGGTTTGAGGATGCTCTCGAATGTTTCAACCGATCCATCGAGACCAATCCAGAATCTGTAGAAGCCTGGTATTGGAAAGCTGCCCCGCTGATCGAGATGGGGATGCTAGATGAGGCCCTTTTCGCCCTTAACAAGTCCATCGAACTCGATCCCGAAGATGCAAACGCATGGTTGGACAAGGGCGGCGTCCTCAGAGCCCTCGGTCGCGAAGATGAAGCAGAAATGGCCATAACCACGGCTGTTGATATTCACGAAAACGCCATCGAGCAAAATCCGAACGATTTCGATGCTTGGTACCGCAAAGGTTTGGCGCATTACACACTGGGTGAGTACGAAGAGGCAGCACTGTCTTTTGACAAGGCCATTGAGCTCGGTGCGGATTTCGGCAGACTCTGGTATTACAAGTGCCTCGCATTGCAGGCCCTCGGCCGCGAGACCGACGCCGCCTTCGCCAGGGCCAGGGAGCTGGGGTACGGTGATATGCCCGCCTTGTCGCTAACCGTCACCAACGTCACCTCGATCGGAGAAGACAAGTTCGTCGAGATGACAAACAACCGGAACAAAACTCTCACCTACGAGAACCTGGCCCTGATCATCGATGAAAATGGGAAGGTCGTCCTTCCAGATTTCACCCTTGAGCCCGGTGAACGGATCAGATTCCACTTTGGCGAGGGCGAAAGCAACGAAAACGACGTCTTCCTCAATGGCGATCTCGCCTTGGATGATGTAGCCGGTAACTTTAGGGTGCGAAATGAAATAACCTTGTCATATGAGGCCACTATCTAGAAATCAAGTCAGAGGTTTTTGAAATCTGGGGGTCCATCTCGGGACCCCAAAACTCCATATGCGGTTTTTTCGAATGTGTCATCTGCGCTAGTTGATAACCGGCTATGATAGAGCCAATCCAACAAAGATAGGATCTAGAATGGGGGTGGGTTTGAATTGAACGAGAAAAACCGAATCAGAACGAGACAACCAGATACGAGAATCTGGGCAAGTTTCATCCTGATCCTTGTGTCGCTATCTTTACCGTGCGCGACTGCTCTGGTGCCGAACGAGACGTCAGATAGCTGGCTGGACGCAGGCCAAGAGCTGAGCGAGAGGGGATATTACGAAGAGGCACTGAGTGCCTATGACAAAGCCATCCAGCTGGGTCCAAGGAACGCCGATGCCTGGCTGGGAAAAGGTGACGTCCTCAAGGCTCTCTTCAAAAACGACTCCGAGCTGTCAGCCCCGCCCGAAGCGGTGGGGTACGACCTTTATTATGCAGACTACTGGTCTTGGAGAGCGACTACTCTGTCCACCATGCGAAGGGTGGAGGATGCCAGCAAAGCCTACGAGGTGGCCGTCGAGCTTTATGATGAAGACCTCCTGGAGAACCCAGAAGATACGGACGCCTGGCTGAACAAGGGCCGGGCCCTCTCCAACCTGGCCTTCATGGCTGACTTTTTCGGTGACGGCGAGAACGGCACAGAGCTGACCGAGGAGGCTCTTTTGGCCTACGACAGGGTCATCGAGCTGGACCCTCAGAGCTCCAGAGCTTGGTCTGCCAAAGGCATGGCCCTGAGCAACGAGAGCAAGCGGCTTGAGGCTTACGACGAGGCCATCAGGCTAGATCCGAATAACGTCGAGGCCTGGACGTACAGGGGATTTGCCCTCGCTAATCTGGCTGATAGAACAAACAACGAGAGCCTCCGCGAAGAGGCGTTGGTCTCTTACGACAGGGCCCTGGAGGTTGAGCCTGACCCCAGGATCTGGATGGACAAGGGTCACCTCCTGATGGAGATGGGCAGGAGCAACGAATCCCTGGAGGCCTTCGAGAGAGCCATAGAGCTGACGGCCGCCAACGAAACGAAGAAGCTGGCATACTTTTGGAGGGTGAAGGCGTCGGCCCTCGACGGGATCGATAGGCCAAAGGAGGCCGCTGACGCCTACAATGAGACCCTCAGACTCTACGAGATGAAACCTGAGGACCCGAACGCCTGGACCAGCAAGGGATACATCTTGCTCGGGATGGGCAGGTACGACGAATCCGCAGCCGCTCTTGACAGAGCCATCGAGCTGATCCCTGATGACGATAGGGAGAAGCTTGCGTTTTTCTGGCTGAAGAAGGCCTTCGCGTTGGAGGCCATGAATCGATCGGCGGAAGCCGAGAACGCTTACGGCAAGGTCATCGAGTTGAATCCGGAGGACCCCCGAGGTTGGCGGGGCCGGGCCAGCAGCTTCCTGAGCCTGGGCAAGAACGAGGAGGCTCTGGCGGCTTACGAGAAGATTATCGATCTGAACCCTACCCAGATGGATCTTTTGAGCGGCGCCTGGGGCGGCAAGGCTCGGGCGCTGAAAGGCCTGGGCAGGTACAACGAGGCCCTGGATGCCTTCGACAAGGTCATCGAGCTGAGCCCAGTGCCCTTCTTCGCCTGGGCAGATAAGGGCGATCTTCTCATGGAGCTGGAGAGGTATGAGGAGGCCCTTTTTGCCTACGAAAAGGCCATAGAGTTCTATCCGCTGGAGAGGACGTTCTGGCAGAAGAAGGGCCTGGCCCTGGAGGCGCTGGGCCGCAGCTCAGAGGCTCAGATCTCGTTTGCCACGGCCGGAAAGCTGGGGTACGAGGAGTGAACCCTGCCGAATTTTTCGATCGTCTCAGAGAAGGTCAGTGAGGTCGAGGGAGCTTGGAGGAGTGCCCTCATTTTTTGGATATTAAGCCAGATATGTCGGGCCATTTGCGGGGAGGCGTCTTGGTTGATGATGAAACCGACCGGTTTATTGCTGACGTTGATGATATCGACCTGCTCGGCCTTTGCGTCTGAAGATCTCTCAGGCAGCTGGTTGATCGACTACGAGTTCGAGGATGGCGACGTCAGCGGGCCGCTGTCCGGATTCAGCGTGGCCTCCATCTCCGAAGCGGACTCCACCCTCAGCGGAAAATCGACCCTCAGAGGTCGAGGCGATGGTTTTCTGATAGGCCTATCGGAAGGGTGCAGCTTCGATCTCGCCATAACATTTCGAAAGGCCCCAAAAATCTTCGTCAGGCTGGCGGGCGGTTTTGCCGGTGACGAGATGCAGGGCAGTTTTTCGGCTTACTCCTCCGATGGAGAGTTCTGGATGGGGAATTTTTCGGCTGTGCGGACCGGCGCCGGAGAGGGGGACGTGAATTATCTTCAGGACGCCGACCTGGTTCCAAAGCCAACGATATTCATAGACCCGGAGGCGATTTGGAGCGAGCAGCAGGGCAAGGAAAATAGGGATGCATTCGAGATCAGCTACTCCAGAGATACGGTCCTCATGTGCAGAAACAAGCCTATGATCTGGCAGTGGTGGCTCTAATGGAGCGACGTTGTCAGGTTCAGACGCGATCTGGACTCATAATAGGGTCGTCTGTTTCGTCTCCTCCCCAGATGAGGTGGCGGCATCCCCACTTCCGAAAAGAAACTCCCCTTCGGGATCGTGTCTCCCGTACCGCCGAAAGGCCAGATCCCGATGGAGGACTGCGTAGCAGTAAACGCAGCCATGAGGGCAGGTGTCGTACTCTCCGATGTCGGCGGATTCGTAGCACCTGCAGTCCGGCCGGTTTCCCTTCAGCCTCGCCCTGATGGGCCGGCCCCCCATCGCGGCCAGTCGGCAGGCGTCGACGCACCGGGCGGCCTGAGCCCCCAAAACAACGTACTTCCGCTGCGAGCAGACCGAGAGGCTCATGCCGTGGGATCCTGCCATATCCACAAGCTTTGCCGCAAGGCCCAGCTTGACCTTGTCGGGCGGGTCTTCCCAAGTGAAGCCGAACTCGCGGGCAGCCTGGTCGAGGTTCCTGGCGGTCTTCTTGTAGATCGTGGCGAAGGATATCACCACCTCGTCGCAGGACCCCTCAAGAGCCCCGGCGAGCCGCTCGAAGTTTTTGAGGTGATATTCCGCGGGCGTCAGAGACGAGAAGAGGATCGGATCGTACCGCCAGACCGCGGCCTTCGGCCCGTACCTCGCGGCGACGGTCCGCAGGTGCCGGACCGAGCGGTCGGCGTCGACGACGGTCCGCTCCAGCTCCCGCGGATAACCGGTGATGGTGTACTGGACGGTGAAGGGGCGGCCGAACTGTGCCACCCGCTCAAGCCTGCCCATGAAGGGGCCGAGGTTCTTGGTCCAGAAGACGAAGCCGTCCACGTCCTCCGGCAGGAGGCTGACCCGGCGGACCTGGCGGCGGTTGTAGGGGTTGGCCACCATGCAATATCCGGCTTCGAGCCGTTTTTCAAACCAATGGCCATAGAAGGCCGGGATGTCCGTCTTGTAGCTGGCGGAGATGATCATCTTTCGTCACCCTTCGCGTCAGGCGCCTTTATCCGATCTCTACTTCAATCATCTCATCTTGCAGTCACTGTGGTAGTGGGGGCACCGCTCGTTGGTGCAGACGTTCTCGCGGGTCGAGGCTACAAGCTCCACGTGGAGGAGGTCGAGCCGCTCCTGGAGGTCTGGGGCAAGGTCGCGAAACTCGGGCCCGGCGACGATCTCGCCGATTTTGTCCCTCAGCTCCACGGCCCGCATCCAGTCGCCGTGGAGGGAGGAAAACTCCCGCTCGAAGTCGGAGACGATTTTGCGCCAGGTCAGGGGATCACGCTCCGTATAATGCAAAACGAGATTTCAGGCTCATTGATATACATAATCTGCGATATCTTGAAGCTGTGAGAGGTGGCGATGGCAGATGAGACCCTTCGATAAATGCCCCTTCTCGCGGCGGGGAGCTGGTGGAGAAAGAGGTGGAGAACAGAGAAATGCGCACACTTCCTGACTTTAGCTCATTCAAACAAAAATCAAAAAAGTGTTGTCTGAATTATGCCGTCATCGTGTGCGACTGCATCTTCACTTGAACTAAAGAGAAACTCGCTTTCAGGATCGTGTTCTTTGTATCGCTTCAAAGCGATATTTCGGTTACGAACCGCATAGCAGTAGACACAGCCATGTGGACACGTATCGTATTCTCCAATGTCTGTTGAGGCGTAACACTTGCAGTCTGGGCGATTCCCCTTCAGCTTAGCTCTAATCGGACGTTTTCCAATATCAGAAAGACGTCTCGCGTCCACACATCTGGCCGCCTTGACTCCTGGGGCTAAATACTGACGCTGTGAGCAGATTGTCATCTGCATGCCGTGGTTCTTCGCGATCTTTGCCAGTTCAGCAACTAGACTCAATTTGATCTCGTCAGACGGGTCTTCCCAGTCGAACCCAAACTCATGAGCGGCTTTATCGAGATGTCTCAAAGTTTTTTTGTATAATTGGGCAAAGGATATTACCACCTCATCGGTAGTCCCTTCAAGATCTCTGGCCAATCTATCGAAATTTTTTAGATGAAACTCGATTGGTGTTAAGGATGTGATAAGAATTGGGTCGTAACGCCAGACAGCTACCCTCGGGCCGTAGGTTTCAGCGAGCGTTTTCATATGTTGGATGGAACGCTCAGAATCAACTACATAGGACTCCAGAGCTCTATGATAGGCGGTAATAGTATACAGAACAGTAAAAGGACGACCAAATTGGTTCACAGTCTCCAGCCGTTTTATGAAAGGTCCGAGATTTTTTGTCCAGAATACGAAACCATCCACGTCCTCTCTTCTTAGACTAATTCGGCTAACTTGATGTTTGTTGTAAGGATTGACCATTTTGCAGTATCCTGCATCGAGACGATTAATAAACCACTCCCCGTAGAAGGCTGGAATATCCGTTTTGTAACTGGCTGATATGATCATTATTATTCCTTGGTACCTACTACCCAAAAAGCGTTCCAAGTTGTTCTTGGACTCCTGCCGACATCAATATAAATTTGACCCAGATCTGTTTTCTGTTCGTCAGGGCTCATATAATGTCGAAAAACCTTCGTGTCATGAAAACCGGATAAATTAATCCCAGATTTTTCTGCTATACCTTCAACATTATCTTTCCACTTTTGACCCCAACGATCAATAAACAGAAATTTTGACCCCTCAGGTGCCTGGGCTGACATTTTAGTTATAAAATCCTGTAATTCATTATGATAATCAAAAACTTCCGATACGATATATGAAAAAACATAAATATCTTTATCGAATACAGCGCCCCAATTCCCAAAGTGTTTCGTATTTGTGACGTCGATCGAACACGAATTCCCTGAAGTTATTAGTGGCCAATTAGTTTTTCTTGATCCGAAGCTGTTTTTGAATCTTGAATTGATTTCCCTTTGTATCGAGTACCAACTATCCATCCATTCATTGACTTGATCTAGCAGCAAAAAATTAAGTGAGGTTTGGTCTTTAATTCGACCTATTCTTACTCTAGTTTCAATTCTTTTGGCTAAACCAAGTAATTCAGTACCTGGTCCACCACCAAAAGCACAAATTCCAACTTCACCATTTTCACTTTGGATTTTATCCATGTAATCTTCCAATTCGGTGTCCCATTCAAAAACAAATTCTAACAAATTGGCATTTGCTGGGACTATTCCATATAGATATGCAATCCGACAAAGTGGATCTTTATAATTTATATTCGGCTGACGACCTGACTTCCATTCGTCAGAATTTTTGATGAGATAACTTACAACTTCGGAATACGCTTCCTCAAGACTAATTCCACGTATATCTGCTATGCTTTTTATGCTCGTGTTAATTACGTCACGCACAATATCAAAATACTTAATTGAAGCCATTTTAGCGATTATTTCATTATGCTTATACTAATAGGTTCTGGTCAATTCGGAATAAAATTGTGCCGTTTGTGTTGACCATCCAAATCTGTAAAACATGAGTGAATCTACCCTCACACCCTCGCATCCACCCTCAGCCCCAAAACCTCTCTCGCCCCGCCGTACACGTCCTCCGCGATCAGAGCGCACCCCAGGGCCGCATCGCAGCTTGCGAGCGGCAAAACCTCGCGCCCCAATAGCTCCGATACCCTGCCCGCGATCCGGGAGGCTGGGTCGCCCGCCAGGTACAGCGCCGGAGTGGGGGACCCAAGATCCCGGAGGAGGACGCCCATGGCAGCGAGCTCCATGGCGGCATAGAGGGCGAGAGCCTCGAAGGCCGCCTCCTTCTCTCCTTCCGTGCAGCTCTTGAGGGTGAGGCCTCGCTTTCGGAGGATTCCGCCCCGGGTGAAGGCCTCGTTGGCGGTCATCATTCCAGCGTCAACTTTTCGGATCGCGGCGACGTCGAGAGGCCCGTGCAGAAGGCCGGGGGCGAATATGGGGGCGTCGATGGCCCCGGCTATGCGCCCAGCGGCGACGCCGATGGTGACGACGTTGGAGCTGGCGTCCGAGATTATGAAGTCCCTTTTGCCGTCTTTGAAGACCTTGTAGGCGAGGCCCACCTTCTCGGGGCTCGCGCCGTGGGAGAAGACCTTCATCCGGGGGTCGACATCGGACCGGTCGTGACTCCCCGGCAGGAGGATCGCGGGCCATCCCGATCCCCGGACGGCGTCGAAGACCTTCGTCCCGCCGCCGACGTGAAGGCCGGCCCCTTCCTGGCTTATTACGCCCCGGTTCTCGGCGTCTTCGATTTTGACGATCTCGGTGAGGCCGTCGCCCATGGAGTAACAGAGGGCGAGAAGCTCGACCTTCTCGGCGCCGCTGGCACCCGTGCCGGTGTCCAGGTCGAACGCCTCCCTGATCCGATCCGTGATCTCCGAGGGGGCGAGCCCTCCCGCCTCCGCCCTCGGGATAACGTAGCACTTGCCGTCGGAGTTTGCAAACCTTATCGCCCTCGTCCCATGATCTACGCCGAGAAACATCTCTAGACAGCCTCCTCCGCTTCCGTCTCCATCTCTTCGTCCACGATCTTCACGATCTCCTTCGCCAGCCTCAGGCTGTCTCTCTCGTCCTTCATGACGGTGTCGAGCCTGACCGAGGGGCCCAGGTAGTCGCTTTCGGGGCTCACCACCATCAGGTCCACGCACCCCAAAAGATCTGCGACCCCCTGATCTGTTACGGGAAATCCCCAGGCCCGCATGAACTTGGCGGCAGGGCCGCTCAAGGGCTTTCCGCCGACGAGAGGGCTTATGGCGACGACCCGGCTTTTCCTCTTCCTATCCCTCTCGCCTTCTATCTCCTTTTTTCCTTTCCCGCTCATCTTCTCCAATTGATCCCGAACGCCCCTCAACGCCAGGATCGGCCCGATGCTGGATACAGGGTTGCTCGGCCCGATGAGGACTGGCTCGTTGTCCCTCTCCGCCCTCTCCAGGGCTTTCAGGAATTCTAGGCTCGGGAGGGCATCTTCGATCCCCCGGAATCGGACGGCTTTGACCTCCGGTTGGCCTCCCCGACCGACCCAAAACTCCTGAAGGTGCATCTCTCCCTCGGGGGTCGATACCATGGTGGATACTTGGTCGTCTGTCATCGGAATGACCTTTCCAGCGATCTTCAGAGCCCCGCACAGCTTTTCTGTCGCTTGGCTGAGGGTGAGACCCTTTCTGAGAAGGTCGGATCGGAAAATGTGAATGGCACGGTCCCGGTCCCCGAGGGCGAGGAGTTCTCGATGGCCGAGGCCGCTCAGAAAGTCGTGGGTTTCAAAAGAGTCGTTCTCGATCCCCCACCATTTATTTCGGTCGATCATCCCCGCCAGGGTGTAGAGGACAGTATCCAGGTCCGGGGATACGAGGTTTCCCGAGACCCAGAGGTCGTCAGCGGTGTTGGCGACGACCGTGAGATCCGTTGGGTCGAGGACCTTCGCCAGCCCCACCAAAAGCTTCGGCGTCCCGGTCCCGCCGCTGAGGACTATCAGCTTATCCGCCTCCCTGAGCCGCTGCCGCTCGCCGGGTCAGGCGGCGGAGTCGAGGATGATCATCCCCGTCTTGAGATCCTCGCACTCTTCTGGTGTCAGCTTGGCGGAGACGGCCTTCTCGGATACTATAGCGCTGTTTCCCAGGGGGTCTTCCAGAATTATGGTGAGGGGGCCGACGCCATTCATAGCCTGCTCGATCCGCTCGAGGATGCATTCTCCCCGGAGCGCGTTCTCCTCGACCCCGGCGTCCCGAGCAGACTTGGTGGCGAAGGCGACGATCCCTTTCACCTTCTGAAGGACGCCCTCGACGTTGGATATGTAGGCATCGGAGGCGGGACCCGGCTCGACGTCGATTCCCAGCTCCGGGAGCCTGATCGTCCCGCTGGTAGACCTGATCACCCTCGCGTTCAGGTCCTCGGGCTCCTCGATGGTGATGGTGTACCTGACCGGCTCGCCCTGGTTGAGAAGGATTGTATCTGAGATCCTGAAACCGCAAGATTCGCATACCCCGGCGATGACCATCGCCTCGCCGAAGTGGGGGATATCTTTCGTCTCCCAGTCGAAGGTGATCTCGGCGTTGCAGATGGGGCAGCTCGAGGTCGTGACGGCCTTCAATCCCCGTCCCCCAGAATGTTCTCCCGATCTATCCTCATCCTCTTGGGAACGACTATCACCAGGTTGTCGCCGAGCCCTGCTATGTCGCCTTTTATATCCAGGACGGCAGCCTTCAGCTCGCCGATCGCCTCGTCCAGAAGGTCCTTCTCCCGTCTCAGGGGAGATATGTCCACCAGGACCAGGTTTCCCCTCTGAACCTCCATCTTTATCTCGGGCAGAACCTCAAGGTCGTTCAGCTCCGCCATCCTCACCAGAATCTCCGAGGGGGACCCGGCGGAGACCTCCTCGAACTGCCCCAGGTCTATGTTAACGTAATCCTCGTCGCCAGACCTGCCCATCAACTTGTCCAAGATGCCCATATCTCGCCCTCTGCAAAGAGGTATGATACTCCTCGATTATGATATCTATCTTAGCATATCTATCTTGATATATCTAATTTCACACCTCTTGATATATCTAGATCTCACGCCTCGGCGTTCAAAAGCCCAAGCCCGGCCCCGCCCATCAGCAGCATGAAGGCCAGAACCGCGAGGACGAACCCCGCTGGCCGAAGGGGCTCGGGCGCCGCCATCTGCACAATGATCATGAGCGCGATCATCAGAAAGACGAGTCCGCAGCTTATGCCTATCTCCAGGGACTTTTTGCTCATACCGCACCAGCTCTGCTGTGATCTGAGATATTATTTGCGATGCCGACCCACCACAATCCGACCGTCCACCGCCTTAAGGTCTATCCCGCCTTCGGAGGCCGTCGGGCCCCGCCAGCCGTTCTACAAGCGATCGGGTCATCTCGCCGCACCATTCGAGGTCTATGTACCGGGGGTAGACAGGGAGTCTCTCCCTCAGCTCAAAGGACGCGAGCCGAGATTCGAGTTCTTCCAGGGTGGGCCACCTTCTATCCGGGTTAATCCAGTCCGGCGTCACGGGGCTGATACCTCCCAGGTCTTCGGCTCCGGCCTCCACCAGCGGGAGGGGATCGACGAGGTTCGGAGGAAACTGGACGGCGACCGAGGGCGGCAGGATGGACCTTGCCATCCTCACCGTCTCCGCGAGGGTCTCCGGACCGGGGGGGGTGAGATGGGACATGGCGGTCTCGGACTTTGGGTCGAAGGGCTGGACGATCACCTCCTGGATGTGGCCATAAGTCTCGTGAAGATCTTTAAGAGCCCGAAGGGATCGTACCCTGTCATCTCCCGTCTCTCCGATGCCGACCAAAATTCCGGTGGTGAAGGGTATCTTCAGCTCTCCTGCGGCAGCGATGGCCGCAAGCCTCAGGTCGGGCCTTTTTCCGGGGGAGGATCGGTGAGCCTCCACCTCGGCCGTCGTCTCGAGCATCAGGCCCATGCTGGCGTTGTAGGGAGCAAGCCTTCTCATATCCTCTTTTGATAGGAGGCCAGCGTTGGTGTGGGGGAGAAGGTCTCGCTCCAGGGCCAGCTCCGAGAGTTCGATCAGGTAGTCGATGAGGCCGTCTTTCCCAGTATTTTTGAGAAGATCGCCAAAGCCGGAGACCTCCCAGGGCGCCTCTCCGAGGGAGAAGAGGGCTTCGGTGCATCCCGCCATCGCCCCCCGGTCCAGGAGCTCGGTCGCCTCCTTTCGGCTGATGATCTTTCCCTCGTCCCGCCGAAAGACGCAGTAAAGGCACCGATTCCTGCAGACGTCGGTGACGGGTATGAAGACGTTCCGGGAGTAGGTGAGAAACTTTCTCATAATCGGGACCTTTGATCGCAGAAAAGCGATCCGAAAAATTGAGATGGGTGGTGGCGAGACGCCTTCAGCGCCTCAGCTCCACCAGCTTCAGCTTGAATCCTTGCTCGCACTCCTCGGGAGCCTCGCCCACCACCTCGACGATGGTGCACCGGTCCCCTCCCTTCAGGCCAACGGGGTGGCAGAGCTCGTACATGGTGCAGTCGTACTCGTCGCATTTGGGCGGTTCCAGGACGGTCTTGGACCCGGCGAAGGCCTTTCTCGCGTCGATGGCGGCGATGATGGGGCTTTCTGTCACCTCCACCGCCCGGACTCCCGCCTCGTGGATGGGGCATTCGTGGACCAGCTCCCCACGAATCCCCAGGATCCTGTACCTCCTCCCCGACTCGAGGTTGGTGCAGGTGTTCCTGAGCTTGCAGGTCTCGCATTCCGGCGAAGGGGCGTTGAATATGAACTCCATCCCTATCGTCGCGAGCTTGGTTCCTATCAGGGTGATTTGTGTAGCTGCTTCGGACATGGTTTTCGCCTCATATATGATAATTATATTATTTTTGTCTTTTTGGCGGCCGCCGTAGCGGCCTCTCTGGTGAGGCCCGAGCCGAGGATTGTGTATCGCTCGGGACGGATCGTGTGGGCGGAGGTTAAGGCCTCGATCACCGTCTCTTCGTCGAGGCCGATCTCGGAGGCGGAGGTGGGCGCCCCCACCTTCTGGAGGGCGTCTCGGATCATCTTCCAGTCGCCGCCGTGAAGGTACATCATGACGATGGTGCCAAGGCCGCAGAGCTCGCCGTGGAGGGCTTTTCCGGGAGCTATTTTGTTGATGGCGTGGGCGAACTTGTGCTCTGAGCCGCTGGCGGGGCGGGAGGAGCCTGCGATGCTCATGGCGACGCCGCTGGATATCAGGGCCTTGACGACGATCCTCGCCGACTCTTCGAGCCCGGGCTTCAGGTCTGGGGCGGTCTCGACGATCATCCTCGCCGTCATCTCCGAGAGGGCGGAGGCGTACTCGCTGTACTCCTCGCCCCGGAGCCGATGGGCGAGCTTCCAGTCCCTTATGGCGGTGTAGTTCGAGATGATGTCGCCGCATCCGGCGGCGAGGAGCCTTTCGGGGGCCTTGGAGATTATGGCGGTGTCGGCTATGATTCCGAGGGGGGCCTGGGCCGAGACCGACGTCGTCTCGCCGTCGATGGTGAGGGAGGCCTGGGCCGAGCATATGCCGTCGTGGGAGGCGGCGGTGGGGATGGAGACGAAGTGGACCCCCGCCCTGACCGAGGCGAGCTTGGCGACGTCTATCGACCTTCCTCCGCCGACGCCTATGAGAAAGCCCGCCTTCATCTCCGAGGCAAGCCGTTCAGCCCTCTCCACCTCTTCAATTTTTGAATATTTCGTGATCATCAGGCCTGTTTCAAAGCCGCGATCTTCCATCCGCTGAGAGATCTCTCCTCCCACCAGCGCGCCGGTGGTGGGGCCCGTCACGATGAGGGCTCCGCCCTTCAGTTTGAGGTCTTTGCAGACGTCGGCCACCTCCGACGCGACGCCGCTGCCGACCACCACCAGTCGCGGAAGCTCCATCCATTTGGATCTGCTCAACGGTCTCACCAGCCAAGACAAATTTCGTACCTCTACGAATATAAACGCTCCCTCGGACGCCCTGACGACGGGCCCGAGCCAGGCCGGGGCGATTACAAAACAGACAAAATATAGTATTAACTAAAAACTCGGGGCTCAATCATTTCGCAGGCTCTTCAGGTCCTTGAGGATCCTCTCCCGGTACCTGTTCACCTCGGAGCTGGTCCTGATCCGGGGCCGAGGGATCCCTATGTCGAGGATCTCGCAGATCTGGCCGGGGCGGGCGGACATGATCACCACCTGGTCGGCGAGGTAGATCGCCTCGTCGACGCTGTGGGTGACGAAGACGACGGTCTTCTGCTGCTCCTGCCAGATCCGCAGAAGCTCCGCCTGCATGACGTTTCGGGTCTGGGCGTCGAGGGCCCCGAAGGGCTCGTCCATGAAGAGCGCCCGGGGGTTGTTCACCAGGGCCCGCACGATCGCGACCCTCTGCTTCATCCCCCCCGAAAGCTCGTGGGGGTAGCTGTTCTCAAAGCCCTCGAGGCCGACGGCCTTCAGGTACCTTCGGGCCTTCTCGTACCGCTCCTCCTTTGAGACGCCCTGGAGCTCCAGGCCGAAGGCGACGTTGTCGAGGATCGTCCTCCAGGGGAAGAGGGAGTACTCCTGAAATACCATCCCCCTCTGGGGCCCTGGACCCTCGATCGGCTCGCCGTCGAGGAGGACCTCACCGCTGGTGGGCCTCTCGAGCCCCGCCATGATCCGGAGGAGGGTCGTCTTGCCGCAGCCCGAGGGGCCCAGGAGACACATGAACTCCTTGTCTCCCACCGAGAGGTTGACGTCGTGGAGGGCCTCAAAGGTCTTCCCCTTCACCGAGAAGCTCTTCGATAGGCCCTTTATCTGCAGCAGAGCGGTCATAATGGTGCAAAGTTGGGTGACGGAGTTATAGGCTTTTCTGTCGGGGGCCGGTCAGGGCCACCATCGGCCCACGTCCTGGATGGCGCGGGCGGTCTCCTTCAGGGCTTCTTGGCCGCCGAGGGCGAGGATCGATATCCAAAAAATGATTGATGCTATCAGATCGCCGCCGCCTTAGTCGTCCTGGTTTGTAGGACGGTCCCCAAACACGTTGCACTGTGAACCGCATAATATCGTGTTAAAATATGTGAACACAGCAACGTTTTGTCTGTTATATACTCATCCCCGCAGCAGAGCTGCGGGGAAAAGTATATATGTCAACATTTGTATGTTGACATATGCTCTTTCCAGCAGGAGGAAAACAGTTTGAATTCTGGGTTCTGAGCCGAAACGGGCTTCCAAACATCAATATTGCAAAGCATTTCGGAGTCTCCAGGCAGGCAGTCTCGCGAGCCCTCCTTAGTATGGATAAACGTATAGAAGAGACTCTGCTTGAGATGGCCAAGGCAAACAGGATAGAGGTGGAGAAACTGGACTCAAAGAAAGGAATTCTCTTTGGGAGATCGATTCCTTTCAAAGCCAACGCAATAATCTTTGTCTCGTCAAAGCATGGAATGCAGGTCTGGTATGAGCATGAAGGAGAATGCGGGTCATGCGACCGGTACAGGGAATGTATAGAACTTCTCTGGGATTTTGCAAAAGAAATGCAGCTTAAACTCCTGAGTACGGAAGATCCTACAAAGATTGCGGATGAATTGTTTGGTAAATTGAAAGAACTGGTGGAATAGGTCTGGTTTAAAACAGGTGAAATTGGAGGAAGGATAAACGATGGATGTATTCATAAAGGGCATAAGGAAACTGATGGGATGGTGTCCTAATGCTAAAGCACTTGAAACCGGATCTCGGATTGATCCTGTTATTTTCGAAGTATCAGGTCTATCCGGGGGAGAAAAAAGTGATCGATCAGGAGAAAGCTACATGAAAAGAATTGGATTGCTGTTTACAAGTATAGGTTCTTTAGTTGCGGTATCGTCACTTGCTCTGAATTTAGAGGATGACATATCATCACTTATGGTAGGAATAGGGACGATATTATTTTTAATTGGCGTTTACCTTCAGTTTTTTTCAAAGCCAGCGCAATAATATCGATTTTATGTCCATCCCCGCAGCAGAGCTGCGGGGTATTGGTATGAAAATAGATCCACACGACCGCCTATTTTCATTAGCATGGGTGGCCCTGTGGGCCATGAACGTTTCGTTAAAACATGAACCCTTCGACGAGGTGAGGGGATTTGCGCGAGGACCTGGGAACCATCCACGGCGAGCGGACGGAGAGGATGGAAAGAGACATTGCCGCGATAAAGGCCAAGATCGACCTATCCTGAAACGAAACGGAAAGCGGCAGCGTCCCTACTTTCCAGGGGCCCATCCACTCCCGCGATATTCGTCTACTTCTCCTCGCTCTTCTCGAACTGCTGCTGAACGTCGCACCCGAGCTTCCCGATAGCGTCCGACCTGCACTGCCTGCAGTGCCTCATCTGCTTCATTATCTTGGCAAGATCGTCCTGGACCGCCTTCTTCTGGGCAGGCGTTGGTGGGGAGAGGTGCGAGAACCTATACTGGGGGATCAGGGGCATCACGTTCTGGATGTAAACCCCGAGCTTCTTGACGGTCTTTGCGATCTCGACGACGTGATCGTCGTTTATCGTGGGGATGAGGACGGTGTTCACCTTGACTATCATCTTCCTCTTCACCGCCTCCTCAAGCCCCCTCAGCTGGTGGTCGAGGAGGATCTCGGCGGCCTCGAGGCCCTTGTACATCTTCCCCTCGTAGAATACGTGCTCGTAGATCTCCTTTCCAATATTCGGGTCTACGGCGTTCAGGGTTACGGTAACGTTGCTCACGCCGAGGCTGTCAAGCCGGTCTATGGTGTCGGGGAGGAGGAGGCCGTTGGTGCTGACGCAGAGGATCAGGTGCGGGTACTTCTCTCCCACGAGCCCGAAGGTCTCGAAAGTCGGCTCGTTGAAGAGGGGCTCGCCGGGGCCTGCCACCGCCACCACCTTGATGTAGTGAAGCTTCTCCATCACCTCGTCAACCCGCTGAAGAGCTTCGGCAGGGGTGAGGACCTGGCTTGTGACCCCCGGCCGGGTCTCGTTGACGCAGTCGAAGTCCCTGATGCAGTAGTTGCACTGGATGTTGCACTTTGGTGCGACGGCGAGGTGCATCCTGCCGAACCGGTGGCAGGCCTTCTCGCTGAAGCAGGGATGCTCCTGGATCTTCCTCAGCTGCTCCGGGTCCCAGGGCACCTCCTGGTCGCCGACCTTGGCGGTGGGATAGGCATTCTCGCTCATGATCATGAACTCCAGAGATCTCTTCGGCATTTCTTCTCTAAAAGGCTATCCCAAATTGTACAGCTCCAGGAGCCAAAAATCTTATCCAGCAGGGAGACGTGGGCTCTTTCATGTCCAAGAAAGAGGGGCGAGTGGTGATCTGGCCCGCCTACATCGACGCCGAGAGGTCGAGGAGCGATGGGAGGCAGATATCAAAGCGCGACGCCATCGAGAAGCCCACCGTCGACGAGATCATGGTGGCTGCCATGGAGATGGGCCTCGCGCCTGAGGCTGAAAGGGATAAGCACTATCCAAAGGAATGGTGGGAAAAGCCCGGCAGGGTCACGGTCCCAAAGAAAGGGCCGAAGACGGCCCTCGTAAAAGAGATCGCTAGCAGGATCAAAAGAAGACGCGGCTGATTCTGGCGGAGCGCCAAGATCAGAAGATCGAAGGGCGTCAAGGGATTTATCAGTCGAGTCCCTATCCAGAAAGCGCCGCCGGGCCGAAGGTCAGCGGTCCTGGGCGGTCTCCACCTCTTCCACGATCTCTTTACCGGCCACGACCTCGTCGATGCTGTGGATCACACCTCCGAAGTCCGATATCACAGACTCCACGGCCAGGTAATCGATCTTATCTCCTTTGATGGTGATCTTGATCGTCTCAGTCTGCTGGTCAACTTCAGATAGGCTCAGATTCACCCCGGTTATTCCGCCGAGCTTGCTCAGAGCCTCGGCAAGCTCCAAAATTGTGGGTACATGCGGCTTCAATACGTCCAATACCAAACGTCTGATCGCTGTGGTCATCGAAAACTCCTGGTTAGGCCTTGGGCTGGTTTTGTTGAAGGCAATACTTAATAATGTTTGTGATTCAGGCCACTTCATGATCGACCTTCACACTCACACCGTCTTCAGCGATGGCGAACTGATCCCCAGCGAGCTGGTTCGCAGGGCCGAGATGAAGGGGTGCCGGGCCCTCGGGATCACCGATCACGTCGACTTCACCAACGTCGAGCTCGTCATCCGCCAGGTCTCGAAAGTCAAGGAGCTGGAGGACGTCCTGGATATGAGGATCCTCACCGGCGTCGAGCTGACCCACGTCCCCCCGGCAAAGATGGGGAAGCTGGCGACTCTCGCCCGAAGGCTCGGAGCCGACCTAATCGTCGTCCACGGCGAGACGCCCGTCGAGCCCGTGGCCCCCGGGACGAACCGGATGGCCCTTGAGATCGAAGCCGACATCCTCGCCCACCCTGGCTTTCTCACCCCCGAGGAGGCGGATCTGGCTAGAGATAACAACGTCTGCCTTGAGCTGACCGCCCGGCTCGGGCACAACATCACCAACGGCCACGTGGCGAGGCTCGCCCTGGAGTCGGACGCGAAGATGGTCGTCGACACCGACGCCCACGCCCCCGACGACCTGATCGACCGCGAGAGGGCGATTGAGATCGCCAGGGGCGCAGGCCTATCCCTGGAGCGGGCGACGGCCGTGGTCGACAAGCACGCCATAATCGACCTCGGCCTCGACCTATGACGACGATCTGACGAAGAGATGGTACCTTGGACGTGGTGGCGGTCGACATCTCCGGCAGGCACGCTGTGGGCGGAAAGTACATCATGGTCTCCGCTTCGGTGCTGGCAAAGATATCCCCGGAGGGGATCGAGAGGACGAGGCGGATCAGGCTCGTTCCCCTGGTGGCGGAGTCGGTGGAGATGGAGGTGGTGATAAAGCTGATCGAGGACTCGGTCCGGGGCCTGCCCGGCGTCGTTTTGGCCGAGAAGGGCGACCTCTACAACCTGGAGCGGTGGCGGGTCGAGAGCATCCTGGGCCGGGAGTTCAAGTACCCCGAGTCCCTCGGAGAGAGGAGGGCGATCGAGCTTGCCCACCACGCTTCCTTTGCGGGCCGAAAGCTGGTCCTGAGGCTGATGGAGGAAGGGCTCGGCGTGGGGGAGTTGAAGACGACGACTGGAGGGGCATGAAGGAGGAGAAGACGGCGGTGCTCCTCTTCCGGGAGGACCCGAGGGATGAGCCCCATCCCGAGAAGATGGCGGAGCTTCGGGGCCTCGCCGAGTCGGCGGGCTACAAGGTCCTCGCCGAGATAGTCCAGAGAAGAGGCAGGGACAGGAGGTTTCAGCTCGGACGGGGCAAGGTCGCCGAGGCGGCCTCTCTCTCGCCCGAGAAGCTGATATTTCAAAACCCGCTCAGCCCCGGTCAGATGTTCAACATCACAAAGGAGTTTGAGGTCCAGGCTATAGACCGGTTCAACCTGATACTGGAGATCTTCGCCTCCAGGGCCTCTTCGAGAGAGGCGAAGCTCCAGGTGGAGCTCGCCCGCCTCTCCTACGAGGCGCCCTTCGTCCGGACGATCGAGTCCCTCAAAAAGCTTAGCGAGCGGCCCGGCTACCGGGGGTCGGGAAGCTACGACGTCTCGATGTACCGGGACATCAAGGGGAGGATGGCCAAGATCAGGGCCGAGCTGAAGGCTGTGGAGGAGACGGGGGAGAGGAGGCGGGAGAGGAGGCGGGAGCTCGGCTTCGACCTTGTGGCCCTCGCCGGCTACACCAACGCCGGAAAGAGCACCCTCTTCAATCGCCTGGCAGAGGAGAGGGTATCGGCGAAAGACCAGCCCTTCACCACCCTCTCCCCCACCACGAGGGCTGTGGCCGCGAAAGAGCGAAAGTTTCTCCTCACCGACACCGTCGGTTTCATCGACGATCTCCCTCTCTTTCTGATCAAGGCCTTCCGGTCGACCCTCGCCGAGATTGTCGAGGCGGACCTGGTCCTTCTGGTGGTGGACCTCTCCGATCCGCCCGATGTTCTGAGAGATAAGCTCGCCTCCTGCCACCAGACCCTCTGGGACTGCGGCTGCTACGCTCCCATAGTCTCGGTCCTGAACAAGGTGGACAGGATCGGTCCCGAGGACGCAAAAGAGAGGTCCGAGCTAATCCGGGACCTGGCGCCCAGCCCCGTCCTCATCTCTGCCCAGGAGGGGCGCGGCCTTGACGGTCTCATCGATCTGATCGCCGAGAAGCTTCCGACCATGGAGGAGTTCAAAGTCCTTCTGCCATCGTCGGAGGAGGGGATGGGACAGCTATCGCGGCTCTACGAGGTCGCAGAGCCGATAGAGGTGACTTATGGTGAGGAGATCGAGGTTCTCCTGAAGGGAAGGCGCGAGATCGTGGCCCGGGCCCTGAAGGGCGCGGAAAGGCCGGATTTGGCACCTCTGGCGGAGGGGTGAACGAGTTGACCGATCTCGTCAGGGAGAGGTTCAGGCTCAAGGAGACGATCGTCACCATCACGGCCCAGAAGCAGGATCAGATCGAGGCGGCCAAAGAGGTGATAAAAGTCCAGCGCGCCCTTCTTGAGGAGTTCATAAGAGAGGACCCATTCTTCGTCCTGACCCTGGAGCCCTACGACCGTGCCATCGAGAAAGCGCCTCAGATCGTCAGGGATATGGTGAGGGCGGGGGCGGCTGTCGGGATCGGTCCCATGAGCAGCGTCGCCGGGACGATCGCCCGCTTCGCCCTGGAGGCGATGATCAGGGCCGGAGCTTCCTGCGCCATCGTCGACAACGGCGGTGACGTCGCCCTCGTCGCTGACCGGCCCGTCCTGATGGGGATCTACGCCGGATCTTCGCCCCTCAAAAACCTGGCCTTTGAGATTCCGCCTCGGGCTGCGCCCATCGGCATCTGCACCAGCAGCGGGACCGTCGGCCCCTCCATCAGCTTCGGGTACGCCGACGCGGCCGTCGTCGTCTCCGAGGACGTCTCTCTTGCTGACGCCGCGGCCACAGCCCTCGGAAACGCCGTCGGGGTGGATTCGCCCCTGTCAGAGGCCTTTGACGCCGTCGGCAAACCAGGGATCTCTGGCGCCATGGTGATCAGGGGCAAGGAGATGGCGCTCTGGGGCGATCTTCCCCCGCTCAAAAGGGCGAACCTCAGGCCTGACCTGATCACGCGGGCGTAAAGGGCGAAGTTTTGGTGGAGGCCCCCCCCTTTCGCTCCTGGCAGGTCCAAGAGATGAGGGGGGCGGATCTTCGCTCTAGTAAAATCGCATCTTAGACGACGCGGACCACCACCAGATGCCACTCCGTTCCGTGCAGTCCCACCGTCGCCCAACAGGCTCTCTTGACCACGGGATCTTTTAGACCGGGGCCCAAGAACTCGTAAGATCCATTGCCCGAATTCTCTGAGGCGATCCTCTCCCCCAGCGCGAGAAGCTGGACGTAAGGCTTGTAAAGCGGGTCGGAAAATAGGTTTCTTCCCACCTCATTGGGGTCCGGGTCGTAGAGGATCAGCCCGTCGGTCGCCATCGCCCAGGCCGTGACCCCTTGGTCCTGGCTCTCTTCTTCCAGCACCGGCTCCAACTCCATCGCTGAGGAGAAGAGGAGGTCCGGCCTGAAGAGGGCGTTGACCGAGCCTTTCATCTCTCCTCCGGCAGAGAAGATCGGCCACTCCAGCACGACGGCATTGAACCCCTCGACTGCTGGGAAGGAGGTGCTCAGGACCGGCTGACGGGTCTCGTGAATCTCGATGATGTGTTTCTGGTCGCTTATGTTGGAGCCCTCAGACCCCCTGTAGGCGTCAGGCTCCACCATTACCATAATGCCATCCAAATCGACAACAGAGCAGTCGATCAGGTAGGGGTTCTCCCGGCAGACCGTGTTTAGGATGCTTCGCGCTTCGGGCCCCTCCAGGTCAGTGGCAGCGAGACTCTCCGCCGCGAGGGATAGGTTATCGTCCAGAAGGTCGAGCTCCTCCTGGACGAGAGCTTGAAGCTTCAACAGGATGAGAGAGGTCTCGGATGTGCTCAGGTTCGTTCCTGCAGTTGCCGTCTCTGTCTCTCGTTCGGCCAGCGTCCCCGTGACCATCGCCGTAATCAAGATAAACAGAATGAGAATCTTGGGACCATTATTCGTCATGTTCTTCCTCCACGGTTCCACCGTCTTGCTGTGATCGTTCAGGGTTGAGCCTGAGGGTGATAAATTTCTCGTTCTCGTTCAAGGGATATAGCGGTTGTGGACTTGTACATTTTTGGAATGGCTGTCTAGCCTCGCCTTCCGGCACTGCTGACGGAGTTGAAGGCGCCAGGCGCAGAATCGGATTTGACGACCAGCGACCGAAACGAAAAGAGGCATAGATGCGATATGCTCCTTAGTGATCTCTACAACTTTGTCGGCCATGTACTGCTTTGCGTTCTCCGACAGCATGAGCGACCACAAGCCGTGATTCTGACGCGAAGCTCACCCAGATCCAGGTCCGGGAGAGGATCAGAACTCCTCTCCCATCTCGCCTCCGCCGGACATGCCTCCTCCTACGCCGCCGCCCGACTTCGAGGCTATGACGTCGTCGATTCTGAGAATCATGACCGCCGCCTCGGCTGCGGACTTGATCGCCTGGACCTTGACCCTCAGGGGCTCGACGATGCCTCCGTCCAGCATATCGGCCGGCCTTCCGGCATCCATATCCAGCCCCGCGCTCTTGATCCCTCGCTCATGCTCGCTCCTCAGGGCCACCAGAGCGTCTATCTGGTCAAAGCCCCCGTTCTCCGCCAGGGTCTTCGGCACCACCTCCACCGCCTCGGCGAAGGCCTCGATGGCCAGCTGTTCTCTTCCGCCTACCGTTGCCGCGTACTCTCTCAGCCTCAGGGCGAGCTCGATCTCCGGGGCCCCGCCTCCGGGTACTAGGTGACGGTCTTCCAGGGTCACTCCCAAAACGCGTAGCCCGTCCTCTATCGCCCGGTCCAGCTCGTCGACGACGTGCTCGGTTCCGCCTCGGAGGATTATGGAGACAGACTTGGGGTTCTCGCACTCCAGGACGAAGGTCATATCGTCCCCGGCGATCTTCCTCTCCTCGACGAGCCCCGCCCGTCCCAGATCCTCGGCGACGATATCGTGGATGCTGGTCACGATCCTTCCGCCGGTGGCCCTCGCCAGCTTCTCCATGTCGCTCTTCTTGACCCTCCTTGTGGCGTAGATGCCAGCTTTGGCCAGGAAGTGCTGGGCCAAGTCGTCGACACCCTTCTGGCAGAAGACGACGTTGGCGCCTGCGTTGGCGATCCCGTCGACCATCTTTTTGAGCATCAGCTCTTCCTGGTCCAGGAAGGCAGAAAGCTGCCCCGGCGACTTGATCTCTATCTCGGATCCGAACTCGGTCTTCTCGATCTCGATGACGGCGTTGAGGAGGGCGATCTTTGCGTCCCTCACCCTCTTCGGCATGCTGGGTGAGAGGCGCTCCTTGTCGATCACCATGCCCCACACCAGCTCGGAGTCGTCTATCTTCCCGCCCACCTTCTTCTCGACGGTAATGTTATCGACGTCCGCGGTCCCGTCTTCGTCGACGATCGATTTTATCGCCTCGAGGGCGAGGTCTGCCAGAGCGTCTCTCGCGACGCTGGAGCCCTTGCCGCTCATGGAGGTTATGGCGATCCTTTTCAGAAGAGCTTCCTCCCCGAGCCCGACCTCGATCGCCATCAGAGAGAGAAGCTTTACGGCCTTCTCCGCCGCATCCCTGTACCCGGCGGCGATGACGGTGGGGTGGATCTCCTCTTCGAGAAGATCCCCGGCTCGTTCGAGCAGCTCCCCTGCCAGGACCACGGCGGTGGTGGTGCCGTCGCCGACCTCGTCGTCCTGAGTCTTGGCTATCTCCACCATCATCTTGGCTGCAGGATGTTCGATGTCCATCTCCTTCAGGATCGTCACGCCGTCGTTGGTGATGACCACATCGCCCACGGCGTCCACCAGCATCTTGTCCATCCCCCTGGGGCCGAGGGTGGTTCTGACGGCGCTGGCCACGGCCTTGGCGGCCATGATGTTCGACTTTTGGGCGTCGCGGCCCGCCGTTCTCCGGCTTCCTTCCCTTAATATGAGCACAGGGGTTCCACCTAATCCTGCCATTTAGTATCCTCTCCGTCATTCAAAATTCGATTTAGGTTAGACTCGGAATCCCCCAAAAATCGGGATCCTCGCTTGGTTGCCAGCATCGAAAAGCTCTCTGCGAGCTCGAGTCATATTTCATTTTTTACATCCACTATATTAGGACTCGTTTTCTTTATATCTTTTTTGATATTGATGGACTAGTTTTGGGAGAGCATAACCGGTCTCCAACTCTGTAACTCGAAATGTAAATTGTGTCCGGTGGCGCTACAAAATCGAAATGAAGCTCGTTAAGCAAATTGTATTCAGAGACCTCTCTAACCGTGTAAATTTAGAATAGCATACCTAAATCCGTCGTTTCGCACTAACGGTTTGATTTTCAGACATTTTCGCCATAATTTATAGCAAAGATTTATTAAATATCTCGTTATATCGGATTTTTTAGGAGTAGCAAGTATGGAGATAAGGACTCTTCAACTGGATCATTTGGGTTTAGTTACAGGTGTATTCGATCAGCTCGATATCGCCGATCTTATCGATAACCGGATTCCAAAGCTTAGAAATCATAATCTAGAGCATTCAAAAATCATAAAGGCCATGATCCTGAATGGTCTGGGCTATGTTGGGCAGAGATTATATTTATTTTCAGAATTTTATGAGAAGCTTCCTATCGAGAGATTGCTTGGTGACGGTGTTACGGCATCGGATCTTAACGACGATGCCCTCGGAAGAACTCTTGATGCGATTTACGCCTACGGCCCCACAGAACTCTTCAACGACATATCCCTTAAGGTTATGAGCCAACTTGATCTGGGAGTTCAACGGCTTCACGCTGACACTACGAGCTTCAGCGTCCAGGGCAATTACGAGGGTCCCAGTGGTCAGAACGCTATCGAGATAACCCTCGGCCATTCCAAAGACGGGCGGATGGACCTGAAGCAGTTCGTCCTGGGATTGGTGACAAACCAAGACGGCATACCTCTTTTTGCCAAAGCCCATTCCGGGAATGCCTCAGATAAAAACACGATCATGGAATCGTTTCTGAAGGTTAAGAACGGCCTCAACCTGGATGATGCCGCTTATTACATAGCTGATAGTGCAGTCTATAGTGAGAAAAATATCAAACAGCTTGGAACCGATACCCTCTGGATAACTCGCGTACCAGCAACTCTTGCCGAGTGTAAAAGGTTGATTGATAGCGATCTAGATCTAATTGAGTGTTCCGACCCGAGATACAAGTGCTTTTCGACATCCTCAAACTACGGAGATATATCTCAAAGGTGGGTAGTTTACCAATCTAAGCCGATGATGGAGCGGATGGAAAGGACCTTCGAAAAGCGGCTCGAAAAAGAGGATCGTACAGCTGAGAGAGAACTGGCAAAACTAGGGCGTCGCGAGTTCGCCTGTGAGGCAGATGCGAGAAAAGAAGCTGAAATATGGCTAACAAAGCATCCTTTACACAAATTCAGAGATTTATCGGTTAAATTGGTAACAAAAAGGGTAGATAAGAAAAGGGGACTGCCTAAAAATGGCGAAATGCTTATTGAAGTCCATTTTATCGAGGCTAAGGTCGAGTTAGACGATGATAAGGTATCAAAAGAAAAAACTAGGCTTGGAAGGTTCATTTTAGCTACGAATGATCTCAATATAGATCCTGATACCATTCTAAGCTACTATAAGGGGCAACAAGCGGTCGAACAGGGATTCAGATTCCTGAAAGATAAGAGCTTCCGCGTAGCGGAGGTGTATCTCAAGAAAGAAGAACGCATTGAAGCTCTTGCCATGATCATGGTCCTGACGCTCATGATATATTCTATCGCGGAGTGGTTGATCAGAAAACGAATGCGGGAGATGGGTGAGACCGTACCAAGCCAGCTAAAAAAACCGACCCAAAAGCCAACATTCAAGTGGATAGCATTTCTGTTCATGGGAGTTGCAGAAGTAACCATCTGGATTAATGGAGAAATGCATCTAAAGATTGCGAATTTGAATGATAATCTCGTTAAGATCATTCGACTATTGGGGCAGGACTGCGAAAAATACTATGCGCTGGAGCGTTGATGCGGAAAGCCGGTTGCACCAATAATAATTATTATTTTTGTATTGACTGGAATATCGATCGGACATTATATGGGATACTGGTAATCTGAAAAACTTATATGGGTAAAGGCTTCAAACAGTCGTTCGCTGCTCTTTACCCTTTTCGAACTGCTTTTTGCCGCTCTACTTCTCCACCTTCTCCAGGTCGCTGGATAGGTCGCCGGTGAGGTCGACGCTGAAGAAGTCGCCCGCCGTCGGGAGGGCCATGAATATGTTGGGGGTCAGGTCCAGATCCACCTCGGCCCCTTCCACCCGGAGGTCGAGGATGTGGCCGCCTGCCTTCCGGTCGTCGGTGATGAAGTGGAGGTGGTAGCCGGGAACGTTGATGCCGTCGACGAACTCGGGGGACCAGAAGCCGACGACCGTCCCGGAGGCGTCCTCAAACTCGAAGACCGTCTGGTTGGCGACGGCGTCGACGAGGAGGGGGTAGGGTTTCTCCTGGGCTGGGACGCTTCTCGTCTTCACGTACGGGAACGTCCCGTCGATCCGAACGGCGTAGAATACGTTCTCAGAGGGGAAGCTTCGTTCCAGGATATCGCCGAGCTCCGTCATGTTATCGGCCTTCTCGACCGTGACCGTCTCATCGGGGTCGAAGAAGGTGACGGTGGCGAAGGGGGTCGTGACATCGTCGGGGACGACGTAGGCATTGCCGTCGACTTTCACCTGGTAGCAGACGCCGTCGACGACGACCATCTCGCCCTCCAGCTTATCGAAGGTCCCGATCCCGAAGTCGCCCCTCGCCTTCAGATCGCCTACGGGGAGGATGCCGTCGTAGACGCTGAGGAGGAGGGCGTCGATCGTCGAGACCTGGAAGAGGACCTCTCGGTCCTGGTCGGTTGTCGGGTCTGAATAACTCTCGCTCTCGCTGGCGGTGGCCGCCGGGAGGGCTGCGAGGGTCGCCAGGATGAGGATGGTCGTTGACAGAACTGCGTATCGGCATTTTGTCATTGAGGATCACATCCGGAGAGAACGGCTGGAGGCCTTTTTCGCCTTTGAGCTATTCCCGCACAACTTCTGAAATTCGGGAGGGGATAAGTAGGTTCCTATAGAGCTGTCAAGTCGCAGTCTCATTCCGTCATCCTCGATCGACGAGACCTTCGCCGCATCCGCAAACTTCCGGGGGACCGTCGCCCTTGCAAATGAACTTAACTTAATATGACGCGCTTGATCCGTCTTTGGATAAGTTCGAGGGTCTACCTTTTCCAAGTGCAGCCGACTACGAGAATGACTTAACATAACGTTTCTGATAGTTAGAGTCGTTTTGCATGGTAACCACGACCAAAAGCGAATAATGGGCCGCATTTTTCAGGAAAAAAGCCCTGAAGATTATTAATACAAAATAATAATTTTTATCTTTCTACCGTATGTTTTATATAAGATTATCAAACCTCAGAGAATGCATTGTTCGAGGGAGATTATGAACATACTGTATCATAAAGTTAACTCTGTGTTGACCGGTCTCTTTTTCCTTATAATGCTTATGAACTGTGCCGAGGCTGCGACCCATACCGTCGGGCCCACCGGCTACGAATTCACCAAAATCCAGGACGCCATAAATGCTGCCACCCCTGGCGACACCATCGTGGTCTATAGCGGGACCTACTATGAACACGTGAACGTGAACAAACAGCTCACGTTGCAAGGCAGCAGCTCGCCGGTAGTGGACGCCGAGGAAACCGGCAGCGCCATAACCCTGAGCGCTGATGGCTGCACCCTCAAGGGATTTGTGGCGACGAACTCTGGCACAGAATATCCTTGTGCAGGGATATCGGTAACTTCAGACAACAACACGATCGAAGGCAACACCGTCTCCGACAACAAGTGGGACGGCATCAGCCTCGATTACTCCAGCGGCAATACGATCTTTGGCAACACCGTCACGGACAACGCTGCCACCGGCATATACCTCCGTTACTCCAGCGACAACACCATCAAGGACAACACCGCCAACAGCAACGGCCTAAGCGGCATCAGCCTATGGCCCTCCAGCCAAAATAACGTCGTCATAGGCAATACCGCTAATTACAACACCCAGAACGGCATCTACGTTGGGGAATCCATCGACAACACCATCGAGGACAACGCCGCCAACAACAACGGCTACGACGGCATCAGCCTCTATCCCTCCAGTGAAAACAACATCGTCAAAGGCAACATCGCCACCGGCAACACTCAGAGCGGATTATACCTCGGTTCCTTCAGCAACAGCAACACAATCTCGGGGAACACCGCAACCGGTAACGACTACGGCATTTACATTTCTTCCTCTGACGGAAATACAATTTACCTTAACACCTTCGACAACACAAAAAACGCCCGGTCGATATCAGTCAACACTTGGCATTCGCCCACAGAGATCGAGCATGGAGGGTACACCACCTACGTCGGAAACCGCTGGTCCGATTACACGGGATCCGATAGCAACGGCGATGGGATCGGCGATTCTCCCTACGAGATCCCCGGCGGATCGGAGAAGGACTACTATCCGATAATTATGAACGTCGTCTTCCCTGGCGAGAGCATCCAAGCGGCGATCAATGCCGCAAATTCTGGCGATACGATAATTGTACTGAGTGGGACCTACCGCGAGAACGTGGTGGTTGACAAGCAGCTCACTCTTTGGGGCGTGGACACCGGCACAGGACAGCCGATTGTGGATGCCGGGGGGTCAGGGAGCGCCATCACCCTGAGCGCTGACGGGTGCACCCTGGAAGGGTTTGTGGCGACCAAATCGGGGAGTGGCTGGCCTGCTGCAGGGGTAACGGTAACTTCGAACGGCAACACCATCTCTGGCAACATCGTCACCTGCAACGAGTGGGATGGCATCTATCTCTGTGACTCCAGCGGCAATACAATCTCGGGCAACACCGCCACCGACAACAATATAGGCATCGTCGTCCAATCCTCCAGCGGCAACAACATCGTCATAGGCAACACCGCCAACAGCAACCGCTGCGGCATCTACCTCTATAGCTCCAGTAAAAACAACACAATCTCGGGCAATACCGCCAATAACAACAGCTGGTCCGGTATCGACATCTATCTCTTCTGCACCAACAACACCATCTCTGAGAACACCGCCACCGACAATGACTACGGCATCCGGGTCGCTTCTTCCATCGGCAACACCATCTACCAGAACACCTTCAACAACATCTACAACGCTTGGTCCGATTCGACGAACACCTGGAACTCGCCCGCTCTGAGGGGCAACCGCTGGTCCGACTACGCTGGCAGGGACTGCGACGGCGACGGGATCGGCGACGTGCCCTACGATATTCCGGGCGGGTCCGAGCGGGACGAGTACCCGCTGACGGATAACGCCGGCGCAAGAATCCTTTCGGTCTGCGCATCTGGCTGCAACTACACCTCGATCCAGGATGCCATCGACGCCGCCTGCCCGGGCGATACAATCGAGGTCCAAAGCGGGATTTACTACGAGAACGTGAACGTAAGCAAGCAGCTCACGCTGCGGGGCGTGGACAACGGCAGCGGTCTGCCGGTGGTGGACGCCGACGGGTCCGGCGATGCCATCACCCTGAGCGCTGACGGCTGCACCCTGGAGGGATTTGTTGCAAGGAATTCGTATACTGGGATCAGAGTATATTCAGATGGAAACACCATCTTGGGCAACAACGCCACCGGCAACAGCCAGTGTGGCATTCATCTCACTATCGCTTCTAACAATATCATCTCAGGCAACACCGCCGCCATCAATACAATAAACGGTATCGACCTAGACCAATCCAGCAACAACACCATTTTGGGCAACACAGCCACCCGCAACTCCATACACGGAATCGTCGTCTATTACTCCAGCAACAACACCATCTCTGGCAACGACGCCACCAGCAACTCGCGATATGGCATCTGGCTCTCAGGCTCCAGCGGCAACACCATCTCTGATAACACCGCTACCGGCAACACTCGATATGGCATCTTGCTCTCTTCCTCCAGCTGCAACACCATCTATCAGAACACTTTCAACAACACCAACAACTCCTGGTCCGATTCGACGAACGCCTGGAACTCGCCCGCTCTGATGGGCAACCACTGGTCCGACTACGCTGGCAGGGACTGCGACGGCGACGGGATCGGTGACTGGCCCTACGATATTCCGGGCGGGTCCGAACTGGACGAGAACCCGCTGACGGATAACGCCGGCGCAAGAACCCTTTCGGTCTGCGCTTCCGGCTGCGACTACACCTCGATCCAGGCTGCCATCAACGCCGCCTGTCCGGGCGATACAATCGAGGTCCAGAGCGGGATTTACTACGAGAATGTGGACGTGAACAAGACACTCACGCTCCGGGGCGTGGACAACGGCACCGGTCTGCCGGTGGTGGACGCCGGTGGGTCGGGGAGCGCTATCACCCTGAGCGCCGACGGGTGCACCCTGGAGGGGTTTGGAGCGACGAATTCTGGCGGCGAGTTTCCCTGTGCAGGGATATCGGTAACTTCAGACAACAACTCAATCTCAGGCAACAACGTCTCCAGCAACAACTGGGACGGCATCAGCCTCGATTACTCCAGCGCTAATACGATTTCAGGCAACACCGTCACGGACAATGCTGCCACTGGCATATACCTCCGTTACTCCAGCGACAACACCATCGAGGAGAACGCAGCAAACAGCAACGGCCTCGGCGGCATCAGCCTCTGGCCCTCCAGCGAAAATAACATCGTCATAGGCAACACCGCTAATTACAACACCCAGAACGGCATCTACGTCGGGGAATCCAATAGCAACACCGTCTCTGGCAACACTGCCACCGGCAACCACCAATACGGCATCTGGCTCTCGTCCTCCAGCGGTAACAACACCATCTCGGACAACACCGCCACCGGAAACATCCTATATGGCATCCACCTCAGCTCGTCTAGCGGCAACACCATTTATCAGAACTCCTTCAACAACACCAACAACTCCTGGTCCGATTCTTCGAACACCTGGAACTCGCCCGCTCTGAGGGGAAACCGCTGGTCCGACTACACCGGCCGTGACATCGACGGCGACGGGATCGGTGACGCGCCTTACAACATATCGGGCGGATCGGAGCAGGACTACTATCCGTTGACAAATAATTCTGGCCCGCTGACCTTAACGGTCTGCGCTTCGGGTTGCGACTACACCAGAATCCAGGATGCCGTCAACGCCGCCCTGCCCGGCGATACCATCGAGGTTTGGAGCGGGACATATCGCGAACACGTGAACGTGAGCAAGCAGCTCACTCTGCGGGGCGTAGACACCGGCACCGGTCTGCCGGTGGTGGACGCCGATGGGTCAGGGAGCGCCATCACCCTGAACGCCGACGGCTGCACCCTCGAAGGGTTTGTTGCAAGGAATTCGTATAATGGGATCTGCGTATATTCAGATGGAAACACCATCTCGGGCAACAACGTTACCAGCAACACTTACGGCATCCATCTCACTTCTGCCTCTGACAATATAATCTCAGGCAACACCGCCACCATCAATACAAAAAACGGCATCGACCTAGACCACTCCAGCAACAACACCATTTTGGGCAACACTGCCACCCGCAACACCATGCACGGAATCGTCGTCTATTACTCCAGCAACAACACCGTCTCTGGCAATGACGCAACCAACAACGATGACGACGGCATCTTGCTCTCTTCCTCCAGCGGCAACACAATCTCTGATAACACCGCCACCGAAAATGGCAACTATGGCATATACATTTATTACTCCAGCGGCAACACCATCTATCAGAACACCTTCAACAACACCAACAACTCCTGGTCCTATTCGGCTAACACCTGGAACTCGCCCGCTCTGATAGGCAACCGCTGGTCCGACTACGCCGGCCTGGACATGGATCGCGACGGGATCGGCGACACACCCTACAACATATCGGGCGGATCAGAGCACGACTACTATCCTCTGACAGATAATTCCGGCCCGTTGACCTTCACGGTCTGCGCCTCGGGCTGCGACTACACCAGCATCCAGGCTGCCATCAACGCCGCCTGTCCGGGCGACACAATCGAGGTTTGGAGCGGGACATACTATGAAAACGTGGTCGTGAACAAGAGCCTCACGCTCCGGGGCATGGACACAGGCACTGGTCAGCCTATTGTGCACGCCGGTGGATTGGGTAACGCTATAACTCTGAGCTCTGATGGTTGCACCCTGGAGGGTTTCGTGGCCACAAATTCGGCCAGCACTAAAGCGGGCATATCTGTGGCCTCAAGTGACAACTCTATTTTCAACAATATTGCCACTCTCAGTAAATTCGGCATCAGCCTGGTTTCTTCTAGCGGCAACACCATCTCAGACAACACCGCCACAAACAACACTCACTCCGGCATTGACATCACTTACTCCAGCAGCAACAACATCATTTCGAGCAATGTCGTCACTGGCAATCGTAAGTACGGGATTGTTCTCTACGACTCCTGCAATGACAATACCGTCTGGAGCAATGCCGCCACCGGGAGCGAAAGGGGTGTCTACCTCTATTCATCCTATAACAATACCATCTCTGAGAACACCGCTACCGGCAACAGCGAGTATGGTATCAGCCTCGCATCCTCATCCAGCAATACCATATCTGATAACACCGCCACCGACAGCACCCTACATGGCATCCACCTCAGCTCATCCAGCGACAACACCATCTACCAGAACGCCTTCAACAACACCAACAACGCATGGTCCGATTCGGCAAACACCTGGAACTCGTCAGCTCTTGTAGGCAACCTCTGGTCCGACTACACCGGTCGAGACATCGACGGCGACGGGATCGGCGACGTGCCCTACGATATTCCGGGCGGATCGGAGCATGACGACTATCCGTTGACCAATAACTCCGGCCCGCTGACCCTCACGGTCTGCGCTTCCGGCTGCGACTACACCTCGATCCAGGCTGCGATCAACTCCGCCTGGCCCGGCGACACCGTCGAGGTCCAGAGCGGTACGTATCGCGAGAACGTGATCGTGAACAAGACTCTCACGCTGCGGGGCGTGGACACCGGCACCGGTCTGCCGGTGGTGGACGCCGATGGGTCAGGGAGCGCCATCACCCTGAACGCCGACGGCTGCACCCTCGAAGGTTTCGTAGCAAAGAACGCGGGCAGCACCGGCGATTCGGGGATCGAGCTGACTTCACACAACAACACCATCTCAGGCAACACCGTCACCGCCAACTACCACGGCATCCGGCTCGAATCGTCCAGCGGCAACACCGTATCGGGCAACACCGCCACCGGCAACAGCTGGTACGGAATCGACCTTTATTCCTCCAGCGAAAACAACATCTCGGGCAACACCGCCACCGGCTCCTCAATCGGCGCTGGCATCCATCTCGGTTCCATCAGCAATAACAACATCGTCACGGGCAACAACGCCAGCAACAACAACGGCTACGGCATCAGCCTCGGATTCTCCAGCGAGAACAACGTCTCGGGCAACATCGCATCCGGCAACGACTACGGCATTCGCCTCGATTACTCAAGTGGCAACACCGTCACAGACAACACTGCCAACGGTAACGATTACGGCATCCACGTCGCTTCTTCCAACGGCAACACCATCTACCAGAACACCTTCAGCAACACCAACAACGCCAGGTCTGACTCGGCAAACACCTGGCGGTCTCCTGAGGAGAGGACCTACCAGTACAAAGGCACGACGTACACCAACTATACAGGAAACTTCTGGTCAGATTACGAAGGCTTCGACTATGACGGCGACGGCATCGGCGATTTGCCTCATTTCATCCCGGGCGGATCGGAAAAAGACGATTACCCAATGATGTCTGAGACCTCAGGATCGCCGAAGATCACGGTGACCAAGACCGTCTTCCCTCCGAGCAGCCTTCCCCTGTACAACGTCACCTTCACCATCAACGCCACCAACACAGGTGACGTCGATCTCGACGAGATCGTGGTCAGAGACCAACTGCCCGAGGGACTTGAGCACATTTTGAGCACGCCCGTCGGGACCGTCGACGGGAGGAATATCACCTGGGCTCTTGGGAAGCTGGCTCCCGGAAATTCGACCGTAATCGAGCTAATCGCCCGGATCGAAGGCGGAACTGCACCAGGAAACCTGACCAATCAGGTCAACGCCACGGGCGTGCCTTCGGCGGGAGATAACGTAACCCCTGGGGCCGTCTGCGACGTCGTCGTCTCGAGCATCCAGGAAGCGATCGATGCCGCGAACCCTGGAGATACGATAGTCGTCCAGAGCGGGACATACTATGAGAACGTGGACGTGAACAAGCCGCTGACCCTTCGTGGCGTTGGCTCGCCAATCGTCGATGCGGGCGGCGTCGGCAGCGCGATCACGATAAGCGCCGACGGATGCACCATCGAAGGGTTTGTGACGACAAACTCCGGAAGTTATGAGAACGACGCAGGAATAAAGATCTTATCAGACGACAACATCATCGAGAACAACAACGCCAGCTTCAATGGCTGGAACGGATTCATCCTCCAGTCCTCCAGCGGAAATACGCTGAGGAACAATCAGATGTACAGAAATGGATTCTCCAACTTCCGCGCAGATAATGCTCATGAAGGCAACGATATCGACACATCCAACCTGGTAGACGGAAAACCGATTTACTACCTCGTGGATAAATCCGGTATCGTCATCGACTCGCTAACGAATGCCGGTGTTGTTTTCTGCTTCAACTGCAACGGCATCACGGTTAAAGACCTGAAAGATATATCCAACAACTATTATGGAATTTATTTCTATAACACTATCAACTCAAAAATCGAAGGCTGCGACCTGAATTCCGACGACGATAGCATAGTCCTCGCCTTTTCCAGCGGCAACGATATCAGAAACAACGTTGTCGGCGATACTGGGAGAAACAACGGCATATCCCTTTACTCCTCCGACGGAAACACCCTCACAAACAACACTGTAAACGGCAACTTCTACGGCATCCGCCTTGATACCTCCAGCAACAACATACTCAAGAACAACTCTGCCAACAACAACGACTGTGCCGGCATATCCCTCTTGTCGTATTCCTGCGATAACCTCTTGGAAGGTAACTCCGTTAGCGGCAACAACGAACACGGAATCCGTGTCGAAACGGACAGCAACAACAATCAGATCTACCTCAACAAACTAAACGACAACTTCAAAAACGCTTATTCAGATTCGACCAACCTCTGGCACTCTCCAGAGGAGAAGGCCTACAGGTACAACGGCTCGACATATTCCAACTACACAGGAAACTTCTGGTCAGATTACGCCGGAAACGACGCTAATGAGGATGGCATAGGAGATTCATTTTACTACATAGAAGGAAAATTTGAGCAAGACGAATACCCGATGACGCCCGGAGTTGTGATCGACGATTCGATCAACATGTCAGAATTCAATGTGAAAAAGACCGTATATCCTTCGGGCGGCCTTCCCCTGTACAACGTCACCTTCACAATAAATCTCACCAACACGTACGAGGTCGATCTTAGCTGGGTGGAAGTCATCGACATGCTGCCCGGTGGCTTAGAGTACATTTCCAGCACACCTTCGGGAAACGTGGAAGGGAAAAACGTCGTATGGACCTTTGATTTCCTTGGTTCCGGCAATTCAACGCTCATTGAGATGGTCGCCCAGATCGAAGACGGAACCACGCCAGGGATTCTTACCAACTACATAAATGCCACTGCAATCCTTCCCAACGGCGAAAATGTCACCGACGAGACTTCCCGGGACGTATTTGTTGGAATCCAGGCGGCCATCGACGCTGCGAGCCCTGGGGATACGATATTGGTGCCGAATGGCACCTATTACGAACATGTAAACGTAAACAAGCAGCTCACCTTGTTGGGCGTCGGATCACCCGTTGTAGATGCAGGTGGTAGCGGAAGTGCGATCACCCTCAACTCTGACGAATGCACTGTTAAGGGGTTTATAGTAAAGAATGCAGGAGACGACACGTGGAACGATGGTGGAATAAGAGCTGGATCAAATAACAACACAATCGCAGAAAACGTTGCCTCCAACAACTGTAAAGGCATCTCGCTATTTTTTTCAAACGGCAATATCATCGAAGATAACACGGCCATCAACAACGGATTAATCGGAATCTATCTCATGAATTCGTTATACAATACAGTCAGCGAAAACACCGCCAGCAATAATCCGTATGGTATCACTCTGTCGGCTTCTGATAATAACACAATAGGGAGGAATATAGCCAGCTATAGCAGTGAGAAAGGGATACATCTCTCCTCTTCATTCAATAATCTCATAGAGGATAACATAGCTAGCAATAACTTATACGGCATATTTATCTGGCAATCAGGATATAATACTGTTCAGGGAAATAGCATAAGCGAAAGCAACAGTATCTACATCGTACAATCCAATTATAACAAAATATATTTAAATATATTTAACAATACGGGTGCTGCTTATTCAGATTCAATCAATCTCTGGCGCTCTCCGGAAAAGCGGGCCTACCAGTACAACGGCTCGACGTATTCCAACTACACCGGAAACTTCTGGTCCAACTACGCCGGAACCGATGCCAACGACGACGGCATCGGAGATTCACCCTACCTGATCGCTGGAGGCTCAGAACGGGATGACTACCCGATGATGGCTGGAGCATCGATTGAAGAAGCTGAACTTCGGCTGGCCATCAACGGATCCAAGTTTTACGACGCCGACGGAAACGGCTCCTGGGACTCAGGAGAGCCCGGCCTTGAGGGATGGGAGGTACGGCTTTGGGATGCCGACAACGGAACTTTGATCAACAGCACCGTGACGGACTTGAATGGGTCCTACGGATTTGAGGTCCCCGCCGGAAACTACACCGTTAGCGAAGCTCTCATGCCAGGATGGGTCCAGACCTATCCACCTTCGGGAAACTACACCATCTCCCTCACAGATTATAATGCGACCGGGATCGACTTCGGCAACTTGCCTCTTCCTGCTGGCGCCTCCATCAAGGTTAACAAGACTTCGAGGAGCTCCGGAACTCTACCTGGAAACGAGGTATTCTTCACCATCAATGTCTCAAACCCTGGAACCTCCAGGCTAGATCCGGTGATATTGAGGGACTATCTGCCCTCGGGTCTCGATTACATATCGTCCAACCCCGAAGGAATCATCGACGGAAACGACATCGTCTGGATCTTTGGTCCTATGGACCCAGGAAACTCGACCATCGTCGACTTGGTGGCCCGAATAAACAGCTCTGCATCAGGAATCCTCACGAACATTGTGAACGCGACGGGCGCTCCGACTGAAGGCAACAACGTCACCGATGTGGATGCTTATGAAATAAATGTCTTCGAAAGCATCCAGGCGGCCATCGACGCCGCAAGCCCTGGAGATACGATAGTCGTTCCAAGCGGGACCTATTATGAGAACGTCGTCGTGAACAAGCAGCTGACCCTTCGTGGCGTTGGCTCGCCGATCGTGGACGCCGGTGGCGTCGGCAGTGCCATCACGATAAGCGCCGACGGGTGCATTCTCGAAGAGTTTGTGGCGAGGAACTCGGGCGATCTTGATGCTGGGATCGACGTTACCTCGAATGATAACATAATCACAGGCAACGCTGTGAACGGTAACAGTTACGGCGTTCGCCTGGATTCATCCAGCAACAACACCATTTCGAGCAATTCCGCTATCAACAACACTTATAACGGCTTACTTCTCTGGTCTGCCAATAGTAACATCATTTTAAAGAACGAAGCTACCGGCAGCATCTACGACGGCATACTTCTCTGGTCTGCCAACAACAACAACGTATCAGGCAATACCGCAACCGGAAACGATCGAAGCGGCATTGGCATTTGGTCTTCAAGCGACAACATCATCACGGGCAACACAGCCGGCAACAATAACGAAGGCATCTGTCTCATAGAATCTAGCGGCAACACTGTAACGGGCAACACCGCCACCGACAACAGCGGATTCGGCATAGTCCTCGATTCCTCCAGCGACAACAACAACGTCTCGGGCAACACCGCCTCCGACAACAGAGACACCGGCATCTATCTCAATATCACCAGCGACAACAACATCATCTCGGGCAACACCGCCAACGGCAACGACTGGGACGGAATCATCCTAAGTTTCTCCTGCGGCAACACTATAACAGGCAACACCGCCAGCGGTAACAGCAACTATGGTATCTACCTTTTTTCCTCCAACGCCAACACCTTCTACCTCAATGCCTTCGACAACACCAACAACGTCTGGTCCGATTCGTCCAACACGTGGCGCTCTCCCGAAGAGAGGACTTACCAGTACAAAGGCTCGACGTACACCAATTACACGGGCAACTTCTGGTCGGACTACGACGGCAGCGACTATGACGGCGACGGAATCGGTGACTCGCCTTATTCAATTCCGGGTGGATCGGAAAAAGACGATTACCCGATGATGCCTGAGACCTCCGGAACGCCGAAGATCACGGTGAAGAAGAGCGTTTCACCAGAAACTGCCACCCCTGCAACAAACATAACCTACCTGATCAACATAACCAACACAGGAGACGTCGATTTTGAAGAGGTATTGGTCCGAGACTTGGCGCCCTCCGGCCTCGACCAGATCGGAGCCAACCGATCGGGGACGGTTACAGGAAACGAAGTCGACTGGAATCTCGGATCTCTCAACGTCAGCGAGTCGGCCCATCTGCAGGTCACGGCACGGATCGACGGCACGCAGTTCGGATACCTGGTCAATACCGTGAACGCAACGGGCTTCACTTTGGCAGGATTGAAAGCGACTGATGATGATAACGTGAACCTGACCGTCCTTCGGTCCGGGATCGATCTGAACAAGACGGCAAACTTTACCGCCGCAGGGCTTGGGAACGTCATAACCTACAACATCAGCATCGCCAATATCGGAGACTCAAACCTGACGAACGTTCTGGCTTATGACAACCTGACCAGTGCGACTTGGGATATAGGCGTCCTGGTACCGGGCCAGATCGTGATCGTTGCCACCAACTACACCGTAACCGAAGAAGACGTCTGTCGCGGTTTTGTGAAGAACATCGCCGTCGCCAGCGCTATCGACTGTTGCGATAAATACGTCAACGCTAGCGCCTACGAAAACGTCACAATTGCTGTGAGCAATACTTCTCTCAACATAACTGAAATCGCCAACAAGGCAGGTCCCGTCGGTCCCGGCGACGAGATCGTGTACAACCTGACCGTCCGAAACGAAGGGACCTTGGCCGTCACCGACGTCTTGGTCTTGGACAACCTAACCGGCAACTTCAGCCTGGGAACCCTGAATCCCGGCGAAGATAAGTCGATAATCACGAACTACACCGTGACAGAGACGGACGTTTGTTCGGGTTGGGTGAACAACAGCGCTTACGCAGTCGGGACCGACTTATGCGGTGGACCTGTGACCACCGAGACGGTCGAAGTCGGTATAATGACCGACTACAACTCGTCTTTGAGCATCACCAAGTTGGCCAACAAGGCAGGTCCCGTCGGTCCCGGCGACGAGATCGTATACAACCTGACCGTCCGAAACGAAGGGACCTTGGCCGTCACCGACGTCTTAGTCCTGGACGACCTCACGGGCAACTTCAGCCTTGGAACCCTGAATCCCGGCGAAGATAAGTCGATAATCACGAACTACACCGTGACAGAGACGGACGTTTGTTCGGGTTGGGTGAACAACAGCGCTTACGCAGTCGGGACCGACTTATGCGGTGGACCTGTGACCACCGAGACGGTCGAAGTCGGTATAATGACCGACTACAACTCGTCTTTGAGCATCACCAAGTTGGCCAACAAGGCAGGTCCCGTCGGTCCCGGCGACGAGATCGTATACAACCTGACCGTCCGAAACGAAGGGACCTTGGCCGTCACCGACGTCTTGGTCCTGGACGACCTCACAGGCAACTTCAGCCTTGGAACCCTGAATCCCGGCGAAGAGAAGTCGATAATCACGAACTACACCGTGACAGAGACGGACGTCTGCTTCGGTTGGGTGAACAACAGCGCTTACGTAGTCGGGACCGACTTATGCGGTGGACCTGTGACCACCGAGACGGTCGAAGTCGGAATTATGGCCGACTACAACTCGTCTTTGAGCATCACCAAGGTGGCCAACAAGGCGGGTCCCGTCGGTCCCGGCGACGAGATCGTATACAACTTGACCGTCCGAAACGACGGGACTGTGGCCTTGAACGGCGTCTTGATATTGGACGACCTAACCGGCAACTTCAGTCTTGGAACCTTGGACCCCGGCGAAGAGAAGTCGGTCATATCGAACTACACCGTAACCCAGATCGACGTTTGTTCGGGCTGGGTGAACAACAGCGCTTATGCTACTGGTACCGACGTACGCGGTTTCAGCGTGATGGCCGGGCCTGAATACGTCAAAGTATCGACCGGCTACACCTCCTCCCTAAACGTCACGAAGGTCGCCAACACGACCGGTCAGGTCGGTCCAGGCGATACGATCCTTTACCGGATCAAAGTCATCAACGACGGTAATGTTACCTTGGAAAATGTCGTCATAATTGACGATAAGCTCGGGCTCGTGGCCCCGGTGGGACCCCTCGGTCCGAATCAATCCTCGAATATCACCGTCAATTATGCGGTGACTCAGGAGGATCTGAGGTTGGGTTGGGTGAATAACACCGTCTTTGCCAATGGGACGGACCCGTGCGGTAAGACGGCAGAGGACCACTGCACCGAGACCGTCGAGACGACCTTCGAGGCCGGGCTTGAGGTCACCAAGACCGCAGATATCGAGTTTGCACGACCCGGCGACCAGATAGTCTACACGATCCGAGTCGAAAACACCGGCAACTGCAACCTGTACAACGTCTGGGCCAGCGACAACCTCACAGATAGAGAAGAGCCTCTCGGCATCCTGGAACCGGGCGAGATCCAGAGCTTCATCACGGGATACCAGGTCGCCGAAGATGATGTCGGGGATGAGATCGCAAATAAAGTCGTCGTCACCGCCTCCGACCCCAGGGGCAGACCGATCGAGAACTTTTCAGAGGAGACCGTTGATACGACTGCGGAGATCGGGATCGACCTCCAAAAGACCTCCAACCGAAAGTTCGCCGAGGTGGGCGACCTGGTCACCTACAGCTACAGGGTGCAGAACATCGGCAACGCCACCATTTACGACGTCAACCTGACCGACGATCGGCTCGGGCCGATCGGTCTGGCCGGTACGACTCTGGACCCCGGCGAGGTCTTCGTCGCATCTATAAACTACACCGTGGCCATCGGAGACCTTCCGGGACCGATGGTGAACGTCGCCGTAGCCGAAGGATCCGACAGTCATGGAACGACCACAAATTACACCGACTACGTTTCGGTGGCCCTTTCCCTTCCTCCAACCGATACGGAGCCGCCGGAGGTGCTGGCGTTCAACTTCGGGCCAAAGACTATCAACACCTCGGAATCGTCCTCGAACATCACATTCTCGGCTCGATTCACCGACGACCTGAGCGGCCTTGACCCGTCGTCTTGGGCCAGGTTCCTGAGCCCCTCGGCCAACCAGTCAGCGAAAGTTGTCTTCGACAACCTCGTCTCGGGAGACGGGACCGACGGAACATACGAAAACATTATGAAGCTGCCCCGGTACAGCGAAGAGGGGATCTGGGAGCTCGATATTCTATATCTCCAGGACAACGTCTCAAACCAGAATAACCTGTCCGGAGACGATATGGCCGCCATGGGTTTCCCGACGAAGTTTGTGATCGATTCGGGCGGCGTCCAGGACGTCGAGCCTCCACAGGTCGAAAGCTTCGACTTCGAGCCCAAGATTATCAACACCTCGGGATCGGCCCAGGTCGTCACCTTCACGATAAACCTCACCGACGATTTGAGCGGAGTAGGTGAGGACTCGTTGTACGTCCAGTTCCGCTCCCCATCGGGCGAACAGTTCGTTGAAGTTCTCGCCCACCCCTCCGAGAGCCTCGTCGGGGGTAATGGGACGATGGGCGTTTACCAGTGCACCATTACCCTGCCCCGGTACAGCGAGGGTGGCACCTGGAAGCTCGAACGGGTCTGGATAGATGACGGCGTCGGAAACACCGTTGATCTCGATCTGGCCGATATGGCGAGCCATGGATTCCCGACGGAGATCGTGGTAGAGTCGATAAGCGATACGACCCCGCCGGAGGTTGAAACCTTCGACTTCGAGCCGAAAGAGGTCGTGACGATATCCTCAGCTCAGAGCATCAGATTCGGGGCGCGGCTCGTTGACGATCTGAGCGGAGTTGGACCGTTGTCACAAGCCCGGTTCCTGAGCCCTTCGGGCAGACAGTCGGCAACGGTGCATTTCAACTATCTGAGCTCGGGGAACGAGACGAACGCCACCTACGAAGGAAATGCGACCCTACCCCGATATAGCGAGAACGGAACTTGGGAGCTCGATAGTTTCACCGTCATCGACAACGTCGGCAACAAAAGGACGCTCAACATCGAGAATATGACCTCGCGAGGTTTCCCGGCCAAATTCCTGGTGAGGACAGATCCGCCGGGTATCGAAAACAATAGCTCCATTGGCGACCGGGTCTGGGACGATTCGAACGGCAACGGCCTTCAGGACGAGGGAGAGGGCGGGGTGCCGGACGTCCATGTCGCCCTCCTGGACGAGAACTTGACGAGGGTTGCCGACACCACGACCGGTCCGGGTGGTCTCTATACCTTCAAGCACCTTTTGCCCGGAATCTATCGCCTCCAGTTCGATGCACCTGCAGGATGCAGCTTATGCTCTTGCCATCAGGGTGACGAGGATCTCGACAGCGACGCTGACCCCGCCACCGGCCTCACCGACCTGATCGTCCTTGAGGCTGATGAGAACGAGACGACGATAGACGCGGGGCTTCACGCCTCGTTGAACGCTTCCAAGACCGCCGATAAGAAGAAGGCCAACCGGGGCGAAGAGCTGACCTACACCATTAGGATATGTAACGACGCCGACCTGACCGCAAAGGACGTCGTCGTCGAGGACGTCTTCGACAGGACCGTCGAGTTCATATCGGCGTCGCCGATGCCCGATCCCGACGGTTTCTGGCGGTTTGACGAGATTCCGGGCAAAACTTGTGTCGAGATCGTCCTGGTCGTGAGAGTCCCGAAACAGGATCTTGAGTTCGATATGGGTTCGGATGTTTCGGGCCAGGGTTTTGTCAACGTGGCGAACGATTACTCGACGACGCTCCAGCCTTATTCGATAACGAACAGGGTGAAGGTCACGTCTGTTGGGTGTATTGTCACTGATTCCGAGACCGTCTCGGTATCGGCCGATCTCGGCACAGAGCTTTCCACAAGAGAGCACGGCTCAGGCCTCTACGACAGCGATGAGCTTCTGCGGCTCCGGACCGAGAACAAGTCGATCTCGATGGACAAGGACGTCGCTGCGACCTACGGGGCGACGGCCGTCGGAATCTACAACAACCGCACAGTGAACTACTCTTCGCGATGGACCGAGGAGGCTCGGGCCAAGAACCGGATAACTGGGGCCTCCATGAGCGAATCTTACCGGTATGCCATCTCGATCGACCGCGAGTCGAACCTGTTGATCGACAAGAACGGCTCCACCATGACGATCGATTCGGAGTTCGAGGGGATGGGCCACGTCGGCTTTTTGAAGAAAGGCTCCGGATCAGGAGCCAGAAGCGCTTCGACCTTCGAAGCTCGTGAAGACTACGTCGGAAGCTTCAAAGTCCTGGATCGGACGGGCGAGTACGGCTCAGCCGTCTCCTCGGAGAAGTCCGCGTTGGGCGAGGGGCTTGTCGCCGTCGACAAACGGGTCGGCGAGAGCCAGAGATCTTACGAGTCGGGAACGGGAACCTACGATTCCGAAGAGCTGATTGAGACGAATACAAACTACATCGCAAAAGACATAAGCCTCGTCAGCGGGCCCATGAACTACAGCTCGGCCGACGACTTTTCGACCGATTTCTATCAAAAGTGGACGGAGGGTATGTACTCCAAGACGGCCGGCACAAGCCTCATCGGCGAGGAGTACACCGGCTTGACCCAGCTCGACAAGGAGACGGTGGCCAAGGGCCTGAACGAGATGGAGACGGAGGCGAACTTTTCGGGTCGGGCTCGATATAGGGCTGTTCTAAGAGACGAGGTCGACGTTGACGAACAGTACGAGGGCGACTACTCGATCCAGAGGAGGGTCCTATTTTCGGGAGTTCCCGAGTACGACAGGCCTCATCTGAACGTCGTCAAGACCCTCGACGGTATCGTCGAGGAGACTATCTTTGCTGCCAAGGAGACGACCCTCGCGGGCGAGAGCCGTGACAAGACGATTAAGGTTGCTACCTACACGATAAGCATCGAGAACGACGGGAACAGGGCTCTGGGACCGATCCATGTGAGAGACACCTTCCCACCAGGTGCGAATTTCATAAACGCATCCTTGAGACCATCGGAGCTGGCCGACGCCTACGCCAATTGGACGCTGACCCATCTTGCCATTGGCGACGTCAACACCCTTGTTCTGAACCTGGACGTTACAGAGCACGTTCCAGACGAGCTGGTGAACAGGGTCGAGGTCTGCGGCGGCTACAACGATGACGCGTGGGTCTGTGCATCCAACTTCTCGGCTCTGGAGATCGAGTGGCTCGCCTGCTGCCCAGACGAGACCGTCTCCGTTGCGAAGACCGCACAGATTGACGAGACGAACCCCAGAGTCATATGGTACAGGATCGAGGTCGAGAACCAGGCGAACGTCACCAGGGTCGCCACGGTGACCGATTCGTTGCCAGAAGGGATGATCCTTCTGGACGCCAAAGTTCCCTTCGCCTCCTGCGAGAACGGGACCGTCGTCTGGAACCTCCCCGAGATCGGGCCCTTCGAGACGATGACAATCGACTACACCGCCGAAGCCCTCTGGTCGGGGAGGTTTGAAAACAGCGTCGAGGTGGAAGCGAGGTCTGTGGACGGGCAGATCGTCCAGCCGGTCGGTGCAAAATGCCTCGTCGAAGTCGGAAGGTCTGAGGACGAAAAAAGACCGGCAGGATGGGAGCCCCCGGACTGGGGCTTCGTCTCCGTCTGCGATGAAAACTGCGAGCTGACGCCCTGAAAGCTGGAAGGGCGTCAGCATAGGTCCGAACCTATTTCGGAGGTCATCCCGGCGACGGCTCGCCCTTAGAGTCGAGCTTCGGCTCAATCTCGTCGGCAGGACAGACCGTGAACTTGGTGAACTCATCCTCGCAGCTCTCGTTCACCGCCGTCTCGTTCGAGAAACCCTCGGCGCCCGCTTCAGTCCCTGAGGCCGCTGCTTTTTCCTCCGTCGATTTTTCCGCGCAGCCGGCGAAGGCGACGAACGCCGCCGCCAGCATCACCACAAAAAGGACTTCGATCGATCTCTTGATGATAACTCCTCCACCCTCTTCTTAGAACTTTTTGGGCGATGAAGGTTTTGGTGCCGATCCGTCGGCGTCTATCTTCCGCAAACCGGTCCGGTCGCGAAACGGCTTTATCGAAGGGGCGATCACCCCAGAATCACACGACCAATTGCACGACCACAAATCAAGCCGAATATCCGCCTCGCGGACGAACCAACTTTAAGGACGGTTTTAATCTTGAGAGAATATCTGCTGGGAAACGTCGCCATCGCCAAGGGCATCCTGGAGGCGGGGGCGGGGGTCGTCTCGGGCTATCCCGGAACCCCTTCCTCCGAAATCGTGGACTTTCTCGCCCCCCTAGCCAAGGAGCACGGGGTCCACGTCGAATGGTCTGTGAACGAGAAGGTGGCCATGGAGGTGGCGATCGGTGCCTCCTGGACCGGGACCCGGTCCGTCGTCACCATGAAGCACGTGGGCCTGAACGTCGCCGCAGACCCTTTCATGACCCTGGCCTACCTCGGCGTCGGGGGCGGGATGGTGGTGATCTCCGCCGACGACCCCTACTGCCACTCGTCTCAGAACGAGCAGGACTCGCGCAGGTACGCTCAGTTCGCCCGGGTCCCATGCTTTGATCCCGCCGACCCCCAGGAGGCGAGGGACATGGTCCTCCGGGCTTTCGCCCTTTCGGAGGAGTTCGGGGTTCCCGTGATGCTGAGGCCGACGACCAGGGTATCCCACGCCAGGGCCGACGTCGAGGTCGGCGCCCCGGGAAAGAGAACAGAGAGCCCCAAATTCGAGAAGAACCCCGCCAGGAGGGTGGCCCTCCCGGTCCACGCAAGGCCGCTGCACGTCGAGCTTCTGGACAAGCAGGCCGGGATCGAGGCGGCTCTCGCAAAAGAGGCGTGGAACAGGGCCGAGATGAAAGGCGAGGTCGGGGTCATAGCTTCGGGGATCGCCGGCCTCTACGCCGCGGAGGCGATCGCAGAGCTTGAAGCCGACGTATCCCTCCTCAGGATAGGAACCTACCCGATCTCGAGGAAGACGGTCGGCGACTTCCTGGAAGAAGTCGAGCGAGTCCTGGTGATCGAGGAGATGGACCCCGTCGTCGAGGAGTTCGTCGAGATGGTGGCAAAGGAGCGAAATCCGGATGCCGAGATCCTGGGCAAGAGGTCGGGGACCGTTCCGAGCGTCGGAGAGCTCGATCCCCTCACCGTGCGAAACGCCATCGCCGGGATGATCGATCTGCCCAGAAGAGCAGCTTTGAGGTTGAAACCCGAGGTCCTCTCGATTCTGCCGCCAAGGCCCCCGTCCCTCTGTCCCGGCTGCAGCCATCGGGCCACCTACTATGCCATGAGAAAAGCTTTCGGCAAGGACGCAGTCTTTCCGAACGACATCGGCTGCTACACCATGGGGGTCGGTATGGGGACCGTAGACACCTGCCTTTGCATGGGCGCCAGCATCACCGTCGGCGCCGGGATCAGGTTCGGCGGCGAGGAGCGGGGGATATGCGCCGTCCTCGGCGACTCGACCTTCCTCCACTCGGGGCTCACGGGCCTTCTCAACGCCGCCTACAACGACGCGCGGATGACGGTCGCGATCCTCGACAACTCCACCACCGCCATGACCGGCCACCAGCCCCACCCCGGCGCGGGGTGCACCGCCTGCGGCGAGCCGTCGCCTGCCCTATCCCTGGAGGATATATGTCGGTCTCTTGGCGCTGGATTCGTTGAGACCGCCGACCCCTACGATCTCGAATCCACCATCGAAACCTTCGAGAGGGCCAGGGACCATCCGGGCCTATCGGTGGTGGTGGCAAAGAGAGCCTGCGTCATCAGCGCCATCAGGGCCGGGGACCGTCGCCCAAGACTACAGGTAGACACCGAGAAGTGCGGCGGCTGCAAGGTCTGCGTCGAGTTCGGCTGTCCCGCCATCGAGTTCGACGGCGAGGTCGCAAAGATCAACGCCCTCTGCTCGGGTTGCGGGGTCTGCGCCGCGATATGTCCCTCGAAGGCGATCGAGGTGGTGAAATGAGAACTTCAGAGTGCGACATCGTCGTCGTCGGAGTCGGCGGCCAGGGGGTCATCCTGATATCCGAGATCATCGGGAGGGCCGCCATGCTGGCGGGGCTGTCCGTCAAAGGGGTCGAGACCCACGGCATGGCCCAGCGAGGCGGAAGCGTCATAAACCACATCAGGGTCGGATGCGACTTCAGCGCCATGATTTCTCCGGGAGGCGCAGACGTCCTCCTCTCCATGGAGCCGGCTGAGGCCCTGCGGTACGCCCACTACCTCTCCCCGGAGGGTGTGACTCTCGTGAATACAAAGCCTGTTATGCCCGTCACCGTCACCACCGGCACGGCCAGCTATCCCTCCATCGAGGAGATCGTCGCCTCCCTTCGAGAGGCGTGCTCACAGGTCTATGCGATGGATGCCACGGACCTTGCGGCGAAGGCCGGAAGCCCTCAGGCAACGAATGTCGTTATGCTGGGAGCCCTTGCAAGACACCTTCCCATCGAGGAGGAGACCCTCCTGCAAGCACTATCGGAGACGGTCCCAGCGAGGTTTTTGGAGATTAACAGGAAGGCCTTCGAACTTGGAAAAATTGAAGTAGAATAGGCTGCATTTATCAGTCTATGGCCGAAGAGAAGAAGGAGACTGGGAAGAAAGAGAAGAAGGAGAAGCCAAAGGCCGTTCCCCTGGGCGAGACCGAGGCGATCGACGCCCTGGCCGGTCCCCAGGTTCCCGAGAACCTCCCCGATGCCACCTGGTCGGTCGAGAAGCTCGCCGAAGTCGTCACCAAGGAGGGCAACATGCTCATCAGGGCGAACGCCGTCAACGCCCTCGCCAAGAAGGGCGGGCCGGAAGTGGTGGAGCCCCTCGTCTCCGCCCTGAAGGACCCCGAGGACGTCGTCAAGGCCAACGCCATGGTGGGCCTCGCAGCCATGGGAAAAGAGCTGGTCCAGGCCAGGATGGCAGAGCTCCTCCTGAACAAGGAGACAAACGAGGAGATCCGGGGCGGCGCGGCCTGGGTCCTCGGCGAGATGATGGACGAAAAGTCCCTGGATATCCTGAAGAAGGCGGCCGAGGAGGACGAGAGCCCCTTCGTGCGGGTCCACGCCAAGGCCTCGATCCTCGCTCACGAGCAGGCGAAGGCTCCCGAGAAGAAGTAACGACCTAACGAAGATTATGGGCAGGATCACGGGCCTATCACGTCCCAGGGCCCCCTCCTACCCCTTCCGGCGAAGGCAAAACCTCGCAGCGAACGCTAATTTTTGGATAATCTACTTCCTCTTAAGTTATCTGCTAAACTCCTTACGAACGGATCTGTTTTTATTATATATATATAAAAAATAATAATCATTGTCCCGGATGCGAGTGTTTGAATCATCGGGCCAACCTCCATTAATTTGAATGCGATAAGTATCGTGCAGGCTGGGATGACCTTAACAAAGCTGGTGGAAAGAATTTGTAAAATGATTTGTCTCGGTATATATGCATAGTCGAAAAGCGTGATTAAAAGGTAACCGTAAACGATTATACCAGTAAGTGCAAAGAGAATTATCGCGATACGCGGACTTTGCATCATCCCCCCAACATAAATAGAAATTAAGCGAGTAACAAAATTAATTATGTTTAACTTTAAACCAAACTCCTGCCTCTCTAAGACAAAATATAACGTAGCAATGGGAGACGATACGAACCATATAAATGCCCACAATCCCAGAAACTGCGCATAAATTCCTGCTTCCACCCAGTTTTCACCGAAGATGAATATAAAAATTTCTCCGCCGCTAATAGTAAGAACTAGCATCGGTAATAAGCTCAAAACAACCAAAATCCGAAACACCTTCTCCACAACCTCGTTCAGTGTCCCGTCTGCATTAGCCTCAACGCATCGTTTGAAGAATACCTGGGATATCGAACTACCTAGAAAACTCATGGGAAGATGTATAACTCTGAAACCAAGGGCATAAAAACCGACAATTGTGGATGAAAAAAAAGCAGATAAGAGGATAACAGGTATCTGCCATGAAAGAGTATTAAGAAGGGCAGACAATAAGTCAATCGTGGGAAACTTGCAATATCGCTTAAATTCTGAACCTATAGAACCCATGTGGATGCTCTTTCTGATATCGTAACTATCATGCCGTATCTTGCTTCCGAGCCACATGACCGAGACAGCCGATCCAGCCATGCTGCCTCCTATCAAGCTCCCTCCAGCGGCGTAGCCTGTCAGCCCTGCTCCCAACTGTGTACACGTGGTTGTTACGGAGCTGGTTATCCTTGCCATGGATAGCCTCTTGAAGTGCTTGGTCCTTGAGTTCCAATAGTTCAATGCGCTGGCTGTTCCACCAAGGAAGATGGCCAAGGGCAAAAGCCAAAAGTACGGTTCCAGCCCTTGAGCGTTGAGCAGCCTGAGCAGTGGAGCTTTTGCTAGCCACAGGAATGGTATGGTGAATGCGCTGATCGAGAAAGCAAGGATGAGGCTCAATGCAAGCACATTTGCCGCTTCGTCATCCCTTTCGGGGAGCATGATCGCTATATCATAGCGTAAGCAAGCTATGGTCGTGACGATGCCTGTCATGGAGATAAACAGGGCGTAGATCCCGAAGTCATCAGGGTCGTAGAGGCGGGTGAGCAATGGGGACGCCAGGATCATGAGAGCCTGAGCGAAGATCGAGCCGGTGGCGAGCGTTAGCACGTCTGAAGCAAATGAGGATTTCACTGCGCTATTGGCTGCTGGATGTCTTGCTGAAGACCGCTCGTTCATTTGAGATTTTGCCTCCCCACTCATCTCTCGTAGTGGTTATTCTAATATTTATAGTACTTATCTCCGACCGATTCAAATTATAAATTTAATAAATATCTACTAATTAATTACTTTTCAGTTCCGACTTTGTTAAGTTAGCATCTCTCCCTCCCGAAACATCAGATCCGGACTAAATTCCGAAAATGCCATAGTAAAAAAAGCAAATTATTTTTTAATATTTTTAAATTTTATGATATACAATCGTGCAGCTAATTGGTAATATCTTCCAATATTGTGGAGAACTTTTTTGCCATCTCTCTGTGACTGTACTCTTCAATTTTTGCGTCTATTCCATGGTATTTAACGCGTTTATCTTTTAGATAATCATCAAATAAATTTTTAAGATACATTGTTGTTTGCTCTTGATTTGATGCATGTACACCGGCATTCGTTTCCGATAGCAATTCCTCTAATACGCTACCAGAAACACCTAACGACAGTATCGGTCTCTTAGCTGCAAGATATTCGAAGACTTTTCCTGTATAGGTGCCACTCTCGTCAGGATGGTTCCACGTTAATAGGAGCAAAATTTGTGCAGATTTTTGTTTCCTTGTCACCTCCTCTCGTGGAATGATACCATTAATTTTTACAATACTTTCGAGACCGTATTTCTTCACATCCTCTTCAAGCCAACCACCGCTCAGGTTACCGAAAAATTCAATTTCAACATCCTCATCATTTATGTAATTCGTAGATAATAATTCGTTTAGCGCTGCAAAAAGGGGTTCAGGATCTCGTTTGCCGTTATATAATTCGCCAGAATATAATATAGTAAATTTTTTAGATAAATCTGGTACGTCTGTAGCCACTTCCTCTGGATCATAACCATTGGTAATAACGTAACAATTCTTTCCTTTGTGCAACTCTTTTAACTTGTCTGCCCAGGGGGCGGACACGGTCACCAAAGCGTCTGCTAGGCACAGCGTGTTAACTTCTAAGCGTCGTTCTATGTACTCTCTTGGAATGCTATATTGATAATAGTGACTCTGTGTCCAAAGATCGCGAAGATCTGCGATCCATGGAAATCCATAATTAGTTTTTAAATAATTCGCTATTAAATGTGATGTAACCGGACCAGAAGAACTTATTACAGCTTCGAAATCTTCTTCACGTAATAATTGGTCACATCTTCTGAGAGCAGGTTTGTACCAACTTTTTTGAGCGTCTGGATATGCGAACACCTCCTTCCAAAAATTTATTAGCATATTCAAGACAGTATTTTTATTTTTTTTCGATTTGGTCTTAAAATATTCGTGGATCGACCCGTTAGATTCTATCCCCAGTCGTCTTCTTGTCAGATGGATCTTGTCCTCATAAGGAAGATCTATCACGTTTATATTCTGAAGTCGTTGCTCCGTTTTTGGTATTTCATTCTTAACAGTTAAAATGGTTGGCTCCCAGCCGAAATCAGGGAGATACTTGCCGAGCCCTCTAAGTCGTCTTGAAGCTATATGATTTGTGTAATTGAAATAATATCCTATTATCAGAACTTTTCTCACGGTATCACCATTTAGAACTTTTTTGTGATGGCTTCTATTGCGGTCAATATCGTCTTGCCGGACTTTCCCTCTCCAAACGGACAATATTGTGCGGAGAAATTCTGGTACTCGATAAACTTTGAGATCCGTCTTAAAACCCTCTCAGAGTCGGTTCCCAATACCTCTGCATACCCTGCTTCTACCGCCTCAGGTCTCTCAGTACTATAGCGTAAAACGAAAACTTTCTTCCTGATATTCGGAGCGGTCGCCTCTTCCTGTATCCCACCAGAATCAGTCATGATAAATGAGCAGCTCTTCATCAAGACCAAGAAGTCAAAATATCCCACAGGATCTATGATCTGTACGTTTCGATGGCTCACTAGTCGGTCATAAAGACCGCTCTCCTTCAGCTTCTTCTTGGTCCTGGGATGGAGAGGATAGACCACAGGCAAGGGACACTCAGTGAATATCTTAAATAAGTTTCCCAGCACTTTTGGGTCGTCCACGTTCTCAGAGCGATGAGCCGTGACCAAGACGAAATCTTCGACCTCGATATCTTCGAGTATCCTGGATTTTTCCTCTGCAACGGGAAGGTACTCCATACAAGCGTCTATCGCCGTGTTTCCCGTGACAGATATCTCGCCCCACACATTTTCACCCCTCAAAGTTTTGGCGTTGAATTCCGTGGGAGCAAAGAGAAAGCTTGAAAGGTGATCTGCCAGGCGCCTATTATGCTCCTCAGGCATCCTCAAGTCTTGGCTGCGAAGCCCCGCCTCGACGTGGCCAACCTTGATCCCCAGCTTCGCAGCTGAAAGAGCTCCTGCAAGTACGGTGTTTGTATCGCCCTGTACCAGGACTACGTCCGGCGACGTCTCCAGGAATACTTCCTCCAGTTTCATCATCGCGTTTGCTGTCTGCTGGGCCTGGGTGCCTGAGCCGACGTTTAGCCTATAATCCGGCTGAGGAAGTCCAAACTCGTCGAAGAACTTCTCGCTCATGTTGAGGTCGTAATGCTGCTCGGTGTGAACAACGTCATAATCATAGCTGTACCTCCCGCTTTTGAGATGCTTAATGATGGAGGTCATCTTTATGATCTCTGGACGCGTGCCGAGCACCAGTGAAACTCTCATCTTCCGACGCCTCTAAATATGAACCCCTTTGAATCTCTGATTATGTTCCTTCCATCGACCAGTATAGGTGCTTTGTTCATAAGCCTTTTCATCTCTTCCATGTTCATCTCTTTGAACTCGGAGTGATCTGTGAGAATGACCAGGGCGTCGGACCCGATAACGGCTTTTTTGAAGTATTTCTCTATTTTGAACTGGAATTTTGTCACTAATGGATCATATATCACAACATTTGCGCCCATATCCCTTAAACTACGGATAACTGGAATTGCAGGTGACTCTCGCGCATCGTTCACGTCGCCTTTATAAGCCGCTCCAAGAACTGCGATCTTCGCGTCATTCAGATCTTTTTTTGCCTCTGAAAAGGCATCCAACACCAGACTTATTACGTGCTCCGGCATGATTTCGTTGATATCCATCGAAACTGGGATAAGCCTTGAGACGCCTTTAGCCTTCTCCACGAGAAACCAGGGATCGACCGGTATGCAATGCCCCCCAACACCAGCACCAGGATACAAAACGTTTATCCTCGGGTGTTTGTTCGCAAGATCTATCGCTTCAAGGACGTTTATGCCGATCTTTTCCGCGATGAGGGCGAATTCGTTAGCCAGGGCGATGTTCACTGCCCTGGTTGAGTTTTCCATCAACTTTACGAATTCCGCAGTGGTAGAATCGGTTAAATATATATTCCCCTCAACAAAAGTTTTGTATATATCCCTTGCCATGATTTTGGACTTCTTGTCAATGCCACCGATTATCCTGTCGTTTTTGATGAGTTCGTTCAGCAAGTTGCCCGGCAGGACCCTTTCAGGGCAGTGGGCGAGATAGAAGTCCTCCCCTGCGACGAGACCCGATTCTTCGAGGATCGGTCTCAGAACGTCTTCAGTCGTCCTCGGCGGAACGGTGGATTCCAGTATGACCAGATTTTCCTTCCGGAGTTTGGAGGCCACGGATCTCGCGGCAGCCTCCAGATATGCCAGATCCGCCCTCTTTTCTTTTGTGATGGGTGTCGGCACGCATATAATGAAAATGTCGGCTTCGACAACTCCTCCCTGGCATTGCAACTTGCCAGATTTCACCGCCGCTGCGACTATGGTTGATAGACCCGGCTCCTCGATATCGGTTTTTCCACAGCTTCCATTGGAGACGATCGTTCGGTTTGTGTCCACCCCGACGACATCAAAGCCTCTGGTGGCCAGTATGGATGCGGTCGGCAGACCGATATACCCAAGCCCTACTACACAAATCTTCATTTTTAGCTCCCGAATCTCTCCGAATATTCTCTGGATATATAATACTTCTTTTCGCACCTCTCATCTAGATATGTACTGACGGTCTCTTTTTGCTTGCTAAACTAGTCCACAATTTTCGAAGTATTTTTTCTATGGTAGCGATATATCCGGCATTTTGCATTAACGGTTTGAACCCTCACCATTTCTCAGGCTATCGATTTTTTGAGAATCGATAGCCTTCGAAGCTATGTTGAGCTTAGATAGATCCGCGCCACAACGATAAAGAGTATAATGCACGCAATTTCATAAAATATTGAGTTTTTAATATCGTATTTACAAATTTTATCAAAATTATTATTAGCAAAGATTGGGAATTGGATTTAAATTTGTGCACATCAAGATAAGCCAAAAATTCTCAGTTTTGCATAGCCTTACTGCGGAATGCCGGCTATATGATATAAGTACAAACCATAGCGTTGAGGGCTATAAATATAATCTGAAGTTTGCTTTATCAAAGCCCAACCACGCAGAAGCAAAGTTTCAAGATGTCTCTCTTATTATCCTCTCAAACCCGTTGTCGTATATTATCCCAACAAAACCGACCGGCTTTTTCTGGCGTATCATCTTATATTTGGATTTCATGTCGAATTCCATTTTTTTGTTCAAGCTCCATATATTATTACCATAGCCCAATAAAGCTGGGCTAAACGAGAATTTAAAGCTTACGCTTTCAAACTCTTTTGAATAAAAGACTGGATAACTTGATGCTTCAAGAGGATGTATTGGCATCCCGCTATATAACATATAATCTCTGGCAATGAAACGAGTTTCAGCCCATATATCTTCGAGGTCTTCGGCTTCGATGTACTTCGATGTTTCTGCAACATGCGGAGAATATTTGTTTAAAAGTTGGTTATAAAATAACGCTGATTTTAGTGGTGTTACATAGACCAGCAATGCAACTACAGCGAGAACGAACACCACAGAAAGTACTGGAGATCTCCATCTGCTGATGTATTCGGACCTTATTACAAGCCCGTAGAGCCCACACCCGAAAAAGAGAGCGACTATTGGAGTGATAGCCTGGGATGCATAGCTTGAGAACGCAAGAACCGGTGCAAAACCCAATAGCATAAACAGAAGAAAGAGGTTATTTACATCTATCTTCTCGGACTTAAGCACTCTTAGAACGCCCACTACGCAGAATAGTACTACAATGGGATTGATAACCGCTGCATAATCTACGATCATGTTCAATGTCATACAGATAGGTGAAGTCCCCGAAAAAAATAGACCCTTCTGAAGGAGCTGGAGGTGTTTTTGCAGAGGATACCAGGGCGAAAAGGTAAATGCAAAAAACATAAAAAATAAAACAACATAGATAAATTTAAAATTTTTTCTTGCAAAGCGTTGCCCATCTTTCGAAATTCGGAGAAAGCCCAAGGTGGCTATTTTAGCCAGACCGTATGCAAAGAAGACGACTAAAATACTAGGTGAGACCCTGTGAGTGATCAACGCTACCGATGTGAGGGCCAGGATGACAGGAACGTATCTTATATTTCCTGTTTTTTCAAGTTTGAAAAAGAGGTAGATAACCAGAGATAGAAATATTATGAGCAGTATTCTGCCGCTGGAGCTGCCGCTTGCGGTAGTGTAACCGACAAACTCGGAGCTTAAGGAAATCGCAAAGGCGGTAAAGAGCGCGATCGTGCGGTTGCCTGAAAATGCCATCCCTAGACTATATCCTGCGAAAACTGCAAAAATTATATAAATGATCGCCATTGGAAGTAAAAGGTCCAGCCGTGTGAGACCAGTGACTGCAGAAGTCATGGCCAGGAGCAATGGGACTCCTGCAGGATAGGAGTACTCGGCGAACCCTGTTATCGACATCGGGTGGAGTAACCAAATCGCCTTTCCATTGTACAAAATCGACTCGGCCATCCAGACAAGGAGTGTGGTATCTCCAGTAACGTAAGACGGCATCGTATACCACCCTTGCATCCTGACTATAAAATTTAGCAGAATGAGGGCAGCTAAGGGCGAGTAAGAAGATCTTGAAATGCTGGATACTCCTCTCATGCTATCTAAGAACTTCCCTGTATACATTTAAAATTTTATCTGCTATCTTGTCCCACGTGAACTGCTGCGCGTGCTCACGTATGTACTCCGCATCCCACTCGGCCTCCAGCGCCCGCAAGATCGCCTGCGCCAGAGCCTCCGGATCTTTTGGCTCGACGAGGATGCCCAGCCTGTCATTTATAATTATCTCCTCACTTCCGCCGTTTATCGTCGCTACAACAGGCTTCCCGCAGGCCATCGCCTCTATCTGCACGATTCCGAAGCTCTCGCTTAAGCTCGGCAGGACGAAGACGTCACAGGCGTTCATCCAGAGGGGGAGCTCTTCGGCAGGCTTATTGCCGCCAGCGAGGATGACGTTATTCTGAAGGTCGTTCGTGTCTATCAGCAACTGAAGGTGACGCTTTAAAGTGCCTTGGCCTACTATATAGAGTATCACGTCCCGATGAGTGTCAAGGATACTTTTCATGGATTTGATTAGATATCTCTGCCCCTTGTGATCTTCGAGGTTGGCTATGTTAAGGATGATGTTCTTATCAATCGGCAATCCAAGCGCAATCCGAGCGCTACTTGAATCCATTGGCTTAAAAACTTTAGGAGAAACGCCATTTGGTAAGGATATAAGTTTGGACTCGTCTATACCTGATCTACAAAATTCCTTTAAATCACTTTTATTAACCCGAATTATTTTATCTACGTTATTCCATGTATAAACAGCATTTCTATCGTTTATCTCATTTAAAAAACTATCTCTATCTTCATGCACGGTTAAGACAATAGGTCTATTATAGATCTCTTTGAGCTTTGCACTGACATATCCAGATGGGTAGGTAAAATGAGCATGTATCAGATCAAACTCAATCCTACTATTTTTTATTATTTTGTATACAACGTTAAATGCGACATCCCCTCTCTTTTTCCGCGAAAAATCGAAGGGGAGTGTGAAGTGCTTGGCGAAATGCACTTTTATATTACCATACTCATAATTATTTGCAAATGCATCGCGTTTCCATCTGGGATTCATAAAGGAAAATGCAGATAGGCATTTAGGAACTAAAGGCGTCAGCGAGATCACATAAATGCTCTTAAAATATCCACTCAGGCAATCTACTTGGCTCTTCACAAACGACGAGCTTATCGTGTCGTTTTCATGTGGATATCTATCTGATATTATCAATAGATTTACATTTTCAAATTTCATATCCCCTCCAGCGAATTTAAAATTTGAGATATTTTCTTGCTGGCATCTCCTTCACCGTACAACTTCGGACGTTCCCCGAAGGGATTAAAACTATTTATCGTCCGTTTGATTCTGTCCTTATCTGTACCAACCAGCACGTTCCATCCGCTTTCCACAGTTTCAACCCATTCAGTGCTCTCTCTAAGAGTGATACATGGTATACCAAGCATGAATGCCTGCTTTTGAACACCACCGGAATCGGTCAGCACCTTGCTAGCACCTTGCAGAATTTTTAAGAAATTTAGATATCCGAGGGGCTTAATCATTCGAATAGCGCTATTTTTATTTAATATTGAGAAAACTGATGAATCTTTAATTAGCTTTTCTGTTCTTGGGTGGATTGGAAATATAATTTGCTTATCTGACTCGTCAATCGCATGTAATACATTTTTTAAACTATGAATATTTTCAGTGTTTTCAGACCTATGAAGCGTCACCAGAAAATACTTCCGAGATTCTAGTCCAAATTCGTTTAAAATATCCCTATTATTCCTTACAGAATCTATTTTTTGAATCAGCGAATCGTACATCACATCACCAGTATTGTATACGCAATTAAGAACTCCTTCCATTTTAAGGTTAGCAATTGCTATTTCTGTGGGCGAAAATAGTATATTCGAAATGTGGTCTACAATTACTCGATTTATTTCTTCTGGCATTCTTCGGTCGAAACTTCTCAAGCCTGCTTCAACATGCGCCAGAGGGATACGAAGCTTTACGGAGGCCAATGCGCCAGATAATGTTGAATTTGTATCACCAAATACCAAAACGCAATCGGGTTCTTCTTTTAAAAGCACATCTTCAAAGTTTTTTAGAATATCTGCCGTTTGATGTCCGTGATATCCGGACCCGACTCCAAGATGATAATCGGGTTCTGGTATACTCAGTTCATCAAAGAAAATCTTCGACATTTCATAGTCGTAATGTTGACCGGTGTGCACAAGAATTACATCGTGCTTTTTTAGTTCCTTTATCACCGGTTCTGCTTGAATGAATTCCGGCCTCACCCCAACGACACATGCAACTTTCATTTGAATCGCTCCTGGTAAGACGGATCGTTTTCCATCGCCCTCAAGCTCCCCGGATAATTCTCAATAAACCATGTCATGAAAGCGGTTACATCAATTTTATCTTTATATAATCTCTCCTTTTTAAATATCCATTCTTCCTTAAGACCTCGCTGTTGAATCAGTTCTATTGATCTCTCTATCGCTTTTTCGGATGTGTTATAGTTAAATATCAGTCCATACTTCTCTTCAAGCTCTATAAAATTACTCATATCATTCTGACCTACGAAAGAGTTGCACCGTATTGCTGGCGTGCCAAGACATGCAGCTTCTGTGGTCGAAGTTTGCGTATCACCTACTAACATGGAAGCATAATATAGTGCATCATGCATTCTATGTTGTGGTATATCCAAGCAGTAATTTTCGAGATCTTTGGGAAGGCTAATCTCCGACGATATAAACACGGTCGCATATTCACTTAGTTCTTTGACCAATCTCCGCTTATCTTCCAAAGAAAACCCCTTAATCCCGATATCATGGCTTGCGTCAAAGGCGCTAAACCGAAGAATAACATAGGGATCATCTCTTGATATAGAGAGGGCTTCAAAGACATCTGATCTTGGTTCGAACCAATTCGGATGAAGATATGCGAGTTCCTTATACCCGCTGATTCTGATTTGCTTTTTGCCCAAATCTCTTGTGAACCCACTCGGAGTTATGATCACATCTGTAAAGGGCATGGTTAAAGCTAACATTAATCCAGTCGGTTCCGAATCTGTAAACGTGATGGATCTTCGCCTTAATATTTTACTAACCTGTGCGGAATACGGAGATGCTAGACTTACATATATGTCTGGATTAAATTTTCTAGATATATTTAATAATTTATAATCATTCTTAAACATAGTAATTGCTTTATTAAACAATCCTGGTACATTCTTCTCCAAGCATTCGTAATCGAATGCATAGATATCTAATAATCTTTTAACTATATTCTCCCTTTCTCTAACACATATTTTTGTCTCATGGCCGCCCATCTCTAAATTTCTTATAATATACTTGAATAAGTGGACGTCGGCTGGATGCCCCATATCAAACAAAATCTTCATCGTAATTCTCCCTATAGACGATTTAATTCCCGATATGTACGTTCACTGTTTGAATTCTATAAATATACGACCCATACCAGCCCGACGAGAACTAGCTCAATCCCGCATAAGAACAGCACCACATCCTTTTCATACACCTTCGACTTCACCCTCTTGAGGACCGCTATTGCTAGATGCGAGGTATCATATATCTTATCGTAGGGCTGCTCAAGGCTGCCGTCGTCGTTCACTTTGGCAAACGCCTCAACCTTAAGCCCCTTTCTCATGGGCAAAATGAAGTCAATTACATAGGGTATGAAGAGCAGAACTGCGATCTTCTCCATATCTCCCAAGATGGCGGTACAGGCGACCAACGCTCCCACTGAATATGTCATCGAGTCCCCGGGGAAGACCTTGGCCGGATACCAGTTGAAATACAAGAAGGCGAGCAGCGCCCCAACCATGCAGAAGGCCAGCACAGATGCTCCGATTTTGTTGTTCACGTAGGCCACGTAACCCAGCGTGGAGAGGATTATCGCACCCATCCCTGCCTCCAGGCCGTTGTAACCTGCCAGCATGTTGTAGGCGTTTGACGCCCCCACTATTCCAATGGGCACTATCGCCAAAGGGTAGAGAATTCCCCAGTCGACTGGCCCAATAATTGGAAGGTTCATGGTGGAGTGGCCCGCGTTGATCACCATGATAGGCACCGCCGCCGGAATGGTGAGGAGGGGCTTCTTCCACTGAGTTATCCCCTTCTTCCATCCCAGGATGTCATCCAAGATGCCGATGATGGTTATCATCAGAACCGTGCACAGTACCGCAAGAACACTCAGGTAATCCCGAGATTGGAAGTAAAAGGTGTTAATGCCGATGTACATCAGCACCCCGAGGACGAAACCAAAGACCACACCCACGCCACCCATCTCCGCTACCTCGGGCTTATCGGGCTTGTTCATGTCCTTTCCCACGATACCGATCGAGATCGCCTTGCCGATCCACTTCTGAGTCATGAAAAGGGTGGCCAGAAGGCTCGTCAGTACGCTGGCGTAAACTACTTCGTCCATCTTACCGAGTGGGGACTACACAATAAAAGATTTACATAAACTTTTCCCTCCTCTTTTCCGGATCTCTGATAGAGAGGCACCTCATATCCGATTACGGACGGAATAAAATTGAAATATAGAGGATTCCTATTTACCATTACCCATTCTTTAATTATCTCCGATTCATCCCTTATTTTAGCTCGATCCCCGCTCTTAATCGATTTTCGATCAGTTTCCTCATTTTTCGTCGATAGCTACCGCTATTTTGAGACGATTCCAGCATTTTTAAGTGTACATAGCTGGTATAAATCGAAAGCGAAGGCAGCAAATACCATTTTGACGTGAACTCTCGGGATCGTCGTCACCATGACATGTGCACATCGAAACACTCTCTTAATAACAGCAAACTGACGTTCGCCCGGAAATCTCAGTTTGCTGATCAAATGGTTCCGCAGCTGATCGAGATCGTTTAGAGGATGACCAGCTGTTGCGCGCTTCATCGTGAAGTCGTTTCCCTTTGCCGGAACGCCGAAATATCCTTTGTCCCTGAGGACCACCTCTCCTTCAACCGATAGATCAACCCGACTATCGTGAACCGATGCAGTTGTGGATTCGATGCTCCTTATCAGACCGTAATCGATATCGACTTTGGAATGAAGCTTATAACCAAAATGGAGTTTGTCACCCTTCTTAGCCCAAGTACCATCCCTGCTCCGACGAGTTCTGGCATTCTCTCCGCGAGGTTTCTTTGAACGTCCTGGCTCGGCCTCTATAAACGTCGCATCCTGAATGGTTCCTCTTTTTACCTGAAGCCCTTTAGAATCGAGCTGTCTCTGGAACTCTTCCCAAACCAACTCGTCCTTTCTTGCCTGGGACATGCGCTCGCGAAAGAGCCATATCGTCCTGGAATCAGGCATGGAATCAGGAAATCTCAAGAACTTCATAAAGGAGATCCGATCCGAAATTTGCTTTTCAGTCTCGAGGTCGCTCAACCCATACCACTGCTGGAGCAAAAGAACCTTGAGCATCAGGATAACATCAAAGTTAGGCCTTCCGCCTCTCTCGGTTTTATTATGATACATCTCTTCAAGAATAGGTCGAAATGGTTCCCACTCGATTAAGTTCGTGATCTGTGAAAGCCTATCTCCCAGCTTCTCTACATTCTTGTAAGCTTCTCGAAGGCCCCAGGCAGTAAAAGAACTCATACATTGCTTATGTAGTTATTAGTATATAATAATTTCCATAGACTTATCTGGTTTTTAGGAGTCCTCGACCATATGATAACGAATTTTATATGCGCAATGACTCGCCATTCTCAGCTCGATCATCCATACAGAATACGCAAAAATCCTTAAGATGCTGTGTTGAATAATCCTCTGAGTCCCTCATGTGATCGTCTTGTCTGGCACCTTATCCTATGTTTTAATGTAATATCATATTATAAAATGCGAACTTTAGAGTTACCTCT
>DAOSXX010000007.1:0-73197 GCA_035380685.1 Methanothrix sp. | reverse complement strand
GGATCTGGGAGAGCGACCGCCGAAGCTCCAGCCCGTCGTCTCGGCCAAGTGATGGTGAAGAGGAAGGACGAGGAGGGGGGAAGGGCGATGAGGAGGGGCGGCGCGATCTCGCATCGCCCCTTCCACGCCACCACCCCCACCTCAGCCGCCAAGAGGCCGGGGATTTCCTGTCACCCGATGGGACGAATCGATTGATCAAGAAGATCGATCAAAGAAGAATGACCGAAGAAAGATGAGGCAATTTGCTTTGCGCTCCCGAAGGAGCGTCGGACAGCCTGATAGAACGCCTAGAGTCGTCATCCTAGAGACGTAGCGAATCTGAGAATTGGTGGTGATTTAGTTGAGCGAATCAAAAGATATGAAGCTGGGCATCCTGGGACTGGGAAGAATGGGCGGAAACCTCGCGCTTCAGGCGAAAGAGAAGGGCATCGCCGTGGTGGGAAAGTCGAAGTCCGCCAAGCCTCATCTTGAGAGAAAGGGCGTGAAGGTGGTGGACGGCTACGAGCCCTTCGTCGACTTCCTCGACCAGCCGCGTGTTATCTACATATCCGTTCCGGCGGGGGCGACGGTGGACAGGGTCCTCGAAGAGCTCACACCCCTCCTCGACGAGGGGGACGTCATCCTCGACGGCGGCAACTCCTTCTACCTCGACTCGATCAGGAGGGAGGAGGACCTCTCAGACCTGGGAATATATTTCCTCGACTGCGGGACGAGCGGCGGGCTCGAGGGGGCCCGGAAGGGAGCCTGCTTCATGGTCGGCGGGAACAAGGATGGGTTCAAGATCGCAGAGCCGATCCTGAAGGCCCTGGCAGCCGACGGAGGCTGCCTCTATACCGGCGATGCGGGGTCCGGTCATTTCGTCAAGCTCGTCCAGGACGGTGTCGAGGCCGGGATGGCCCAGGCGATCGGCGAGGGGGTGGCCCTCTTGAAGGAGAGCGACTTCGACCTGGACCTTGAGAAGGTCTTCAAGAGCTGGGCCAGCGGGGCCACCGTCCGGGGGTGGCTCGTGGAGCTGATGGCAAAGAGCCTCGGCGAGCAGAGGTTTTCTGACGTCTCATCTCACGTCGAGGATACTGGGGAGGTGAACTGGCTCGTCCACGACGCCATCGAGAAGGAGATCCCGATACCCGTCATCTCTCAGGCCGTAATGGAGCTCTTCAGGTCCCGGGACAAGAACTGCGACGCCTGCCGGTCGGTCGCCCTGATGAGAAACAGCCGCGGCGGCTACCCTCTCGGAAAGGACGATACGATCGCTCGCGAGAGGAGGACGAGCAGGACGGAGAAGATCTGATTTGGGCAGCGCTATCTGCTGCCCTTCATCGTTTTTTAGGGGCAGATAAAATGTCTGAGAATGATATATTTTTCAAAGGTCTTCTAGCAAATGTAGATTCGTCTGTTTTGGGTGTGGATTTTTTAGAACATGGGTTTGAAGTAGAATGTATTTCGGCTTATGATGGAATAGATCTTATTTCAAAAATTGGGCCGAATCCTAATAAGCTCTTCTTGCAGACTGATCTAGAAGATCGGTATAATTGTATAGACCGTTCAAGGAATCTGCGGGGCGATATGTATTTCATCAGTGCATCATTTGAAGATCTTGAAAGTGCAAAAGTCAAAGTGAAAGACTATCTAGAACCTATAGTTAAATTGATGAGACTCTTTAAGGAGAATGCGATTAATATATCGATGGGATATTACTATTCTAAAGACGGATTAATATCGATCAATCAGTTATCAGCCGTTGAATATTCCTATGATGAAGAGGAAACGAATCTATTTTGTCAGTCATTTACTCGTTATCCTTTTATTTACCATAACGATATATATTCTCTAGAAACTTATGAATTACCTATTTTAAGAAGCTTTATTGAAGATATCTTAGCTCAAAACAGGGAACCGACCTTTAAGGATCCTATCCTAAAAATAGCTTATGATAGTTATGATTTATCTTATTACGTCCATTCTACCACACAAGCACTCTTAAATTTAATGATCGGTTTAGAGGCATTGTTTAATCCTGGTGGAGGTGAGCTGAGATATAGGATCTCAAGAAACGTTGCAGTTCTTATCGGAGAAGATAAAGAAGATTCGAAAGACATATATAAATATATGAAGAATATATATGTGAAAAGATCGAATCTTGTCCATACGGGAAGTGCAAGAGGTGTTATCACCATAGATGATTTACTGAAATTAAGAGGTTATGTACGCAGATCAATTAAAAAATTTAACGAATTTTGCGTCAGGAATCCTGGTAAAAAGAAGGGCGATCTTTTGGACATCTTAGAAATTTCTGATTTTGGCGAGCCCCCTTGTTAGAACGGCGGTCAGACGTCGATTTTACCTGATTATCACGTTCGCCAGCGTCACCAGGAAGAGCGAGAGCGTCAGCCAGCCGACGATCCCCTCGATCATCACCACGTTCCTGTGCCGATCCAGGGGGTACCAGTCACCATAGCCGACCGTCGTGAAGGTCATCATGCTGAAGTAGAAGGCGTCCGAGAATTTGGCGCTCTCGTCCTCATCCCCTTTCAGCCTCCTGATGGCGTCCCTTCGCCAGTAGTAGACGGCAGAAACCAGGACCACGAAGAGGCCCAGGAGGAGGGTGTAGCCCGGCCGCACGCCGTACCCGCAGGTGACCCATCCGAAGATGTCTGTATACGTGGCCACCTCAAACCAGCTCCTCATCGACTGCCTCTCTCGCCTGTACTGGTAATAGCAGTCGTCGGCATCCTCGAAGTACTCGACGGTCTTGAAGTTCTTGACCAGGGTTAGGTAGACCTCGCCGTTGTAAACGAGAGCGCTTTCAATCGAGTCCCAGCGAACGTACAGCCGCTCGTATTCGGTTCCGTTCAGACAGATCGCGGATTCATTTTCGAAGGCAGAGTTGGAGAGCCTTAGGATGCGGATGTTTTTCGCATCTTCCAGGGTCAAGTTCGCGTGATAGAAACTTGAATCTTCAAAGGAGACTGCATCACCGCTGAAGTCCGCCTCCCTAAACTCGGCATCGTCGCTGAAGTTCGCCCTCCCGAAGCCGGCATCGCCGTTGAACTGGGCCCAGGTGAAGTAAGCATCGTCACTGAACTGAGCCCCGATGAAGCTAGCATAGCTGTTGAACTGAGACCCGGTGAAGTAAGCAGCGCCATCGAACTGAGCCCAGCGGAAGCTGGCTCCGCCACCGAACTGGGCCTCGTAGAACCTAGCATAGCTGCTGAACTGAGCCCAGCGGAAGTCGACTTCGCCATCGAACTGAGCCTCAAAGTTGGCTTTGCCATCGAACTGAGCACAGGTGAAATCAGCAGCGCCACCGAACTGAGCCTCGTAGAACCAAGCATAGCTGCTAAACTGAGCCCAGGTGAAATCAGCAGCGCCATCGAACTGAGTCACGAAGAACCAAGCATAGCTACTGAACTGAGCCTCGCGGAAGTCAGCATAGCCGCTGAACTGAGCCTCGCAGAAGTCAGCTTCGCCATCGAACTGAGCCCAGCGGAAGTCGGCTTTGCCACTGAACTGAGCTGCAAGAAAGGAGGCACCATGGCTAAACTGAGCACCGGAGAAGTCTGCATAGCCGCTGAACTGAGTTTGTGAACCGCCTGATGTTCCAATTTTGGGCAAGATTTCAAATGGTGGGAATATTGATCCATCAAATAGTATTTCTTCAGAGGGTATTTCTTTGTATGGTTGTGGTATTTCAAGATATATATTATTTTTTGATACTGGATCACTAAAAATCACTTGTTGTTGGAAGATGATGTCGGAAAAGTCTACATCTCCTCGAATCTCTGAGTTCGTGATGTGTATGAGCGATTCGACGACCATCACCTCTTCGTCAAACTTCGTTCTTTCGACGTGCTTCGTGGGCAGATCCAGCCCGCTCAAGTCCAGATCCCCCACGACGATCACGCCGTCATACTCCACCGGCTCGCCCCGCTCGATTTTGGCCAGAATCTCGCTGGCCGGGACGATCGGCCGGGGATCGTCGGCGGGCGCGCCAAAGGCGGGGCTTGCGAGGAGCGGGAGCAGCAACGCCAGGGCCAGGATCGGGGAGGATCTCATCTGAACTCTGGTTTCTTCGCAAGAGATACAAAAAGTTTGGGTGGGCTGGGATTTTGCGCCTGCCCGGTCCACTGTCGAGAATCCCAGAAGAACCTATTTAGTATATTTCAGCCTAATAGACCACGACGTCCTCGATCGCTCAAAGAAGGTGAAATGATGATCGAATACCTGAGCATGAAGGAGTGGTCCCCCTACCTGGTGGGGGCGGGTATAGGGGTCTTGAACATCCTCGCCTTCCTCCTTTCAGACAAGCCGATAGGCTGCTCCACCGCCTACAGCAGAACGAGCGGGATGATCGAGAAGCTCTTTCGAGGATCGAAGGTCCTGGATAAGGCCTACTATCGGAAGTTCGAGCCCGTCGTCGACTGGGAGGTGATGCTGGTGGCGGGGATCGTCATCGGGGCGTTCCTCTCGGCGAGCCTATCGGGAGAGTTCCGGGTGGAGACGGTCCCGGCCCTATGGGCGGATCAGTTCGGTCCCGATCCGTTTCTCAGATTGACGGCCGCCTTCGCCGGGGGCGTTCTCGTGGGTCTTGGCGCCCGGTGGGCCGGTGGCTGCACCAGCGGCCACGGGATCAGCGGGACGACCCAGCTCGCCGCCAGCTCCTGGCTCGCGGTGGTGTGCTTCTTCATCGGCGGGGTGGCGACGGCGATGATCCTCTTCGGCGCCGGAGGGTGAGGGGGTGAAGGATTCGATGCTCGAAAACCTACGCAAAGACGGACAGGTTCAGCTGGCAGTCGGCCTCCTCATCGGGGTCGGCTTCGGCTTCCTCCTCCAGAAGGGGGGCGTGACGCGGTACGACGTCATCGTCGGCCAGCTCCTCCTCACGGACTTCACCGTCTTCAAGGTGATGGCCTCAGCGGTGATCACGGGGATGATCGGCGTCCACCTCCTCCGAAGCCTGGGGCTTGTGAAGCTCCACCCAAAGCCCGGCTCCTTCGGCTCCTCGGCCCTGGGCGGGCTCATCTTCGGCGTGGGCTTCGGCCTCCTCGGCTACTGTTCGGGAACCATAGCCGGGGCCGTCGGCCAGGGGTCGATCGACGCCCTGGTGGGCGGAGTCGGAGGTGGGCTCCTGGGGGCGGGGATCTTCGCCGAGCTGTACCCGAGGCTCGAAGAGAAGGTGCTGAAGAGGGGCGATTTTGGGGACTCGACGTTTCCCGAGATCCTGGGGGTGAACTCTTGGCTTGTGGTCATCCCGGCGGTTTTGGTCCTACTTTTGCTTCTATTGTGGATCGAAGAGATGGGGCTTTGAACACCTAAATAACGAAGAAAGTTTCGATGCTTAATAGGCCTCTTAAAACAGAAGAGGTTGAATTTATCTCATTTTAGCAGTACTACGATGATGTGGTAATCAAAATATGGTTTTTATAATCACCGACTTCATGATCGGCTGCAACATCCTCGGCCATAACGGCATAAATCGGCTGCCAATAGTTTGCTGTCGACTCTACTGCGAGCCTCTGGCAGCCATGATCTTCTAGCCAGTTCCTGAAGCTTATAAGGCTTCAAGAAAGGCCTTCAAGATCCGGGTCGAATCGGTTCTGTATCTTATGACCATCGCTGGAAAGGATCGCCGCTAAGAGAAATCGTCTATGGATATCCGCCCCGCAAACTACTTCCCTTCCCAAAACCACTCAGACCACCGTCTTTACGGGCAGATTCGACGATGTGAGCGAATAGCCATCCGCGTTCGACGGCGCATTATAGCGCTCACGAAGAGCGGGCCAGTTTTTTGGCGGTTTATATCTCAAATAGCAAAAACGGCCTGCAATGCTCGTACCAGGGAACCAAATGTATTCCAAGGCGTTCATCTTTAGGGCTCGAATCCTCTGATTCATGGATGGTTTTTGGGCTAGGCCCTGAGATATCAGCTCATGGATTCAACATATCCCGGAAAAGTATAAAGCCAAATACCAAAAATTAAGTCGTCATAAGACTATTCCGGCTGTGATCTTATCGTGAAAGCGGTTATACTGGCGGCGGGAGAGGGAAGGAGATGTAGACCCCTGACCCAGACGCGGTCCAAGGTCATGCTCTCCGTGAGGAACAGGCCTTTCATGGAGCACGTAATCGGGGCCCTGGCGGCGAAAGGGGTGCGCGACCTGGTGGTAGTGGTGGGCTACCAAAAAGAGCGGATCATGAACTACTTCGGCGACGGCGTCCGCTACGGCGTGAATATAGAGTACGTGGTCCAAGACGAGCAGCTCGGCACCGCCGACGCCCTGACCAAGGTCAGAACCCACGTCGACGGTCCCATCCTGGTGGTCAACGGCGACAACCTCGTCGACGAGCAGGCGATAGAGGACGTCCTGATGGCGGAAGGCGAGAACGTAATGCTGGCCGCTCTTCGGGAGCACGCTGGAGATTACGGCGTCCTGACCGTGGAGCGGGGAAAGGTGACAAAGATCGTGGAGAAGCCGGGTCGTCCCTGTGCGGGCATTCTCAACACGGGAGTCTACAGGTTCAGCCCGGAGATCTTTGAAGAGCTGCCCAAAACGCCGATATCCGAGAGAGGATCTTACGAGCTGACCCAGACCATCGCCCTCATGATCGAGGAAGGCCGCGATGTGAGGGCCAAGATCACCAATGGCGTCTGGGCGGACGCCATATTCGCCTGGGACCTCCTGGAGGCGAACAGCAGCGTTCCTGGAATCGGCGAGCCCAAGGTGAAGGGCGAGATCGAGGAAGGAGCTTGGCTCCGAGGCCCAGTTGAGATCGGGCAGGGAAGCGTCGTGAGGTCAGGATCGTACATCGTAGGTCCCGTCTCCATCGGCAAGAACTGTGACCTGGGGCCAAACGTGACCGTCCTTCCGACGACCTCCATCGGCGACTCGGTGAAGATCGGATCTCATACCGAGATCAGGAACAGCATAATCATGAACGGCGCGAGAATTGGGGCTGGGACCGTCGTATCAAACTCGATTTTTGGGGCCAGTTCCAGCTTCGGCGATCATCTGATAGCAGAATCGGACGAATCAGTGGTGGCGATAGAAGACGAGCTCCATCGCGCGGAGTTCGGCGCGGTGGTGGCCGACAACGTGATCGTAGGTGGGAGGGTGCTGATGCATCCAGGAACGATGGTGGGGGCTGGGTCCAAGATAGGTTCCGGGACCGAGCTTCGTGGATGGATCGAACGGGGCAGCAGGGTGATCTGAGATGTGCGGCATAGTCGGATATGCAGGCCATGAAAAGGCAGGACCGATCCTTTTCGACACTCTGAAAAGGCTGGAGTACCGTGGATACGACTCTGCAGGGGTGGCGGTAATCTCCAACGGCGAGATTCAGGTCGTCAAATCTGCGGGCAGGATAACCGACCTCGAGAAGGTTTATCGTGACGTCGGGTCTCCCGGGGAGAACATGGGCATAGGTCACACTCGATGGGCTACACATGGTCCCCCCACGGCCGTCAACGCCCATCCTCACATTTCTGACGACGTAGCCGTGGTCCACAACGGCATAATCGAGAACTACCTGGCGTTGAAAGAGCAGCTCATGGGGCAGGGGTTCGAGTTCAGGTCCGAGACGGATACCGAGGTCTTGGCTCACCTGATCGGATCTTGCTATCGAGGGGACCTGGCTGAGGCGGTCGCATCAGCGGTCTCCCTGGTGGAAGGGTCTTTCGCGATAGCGGTCATGGCCAAGGGCTCGCCGCGCCTCGTCTGTGCCAGGAAGGAAAGCCCGCTGGTGATCGGCGTTGGCAACGGTGCAAACTACGTGGCTTCCGACGTCTCCGCCCTTCTTCCCTATACCCGGGATGTCATCAGGATGAAGGATGGTGAGATGGCCATAATCGATGCCGAGACCGTAAATCTGAGGGATATCGCTGGAAGAGCTCTACCTCTCGATCTGGAGAGGGTAGACTGGGACGTCGACGCCGCCGAGAAAGCGGGGTACCCCCACTTCATGCTTAAGGAGATTCACGAGCAGCCCAGGGCGATCCAGGAGACTTTCGCATCCAGGACCTCAGAGATCGACGGCCATGTCCGGATGGAGATCGGCCTCACAAACGAAGAGATAAGGGCGCTCGACCGGGTCTCGATCATCGCCTGTGGTACCTCTTATCATGCCGGCCTCCTGGCCAAATACCTCTATCCAAAAGCAGCGGGACTCCCGGTCGACATCGAGGTCGCCTCGGAGTTCCAGCATCTTCTTATGAAGCCCGGAACCCTCCTGTTGAGCATCACCCAGTCCGGCGAGACCGCCGACACCCTGAACGCCCTGAAGAAGGCCAGCACCTTCGGGGTGAAGCGGCTCGCCATAACCAACGTGGTGGGCAGCACCGTGACGAATATGGTCGACGGGACGATATACACTCGATGCGGCCCGGAGATCGGAGTCGCGGCCACCAAGACCTTCACAGGCCAGCTGGTGGCCCTGATACTCCTGGCCATAAAGCTGGGCAGGGCCAGGAATCACCTGAGCTACGAGGACGCGAGAAAGATGCTGGTGGGGCTGACGAGGCTGCCGGGCCAGATCCAGGAGGTGCTGGACGGAAGAGACGAGATCCGGGAGATCGCAGAGCAGTATGCCAAAAGCAACCAGTACTTCTTCATCGGTCGGGATTTTCTCTATCCCATAGCCCTCGAAGGAGCCCTCAAGATGAAGGAGATCTCTTACATCCCCGCGGAGGGCTACCCTGCAGGCGAGCTGAAGCACGGTCCCCTCGCCCTGATCACCGATGGGACTCCCGTGGTGGCTCTCGCAACCCACGGCAAGAAGATCCAGGCAAACATCAAGGAGGTGAGGGCGAGGGGCGCAGATGTCATCACTTTTGCCTCTGAAGGCGATCCCGACATCTCCAAGATCGCCACCACCGTCATCGAGATCCCCGAGGCGAGGCCCGTATTCTCATCAGTTCTATGCACTGTGGCGCTACAGCTGCTCGCCTACTACACCGCCGATGCGAAGGGGCTGCCGATAGACAAACCGCGAAACCTGGCGAAGAGCGTGACCGTAGAATGATATAGGACATCACCGGGAGAAGCTCAGCTCAAAGCAGTCGAAGACCAGATCAGCATCATCTGGGTTCATGAACTTGAGGCCCAGGTTCTCGATCTCCTCTTTTGAGAAGAGCTCATCGTAGACGCCGACTCGAAGTCCTTTCCGCGCCAAAAGCTTCGCCAGGGCGAGGTTTCTGCTGTGGTAGAGACCTTTTACACCTTTTCTATAAGTTATCCCTTTGAGGCAGATCTTGACCCGGCTCAATGGTCTATCCGCCTTGAGAGCTCTGAGAACTATCTTATCTGCCCAGTGCCCTACCATCTCGTCGTTGATCTTCCTCGATGTTCTCTGCATCTCGGCGAAGCCGAACTTCTCTCTACTCTCCATCTCATTGATCAAGAACCAGGGATAGACAGGGATGCAGTGCCCACCAACGCCCGTCGATGGCAGATGAATGTGACAGTATTCGTGGTTCGCATAATCTCTCGCCTCATAAAAGTCGATCTCCAATTCCTCTGCGATCTTGAAGATCTCGTTCGCCAAGGCTATGTTGACGTCCCTATAACTCCCCTCAATGATCTTGACGAACTCCGCAACCCTGGAGCTGGACACCTTCTGCAGGTTTGGAATGAATCTCCCGTAAAGCTCGAAGGCATGAACTCCGCTCGCCTCATCCACTCCGCCGACTATCTTGGGAAAATCCTTAAGTCTGGATATGCTATAGCCGGTCATTATCCTTTCAGGAGAATAGGCCAGGTAAAAATCGCCGAGCAAAAGGCCGCTCTCCTCTTCCAGCCACTCCCGGACCATGGTCTCAGTCGTGTTGGGCGGAACCGTAGTCTCCAAAACCACCAGGTCTCCCCTCTTGAGAATCTTGCCCACGTTCCTGAAGGCATCTTCAAGAATGCGGTAGTCCGGACGGTGGCCTTCATCGATGAAGAGGGGCACGATCACTATGAAATTGGTGCACTCTCTCGCATCTTCGTATCTGGGAGTTGCAACCAGCGTCTTTCCGCCCTGTATCCTGATCCGCTCGTCCAACCCCTCCTCTTCAGGTATCGGATTTATGCCATTATTGATCATCTCGCATTTTCTCTGGTCGATGTCAACGCCGATAACCTCAAGGTCGCTGTCGGCCACCACCGAGGCCAGCGGCAGACCAGCTTTGCCCAACCCAACGACTCCGATCCTCAAACTGATCCATCCCCTCAGAATATCTCCATCGTAAACCGAAAAGCTCCCGCCAAAATTCTATACATCCTGCTCTGCAATCTTCAGGTTGAGAACCGCCTGCTCGGGGGTGACTGGAAACTGTCTTCCGTCCCTGACGCAATCGATGAAGGTTTTCAGCTCCTCTTTAAGGGGTTCAACCTTGTTGACCTGCACCTTCTCGATGATATTCTCCTGAGAATATCGAGTGTTCTCCACCTCGTATTTCTCTGGTTTCCTGTAGATGTACAACTCCTGGTTCATGAAATCGCCGTCGATGGTTACCTCCATCTCTTCGACGTGAATCGTCCTTATCTTTCGGCAGGCGATCCTGCTCGCAGATAACGAAACCACGCAGTCGTTGAACCTGGCGATCATCTTCCGAAGGTCGTCGTCTCCGAGAGAGCACAAGTCGGAGCTCTGCTCGCCATCGAAAAAGTAGTTCCAGATGAGGTCTATGTCGTGGATCATCAGATCTACTACAACGCCCGCATCGGTTATCCTCGATGAGGTGGGGTTATGCCTTCTCACATCCACATATCTCGGATTTTTTATAAGATTTTTAATCTCTCTTACTATGGGGTTGAACCTCTCGATGTGTCCCACCCCAACTACCAGATCTTCGGGAATGATCCTCAGCAGTCGATCTCCTTCTTCTGAGTCGGAGGCGATGGGCTTTTCGATCAGGCAGCTGACATTGCTCTCTACCGCCTCCTTTGCGACATCGAAATGGTATTTGGTCGGGACGCATATGCTCGCAGCATCGACCTTTTTGAGGAGGGACCCGATCGAATCGCAGGCCACAGCGCCGAAAGATTCGCTCATCTTCGTTGCTGCCCTTTTATCGGGGTCGTATACGTAAACCCTTTCTACGTCCCTCATCTCAGAATACACGCGCACGTGGTTTCTTCCCATGTTTCCGGTGCCAATTACTCCAATATCCATGCCTTCCTCCACAGATCCTTTTCATGAAGTCGATAACTCTCTCTGCCGTCGATGCAAAAATTGTCGGGTCAATATCAGGAACCGCCGACAGATGGGTCAGAATCGCTTTCCAAGCCTTCTCGCCGGGTTTCCCACTACCGTCTCTCCATCTTCCACGTCCCTCGTGACCACCGACCCCGCCCCGACGACCGCACCCTCGCCCACGACCACGCCCGGCAGTATGGTGGCGTTGGCCCCGATCCTGGCGCCCCTCTTTATCAGAGGGCCTATCAGCTCCGCCCCTCTGACCATGTACTTGTCGTTGGAGGTGACCGAGCAGGGCCCCATGAAGACCTCGTCTTCGATGGTGGTGTTGGTGGTGATGTAGACGTTCGTCTGAACGCTGACGTTGTCCCCTATTTTGCAGTTTCCGTCCACCACAGAGTTGGTGCCGATGAGGACATCGTCTCCGATGAGCGTATTCTCTCGGATCAGGACGTTGTGACCGGTCCGAAACCCGTGGCCTATCCTCGTAGAGGGGTATATCGCGGTTCCGCTTCTTATCGTCGCACGGTCGCCGATGACGGTCAACCCGTCCTCAGCTCCGATGATCACGCCGTCCTGGATGACGCACCCGCTTCCCAGGCGAACTTCTCCGAGAAAGTGGGGCTTACTCATGGCCGTTCACCGTCCTAACTACCAGCTCTAGCTCCTCTTCTGTTAGCCCGGGATGAACCGGAATTGATACCACCCTCTCGCTAGCCGCTTCTGTATTTGGAAGAGCCATTTCGTTGTAATCTCTGAACAAGGGCTGCTTATGCGCCGGGATGGGGTAGTAAACCCCATAACCCACACCATGCCTTTCGAGGTGCTTCAAGAAATTCTCTCGCCCTTCCACCTCGGTGGTGTACTGGTGGTAGACGTGCTTCATCCCCACGGGAACAAATGGGGTTTTGACTTCGAGGTTCTCGTTGTAATAGCCGGCGTTCTCCCTTCGTTTGTCGTTAAATTGATCGAGCATGTCCAGCTGGGATAGGCCGATGGCCGCAGCGATATTTGTCATCCGGTAGTTGTAGCCCAAAATCTCGTGAACGTACCTCTGGCTTTGGCCGTGATTCCTGATCATGCCGGCCTTCTCGGCCAGTTTTGGGTCGGAGGTCGTGATGATCCCTCCCTCGCCCGTGGTCATGTTCTTGGTGGGATAGAAGCTGAAAACCCCGACGTCTCCGATAGATCCCACCTTCTGGTCGTGATATTCGGCACCATGGGCCTGACATGCGTCCTCCACCACCTTCAAGCCGTTATCTTGGGCGATCTCCATAATCGGCTTCATATCGCAGGGAAGGCCGTAAAGGTGAACCACGATGATGGCCTTCGTTCTTTCCGTCACGGCCTCCTGGATTTGGTCGGGATCTATATTGTAAGTCTCTGGATCTATATCGCAGAAGACCGGCCTCGCCCTCTGCATCAGAACGCTGGTGGCGGTCGCGATGAAGGTGAAAGCGGTGGTTATTACCTCGTCGCCCTCGCCTACGCCCAGGGCTGCAAGGGCCGTGTGGAGGGCCGAGGTCCCGCTGTTCGTGGCAACACCATGACTTGCGCCCACGTACTCGGCGAATCTCTTTTCTAATTCGGCCACAGCTTCACCCTGAGCGAGGATTCCACTATCGAGAACCGCCTTTATGCCTTCTATCTCCGCGCCGGAAAGTATCGGTTTTGCTACGGGAATCATCAAATCGACCTCACAGCCAATTGAGCCAAAGCCTCCCGGAGTGCCGTCCCGAAGGCGAAGACAGGCTGGCTGTTCTGACCTACTTTAATAGCAGACATCACCGTAAAGATTATACATTTTTCCCCGAGTGGTGATGCGAATAATCTATCAATGTTTATATTAATTTATAAAAAATAAATTTGCCGGCCGTTTTCGCTTATACGAAGGTCGATCTCATCCGCAAATCAGCCAACTTGAAATTGGCATCAACAGGACCGTCATGTTAATATGGGCTTTTATAAAAGGTAAGAGAGTCATCATAACTGTGGTGCGGGTTTCATGGGCTCCAATGTAGCCCGGTATCCAGTCGGATATCGAGCCGATAAGCGCCGATCCAAGGCCCGGGAGACGTCTGTCACCCTCTTGTGGATATCTCGCGGGCGAAAGAGCTGCTGGGATAGAGATGTGGTACAGCTTGAGAGAGGGCTTGGTGAAGATGCTCTCGGATGCTGACCGCTCCATTCGAGGTCGTAATTTTTACAAGCTGTTCTCTCTATAACCCACGATTTGATGGGTCAAACGCGAAGAAATAAGTCGAAGCCGACAAAAAATAATGGTGAAGAGCTGCGGCTTGGTCAAAGCCGCAACCTATCATGCTTTGGGCCTTCCATCAAGAGAACATCCTCATGGACTCGTCGACCCGCGGCAGCATCTCCTCGCCGAGGACCTTGTCGACGGCTCTCTTGAAGTCATCCGCGGTCACCGAGCTGCCGCGACGCCTTATGGCCATCATGCCGGCCTCGACGGCGATGGACTTGAGGTCGGCGCCGCTCGCGCCTTCCGTCTCCTTTGCCATGGCCCGAAGGTCGACCTCGGGGCTCATCTTCATGTTCTTGGTGTGGATCGCAAGGATGGACAGGCGGGCATCGAAGTTCGGCATCGGGATCTCGATGATTCGGTCGAACCTACCGGGCCTGAGGAGTGCCGGGTCCAGGATGTCTATCCTGTTGGTGGCGGCTATGACCTTAACGTCACCTCTCGCCCTGAAGCCGTCCAGCTCCGCCAACAGCTGCATCATCGTCCTGTTCACCTCGGCGCTGCCGGTCGTGCCGTCGTGGGTTCTGATGCTGCCGACGGAGTCTATCTCGTCGATGAAGACGATGGCGGGGGCCTTGTCTCTTGCCATCTGGAATATGTCTCTGACGAGCTGGGCGCCCTCGCCGATGAACTTGTGTACGAGCTCGCTTCCCGACATGTGGATGAAGGTGGCTCGAGAGTGGTGGGCCACCGCCTTGGCGATGAGGGTCTTGCCGGTTCCGGGTGGGCCATAGAGGAGGACGCCCTTGGGCGGCTCGACACCGATCTCGGCGAAGAGTTCAGGCTGGGTGAGGGGAAGCTCGACGGTCTCGCTGACCTCCCTTATCTGGTCTTCAAGTCCACCCACCTGATCGTAATTGACGGTTGGAGCCTCTATCAGCTCCATGGTCTTGGCTCTGACGTCCACGGACTTGTCCATCACTCTCACTATCGTCAGGGAGTTGTTTATCGCGACTCTAGTGTTCGGCTCCAGCTTCTCCATCATTTCGGGAGAGGTGGTGGTTATGAACTCCTGGTTGTTTCCGTGTTGTCGGAGAAGGACGTAGTCCTCTCCCATCTCAACTACCGTCGCCAGGAAGAGGGGCATCCTCCGGAGAAGGGCGTTCTCTTTCTTGAGCCTCTCTTCTTCTCGCATGTACTTCTTGTTGGATATGAGGGTCTCAACGAGCTTGGCTCTGGTATCCTCTTTCTCCATCCTGAGGGTCTCTATCTCCTCGCTCAGGCGTTTGTTCTCGTTCTCCAGAGCTGTGATCCTCTTTAAGTGTAATTCCTGAATCGACTCCTGATCTGGCGTTATTGTTGACTCAGTCATGTGATCAGTCGAATGCTCTTTCATGAATATAAATTACACCCTCAGGAATAGGTTGATTATTATAAATCTCTAATGTCAATCGCCGTTTCAGTTCGTTGACAAATTTACAGTTATCTATCGCTGTATTATCCGAATTCTGCGATAAGACTAATCGACGTTTGGCCCCAGGCATCAACGTCAATTAGCGTACCTCACAAACGTTGTTTCATCGGAACCGATCAAAATATTAATTCGGACATTCTGTAAATATTCGGGTGTTTTATGATCGAGTTTCTGAAGTACAGGCCCCTCCCCTTCGAGGTGGTGGAGCGGAAGGGGCTGGGCCACCCGGATACCCTGGCCGACGGGATATCCGAGGCGATCTCGGTGGAGCTTTCTCGGTTGTATCTCGAGGAGTTCGGCGAGATCCTCCACCACAACGTCGATAAGGTCCTGATAACCGCCGGAAAGACCGAGGTTTCGTTCGGCGGCGGGCAGGTCCTGGAGCCACCGACGGTGGTCGTCGGTGGCAGGGCGACGGCTCCTGAGGGCGAGGGTCTGGATGCTCTGATCGAAAGGGTCGCCTCGGACCATCTTGAAAGATCGGTCAAGAACCTCGCGGAGTACAGGGTCGACTCCAGGGCGAGGGAGGGGTCTCCGGAGCTTCGAAGCCTCATGAAGAGGGGGGCGAACGATACCTCGATAGGGGTCGGGTTTGCGCCTCTGAGCCCCACCGAGGAGTTGGTCCTAGACCTGGAGGAGAGGATTAGGGACGTGAGGGGCGTGGGGGAGGACACCAAGGTGATGGCGGTCCGGATCGGCGACGGGCTGAACCTGGTGGCTGCGGCGGCGGTCGTCTCCAGGTACGTCTCCTCCATGGAGGACTACATGGAGGTGAAGGCGAAGGTTCGCGAGACGATCAGAGAGGCTGCCGACGCAGAGGTCGCCGTGAACGCCGCCGACGGCGACAAGAACATCTTTCTCACCCTGACGGGCAGCTCGATAGAGATGGGAGACGACGGAGCCACCGGTCGGGGGAACCGGGGGAGCGGCCTCATAACCCCCATGAGGCCGATGTCGATCGAGGCGATCGCCGGGAAAAACCCCGTAAACCACGTCGGCAAGATCTACAACGTAGTCGCATCGAGGGCCGCTGAAGAGATCGCCGAGATCGAGGGTGTGAAGGAGGCCTACGTCACCCTAGTGAGCAGGATCGGCGCGCCACTCACAGAGCCGCTCCTTCGGGCCGTGGAGATAAGAGGCGAGTCACGGCCCGACGCTGGAGTGGAGAAGAGGATCGAGGCCGTCATCGACCGGCATCTGGAGGGGACCGGTGACCTGGTGGAGGAGTTTGTGGCCGGAAGGCTCCGGGTCTGCTAGATAAAGGCCCTTGACAAAAGGCGGAAGACCGACTGCTTAGAGCAAAGGCAGGGCTGGCGAAGCTGTAAAGAAGAGCGGCTCGTGAGAAAGGTGCTCTAGCCCTTGCTCACTTCTTTTTTCGCCTGCTGGAGCCTCTGCTTTGCAGTGTAGCCTGTGGCCTTCTCCAGGAAGTTTCGAAATCTCTTGTTGGTGTCGAGGATCATATCGTCTCCGACCTCGTCGGAGGACTCGGTGTTGACTATCAACTTCTTGCCAGCGATCGAGACCTCGATGGACTTGAGGGCGCCGTAGCTGAGAAGGAGCCTCCCTCCCTCCTCCCGGATCTCGGTGGGAAACTCCTCCTCCAGGGCCGATTTGATCCTCTCAAGCTCGGGCTTAAAGCCCCTCTTGAACGAGTATTCCATGTTCGGCCCTTGGAGCCGTTCGATTATAGACCTTTCGAGCCTGGAGCCTGGCCCGATTAGATCCGGGCGTAGCTGGCGGCGAACCCTAGCTCTTCCTCGATCCGAAGAAGCTGGTTGTACTTGGCGTTCCTCTCGCTCCGGGCGGGGGCTCCCGTCTTGAGCATTTCGGCCCCCAGGGCCACGGTCACGTCGGCGAGGGCGGAGTCCTCGGTCTCGGCGGACCTGTGGCTTGCCATCACCTTGAAGCCGTTTCTGAAGGCCATCCTTGCGGCGTCAAAGGCCTCGGAGACGGAGCCGATCTGGTTGAGCTTGAGGAGGAGGGCGTTGGTCGCCTTCATCTCGATCCCCTTCGACAGCCTCTCGACGTTGGTGACGTAGAGGTCGTCGCCGACGATGATGGTTTTCGGAAGCTTAGCCGTCAGGGCCGCGAAGTCCTTGTACGCATCCTCTTCGAAGGGGTCCTCGATGGAGATGATGGGGTACGTGGCCACCAGGTCTGCGTAGAAGTCGACCATCTCGCCGCTTGAGAGCTTTTTGCCGTCGATGGCGTAGGAGCCGTTTTCAAAGAAGCTGGAGGCGGCGGCGTCCATGCCGATCCCGATCTCTTTTTCGTAGCCGGTGGCGTCGAGGGCGGACATCAGGGCGTCGAGGGCGTCGGCGGTCTTGTTGAGGGGCGGGGCGTAGCCTCCCTCATAGCCGACGTTGGTGGCTCCCGCGCCGTACCTCCCTTTGAGGATCTTGCCGAGGGCGTGGTAGGTCTCCGCCGCCATCCGCAGGCCCTCCGAAAAGCAGCTTGCGCCCTTCGGAAGGATCATGAACTCCTGGATCGCGAGGTCGTTTCCTGCGTGCTGGCCGCCGTTGAGGACGTTGAGGGACGGCACCGGCAGGGTGGTGGTGTTGACGCCGCCCAGGTACTGGTAGAGGGGAATCCCCAGCTCGTCGGCGGCGGCCTTGGCCACACCCAAAGAAACGCCCAGGATGGCGTTCGCGCCGAGGTTCGACTTGAGGGGGGTCCCGTCCAGCGCCAGCATGAAGTCGTCGACGGCCCGCTGCTCCAGGGCGGTGATCCCGGACTCGATCAGCTTCGGCCCGATGATCTCGTTTACGTTCTTGACGGCCTTGAGGACGCCCTTTCCATTGTATCGGTCGTCGCCGTCTCGAAGCTCCAACGCCTCGTGGGTCCCCGTCGAGGCGCCCGAGGGGACGGCGGCTCGGCCGAAGCCGCAGCAGGTCCAGACGTCCACTTCAACGGTGGGGTTTCCTCGCGAGTCCAGGATCTCGCGAGCGTGAATGTTCTCGATCTCAAATGACATCATGTATCGCCAGGCGACCCTTCGTGGCGGATTTATTTAACCTCTTTGGGAGGTGCGTAGAGCATATGCTGCACCACCATGCAGGAGAATACATCAAATAGTATACGAAATCTATATATAATATGTCGAAAAGAATAGCTGGAGGCTGCTTAGAGAATAAATGAGGTAAAAGTATCATGGATGAATATACAGAAAGAATTCGTGACATAATCAATGAACATAGAACTCAAAAAGACCTTATGAAGGATCTGGGTCTGTGGTCTCAAATTTGCAGTAGTTTGGATGTTATTGAAGATACCGAATTGGCTATAAATGCGTATTCTGAGGGAAAGTTTAGGTCTACAGAAGGCGAGTTATATTTAGGCATATATGGCCTTTTACAATCGCTTTATCTCCAACAAGATGCTGCATTTAATTTATGTGAGGCCTTAGCGACTCCTAAGAAGATCGACGATTTTCCTAACCTTAAAAATATTAGAGACATAAGAAATGATAGTGTAGGACATCCAACAAAACGTGGCACTAATAAATTGCATTCGTATCATTTTATCTCTAGGGTCACACTTACAGTTAATAGATTTCAGCTTTTATCTTTCGATAGTGACCAAACGTTGCGGAGTAATAATATTAATATTCTCGATATGCTCGAATATCAAAAAAAAGATATTTCAAAAATACTCGAATCCGTAATCAAGGAATTGGAGATGAGAGTGATGGACCATAAAGAAAAGTTTAAAAGTAAAAAATTAGAGACAATCTTAGGAACGAATTTAGAGTACGATCTTGGTAAAATTCATGAATGTGCCGGAGTGGCTCTTGATGAAGAAACAAAAACTAATCATGATTTGGGTGCCGGATTCCTGTCTTCAATTAAAGAAAGGTTGAAATCGTTTCAAGATGCGTTATCAGAACGTGGATTAGAATCAATAGACGCTATAGTATATTTATATCCTCTTATTGAATATCCCTTAAACGAACTAGATGCATATTTTAAAGGATCAAGAGATTCGATCAACGACGAAACTGCAGATATTTTTGCCTATTTTCTATATCACAAAATTTTAGAACTACGAGATATTGCTCGGAGTATTGATGAAGAATACGATCGGTGAGTATTTGCCGAAATGCCAACTAAAGGCCCCAGCCTCTCCCAGCAGAATAGCATTCTACTATCACTCGCGAGTTTTATCGCCTGATAAATCCGTCAAGCCTCGTCTGCCCTCGATCATCCGCGCCGCCCACCTCACCTACCTCCTGCACCGAGACCTCGAGCTTCTCCTCGAACCACTCGGCCACCAGCCTCCGGTGGCAGAAGGCGCCCGGCCTCTCCCAGCAGATGAGGATGGCATCCTCGCCGAGGTCGGCGTAGACCCTGGCGGGGTCGAGCTTCAAGAGGACCTCCTCTCGGTAGCGTTGGATGTACTCATCCTCGTCGATGGCGCCGCTCTTCGCCTCTTGCACCAGGCGCCAGGAGGGGGCGAGCGGCTCGTAAACGCGGCCGGTCCAGCCGCGGGTTTGGCTCCGGGAGATGGCGACGGCTTTAGGGTGCGAGCCGGATCGGGCGAAGTTGGAGGTTTGCATTGTCTCTCTCAGCGGTACCTCAGACTTCTCAGCCGTAAAAAGATGGTACGTGAAATTAAAAGCGGATGTGGGGGGCGGGCGCCGGAGGTCGCAACCTAGTTTATCCGCGCCACCGCCGCAACCTCGTCTCCGGGCTTGAGGCGCATGATCCTCACGCCCTGGGTAGCCCGCCCCTGAACCCTGATGTCAGAGGCTGGAATCCTGATCATTACGCCGTCCTTCGTCGTGATCATCAGCTCGTCATCCTCGGAGACGGTCCTGGAGGCGACGACGTCCCCCCTCCTCGAATCGATGTTCTTCATACCTTTCCCGCCCCGCCGGTGGGGGGCATACTCCGAGAGCTCCGTCCTCTTGCCGTACCCCTCCCTGGTGACGGTGAGGAGGGCATCTCCGGACCGGACGACGTCCATAGAGATCACCTCGTCGTCGCCCTCCAGGGTGACCCCTCGAACCCCCATGGAGCCCCGGTTGCTCGGCCGGACGTCCCCCTCAGAGAACCTGATAGCCTTGCCGCGGGCGGTGGCGAGGATCAGGTCCTGGTCGCCGTCGGTGAGCCTTGCGGCAACGAGGCCATCTCCCCGAAGGTTCACGGCCTTGATCCCGCCCTTCCGAGGGTTGCTGTAGGCCCGGATCGATGTCTTTACGACCTGCCCCTTTGCCGTCGCCATCACGATGTACCCCTCAGAGTCGAAGCTCTTGACCGGGATCGCCTCGGTGATCTTCTCGTCGGCTTCGAGCTGGAGGAGGTTGACGATCGACTTGCCCCGGGCGGTCCTGCCGAGGGCGGGAACGTCGAAGACGCGGAGCCAGTGGGCTTTGCCCATGTCGGTGAAGAAGAGGATGTACTCGTGGGTTGAGGCGACGAACAGGTCAGTGACGAAGTCCTCGCTCTTGGTGTCGGCCCCCATCACCCCCATCCCGCCCCGCCTCTGCTGCCGGTAGGCGGTGAGAGGCTGCCTCTTGATGTAGCCGTCGCTGGTGATGGTCACAGCCACCTCCTCCTCCTGGATCAGGTCCTCAAGGTCGATCTCCCCCTCGGCTTCGATGATCTGAGTCCTCCTGGCGTCACCGTACTTTCCGACGAGCTCCGAGAGTTCCTGCTTTATTATGTTCAGGACCTCTCTTGAGTCGGCCAGGATCTCCTTGAACCGGGCGATTGCGACCTCGAGTTCGGCCTGCTCAGACCTGATCTTGCCCTGCTCCAGGGCCGTGAGCCTCTGAAGCCTCATGTCCATGATCGCCTTCGTCTGCTCCTCGGTGAGGGCGAAGGCCTCGGTGAGGGCGGCCCTGGCATCAGCGGGCGACTCGGCCGCCCTGATGAGCTTGATCACCTCGTCGATGTTCTCGAGGGCGACGAGAAGGCCCGCCAGGATGTGGGCCCTCTTCTCGGCCCGATCGAGATCGAAGCGGGTCCTCCTCTCGATCACCTCGGACCTGTGGTATATGTACTGCTCCAGGATATCCTTGAGGGGGAGGGTCGCCGGCTGGCCGTCGACGAGGACCACGTTGATGATGCTGTAAGAGGTCTCAAGCTGGGTCTGACGATGAAGCTGGTTTAAGACAACCTCGGGGTTCGTCCCAGACCGAAGCTCGACTACGAGCCTGATCCCCTCCCGGTCCGACTCGTCCCGGAGGTCGGAGATGCCGTCGACCCGATCCGCCTTTATCAGGTCGGCTATCGTCTCCACGACCTTCGCCTTGTTCACCTGGTAAGGCAGCTCCGTCACGATTATCTTCGACTTTTCCCCCCGCTCGATCACAGACTTCGCCCGAAGCTTGATGATCCCCCGGCCCGTGGCGTAGGCCGACTCGATCCCGGAGCTTCCGAGGATGTAGCCGCCGGTGGGAAAATCTGGTCCAGGCATCTGCTCCATCAGGTCGGCGAGGGTGGCGTCCGGATCGTCGATCAGCTTTATGACCGCTCCTGCCACCTCGTTCAGGTTGTGGGGCGGAACGTTCGTCGCCATACCGACGGCGATCCCTGTAGAGCCGTTGACGAGAAGGTTTGGAAGCTTCGATGGGAGGACCGAGGGCTCTTTGAGAGAGTCGTCGTAGTTGGGAACGAAGTCAACTGTATCCTTCTCGATGTCGGTCAGCATTTCCTCTGCGATCTGGGAGAGGCGGACCTCGGTGTACCTCATGGCCGCCGCGGGATCTCCGTCGATGGACCCGAAGTTCCCCTGGCCGTCTATGAGAGGATAGCGCATCGAGAAGTCCTGAGCCATCCTCACCATCGTCTCGTAGATGGCAGCGTCGCCGTGGGGGTGGTACTTACCCATAACGTCACCCACCACCCTCGCCGACTTCTTGTAAGGCTGGTCTGCGGTCATCCCCTGCTCGTACATGGCGTAGAGGATCCGGCGGTGGACGGGCTTGAGGCCGTCCCTAACGTCTGGAAGGGCCCTTCCCACGATGACGCTCATGGCGTAATCAATGTATGAGGACTTCATCTCCGAAGTTATGTCAACGTCGATCTCCGTCATCGTCTATCACCTCAAACGTCCAGGTTCTTCACATCTCGAGCGTGAGCCTCGATGAACTCGCGCCTCGGCTCCACCTTCTCGCCCATCAGGATCGAGAATATCTCGTCCGCCTCCATGGCGTCTTCCAGGGTGACCTTCAGCATCGTTCTCTTCTCGGGGTCCATCGTCGTCTCCCAGAGCTGCTCGGGGTTCATCTCACCCAGGCCCTTGTACCTCTGGACGGCGGCCTTCCCGCCGGACCCCTCCAGGGCCCTTGCGAGCTCTGAATCGGAGTAGGCGTAGCTTACAGACTTTCCTCTCTTGACCTGGTAGAGGGGCGGCTGGGCGATGTAGACGTACCCCGCCTCGACGAGCTCTCTCATGTACCGATAGAAGAAGGTCAAAAGGAGGGTCCTGATGTGGGACCCGTCGACGTCGGCATCGGTCATGATCACCACCTTGTGGTACCTCGCCCGGTCGAGCTGGAAGTCGTCGCCGATCCCGGTGCCAAGAGCCGTGATGATGTTTCTGATCTCGTTATTCTTCAGGATCTTGTCGAGCCTCGCCCGCTCGACGTTCAAGATCTTGCCCCGGAGGGGGAGGATAGCCTGAAAGTGCCGGTTTCTCCCCTGCTTTGCTGAGCCCCCCGCAGACTCGCCCTCCACGATGTAGAGCTCTGAGAGCTGGGGGTCTTTCTCAGCGCAGTCGGCGAGCTTTCCTGGAAGGCCGCCTGAGCTTAAGGCGTTCTTTCTTCTGGTCAGCTCTCGCGCCTTTCGGGCCGCGACCCTCGCCCGGTAGGCCTGGGTCGCCTTTTCGATGATCTTGGGCGCCACCTGGGGGTTCTCCTCGAAGAACTCGGACAGCCCCTCGGAGACGAGGGAGCTGACGATCCCGCCGACGGCGCTGTTTCCGAGCTTCGTCTTCGTCTGCCCCTCGAACTGGGGGTCGGCGAGCCTCACGCTAATCACGGCCACGAGCCCCTCCCGGAGGTCGTCGCCGGTGAGCTTCGTATCGTCTTTGAGGAGTTTATTCTCCCGAGCGTACTCGTTGGTGGTCTTGGTGAGGGCAGCCCGGAAGCCGGATAGGTGGGTTCCGCCCTCGCGGGTGTTGATGTTGTTGGCGAAGGAGAGGATGTTCTCGTTGTAGGTGTTGTTGTACTGGAGGGCCACCTCGACGGCTATTCCGTCCTTCTCCCGCGAGAAGTAAATGGGGGGGGTGTGGAGAAGGTCCTTATTCTTGTTGAGGTGCTCGACGAAGGAGACTATCCCTCCCTCGTAGAGGTGTTCCCTCCTTTTTCCGGTCTTCTCATCCTCGATCGTAATCTTCAGGCCGCGGTTTAAGAAGGCCAGCTCCCTGAGCCTGCTCGCCAGGGTATCGAAGCTGAAATCGACGCTCTCAAAGATCTCGGGGTCTGGCTTGAACCGGACGGTAGTGCCTGTGTGGTCGGAGACTCCGTGGACCTCCAGGTCCGACGCGGGCCTTCCCCGCTCGTACCTCTGCCAGTAGACGAGGCTGTTTCTCCTCACCTCCACTTCGAGCCACTCGGAGAGGGCGTTGACGACCGAGACCCCGACGCCGTGAAGGCCTCCCGAGACCTTGTAGGATTTGTGGTCGAACTTGCCCCCGGCGTGGAGCATCGTCATCACGATCTCCAGAGCCGGCTTCTTGTAATGCTCGTGGATGTCTACAGGGATGCCTCTACCGTCGTCTCTCACCGAGGCGGTGCCGTCGGTGTGAAGGATCAGGTTAATCTCCGAGCACCGGCCGGCCATGGCCTCGTCTATGCTGTTGTCCACCACCTCGTAGACGAGATGGTGGAGGCCCGCGGTGTTGGTGCTACCGATGTACATGGCGGGCCTTCGCCTGACGGCGTCGAGCCCCTCCAGAACCTGGATGGTGCTCGCGTCGTACTCCTCTATTACTTCACTCAAGACCGGATTTACCCCCCGATTACATAAATAACCCACAATCAAATTATCGCATTATATATAACTGTTGTCCCCGCCTAATCGATAACCGGAACCTGCGATATTTTGATTTGACATATTTTATTCAACGATCTTATCCTTTTGGCCGGATTCGATACGGGAAGGGAAGAAATGACCTCTCAATACTTAGCCTTAACGTGAGAGACGGGCTGGCTCGGCGAGAAAAGTGGATGAGGGTTAGACCGACCCCTCGACCGGGACGAACTTCGTCCCGTAGTAGATGATGCCCCGGTCCCCCTCCTTCCCCAGGATCCTGAAGACCGGCTTCACCTTCATCCCTATCTTTATCTCGTCGGGGCTGCAGATCACCTGGCCCGTGAGCCGGGGGCCCTCATCAAGCTTTATGATGGCGAGGTTGTAGGGGGTCTGCCTTTTGAAGTCGTCGGTGGCGTTGTAGATGGTGGTGTAGGTCACCACCGTCCCTATTCCAGCAAACTTGTGGTCCTCCATCTTGGCGTTCCTGCGGCAGTTGGGGCAGATCGTCCTCGGTGGGTAGTAGTACTCGTCGCACTTCTCGCAGTGGGTTCCCACCAGGTTGTACCTCTGGGGTATGTGTCTCCAGAATCTCGGCACTGTGGACATCTCTTTCACCTCGACATTATGTGGACGAGGGCGGTGCCGCCGCACCCGCCGACGTTGTGGGTGAGGCCCACCTCGGCTCCCTCGACCTGCCGCTTTCCAGCCTCGCCCCGGAGCTGGAGGACCAGCTCGTAGGCCTGCTTTATCCCGGTGGCTCCAACGGGATGGCCGCAGGCCTTGAGACCTCCGGAGGTGTTGATGGGGATCTTCCCCCCGATGGCGGTCAGACCCTCCTCGGCGGCCCGTCCGCCCTCGCCCTTCTCGACGAACCCCAGATCCTCTATGGCCACAATCTCCCCGATGGTGAAGGCGTCGTGAACCTCGGCGAGGTCGATATCTTTCGGCTCAAGACCCGCCTGGTCGAAGGCCTTCCTCGCGGCATAGACCGAGGCGTCCAGGGTGGTGATATCCCTCCGGTCGTGGAGGGCGAGGGTGTCGCTCGCCTGGGCAGCCGCCAGGATCTTTATCGGCGCGTCGGAGTACTTGGAGGCCACCTCCGTCGGGGCCAGGACCACCGCTGCCGCCCCGTCGGTGATCGGCGAGCAGTCGAGGACCCGGAGCGGGTCGGCGACGAGCGGGGATCTCATGACCTTATCGACGGAGATCTCCATCTGGTACTGGGATATGGGGTTCATGCAGCCGTTGTGATGGTTCTTGACGGCCACGGCGGCGAGCTCTTCCCGGGTCGTTCCGAAACGGTGCATGTGGAGCCGTGCGATCATTGCGTAGAGGGCCGGGAAGGTAGCCCCGAAGAAGCACTCCCATTCCCGGTCGGCTGCGGCGGCCAGAGCGTCGGCGGCGACCCCGCCGGTGACGTCGGTCATCTTCTCGACCCCGGCGGCGATGACGACGTCGGAGTAGCCGCTCGCCACCGCCAGGACCGCCTGCCGGAGGGCGAGCCCTCCCGAGGCGCAGGCAGCCTCGACCCTGGTGCTGGGGACGTGAAGCCGAGAGAGGCCAGCACAGTCGGATATCAGGGCGCCGATATGCTCCTGCTCTACGAACCGGCCACCGCTCATGTTTCCGACGTAGAGGCCGTCGATCTCCTCGCCGCTGACGCTCGTGTCTTCGAGGGCCATGATGCCGGTCTCCACCACCAGGTCCCGGAGGGAGTCGTCCCATCGCTCCCCGAACCGGGTGCAGCCCGCTCCGATAATCGATACAGATCTCATAATCTCACAGCCGTAGCTTCCCCTTGTGCTTGGCGTAAACCGCGTAGTCCAGGTACTGGACGTTCTCGAAGTAGTCCCTGACCTTGGGGGCCCGATCCCGGACGTCCTCTATCCCGTCACAGACCTTGATGCTGAAGGCGTCGCTTCCAGCCCCCGACCCGAAGCTCGCAAGAAATATCCTCTCCCCAGGCCGGGCGACGTCCAGGGTCGCGGCAAGGCCGATGAGGCTCGATCCCGAATAGGTGTTTCCGATCCAGGGGACTACGAGGCCGGGCTCTATCTGTTCCCGCGAAAATCCGAGCTGGCCCGCCACCCGAACGGGGAACTTGCCGTTGGGCTGGTGGAAGACGGCGTAATCGTAATCCTCGGGAATGGTTCTCATCTTCTTCAAAAGTCCCCGGGTGGCGCTCAAAACGTGCTTGAAGTAGCCGGGCTCGCCCGTGAACCTGCCGCCGTGCTCCGGGTAGGGCATCCCCTCGCGCCTCCAGAAGTCCGGGGTGTCGGTGGTGAAGGAGTAGAACCCCTCGATCTCCGCCGCCAGGTTCTCGCGACCGATGACGTAGGCGGCGGCTCCAGCTGCGGCGGTGTACTCGAGGGCGTCGCCGGGGGCGCCCTGGCTGGTGTCGGTCCCGATGGCGAGGCCCAGGTCGATCAGGTTCGCGGTCACAAGGCCGAGGCAGGCTTGGACCGCCGCAGTCCCCGCCTTGCAGGCGAACTCGAAGTCTGCCGCCGTCAGCTGGTGGTCGACGCCGATCGCCTCGCCGACGATCGTCCCCGTCGGCTTAACGGCGTAAGGGTGGCTCTCGGACCCGGCATAGATCGCTCCGATCCTGGCCGGATCAATGGATGCCCGCTTGACGGCGTTTCGCGCCGCCTCGACGCCGATCGTCACCGCGTCTTCGTCGAAGTCCGGGACGGATTTCTCGAAGACGTTGAGGTTTTGGGCCATGTCCTCCCTCTCGCCCCAGACCCTGGCGATCTCTTGGGCCCTTATCCTGTACTTGGGTATGTAGACCCCGTAGCTCACAATTCCCGCGGGCAAAGTATCACCTGTGATTGAGAACGGTCGCGAGATCCTCGGCCGATATGGTGGTGGCGAGGAGGGGTATCCTCTCCAGCTCTGCGATCCTCCTGGCCACGCCGTCCACCTCAGAGGGGTCGATCCCCTGGAGGATGACGGCCCCGGGCTTCAGGTGGCTGACCCTCACCGCCACCATCGGCGACCTGCCGGTGGAGACCCCGGTGAATATCAGGGCCCGCGCGGTGCTCCTGCCGTATATCTTGTGAAACTGGTCGGGAAGAAGCTCCAAAATCGCCTTCAAACTGTCGATGATCGTATAACCGTATATGGTGACGTCGGCGTCACCGCAGACGACGCAGGCGCCGATCCGATCCACGAACTTTGATAGAGAAACGGGCTCGGAATATTCGCAGATGCAGCAGATCCGCCCGAAGCTCCCTCCATCGCTCAGCATGGCGCTGTAAGTCCGGGCGGTGTTGCTACCCCGAAACTCGTCGATGGTCAGCAGGGCGTCGATGATCTTGCTGACGATCAGAATGCCGGGGGATCTTCGTCTGCCGCTCTCGTAATCGCTTATCACCGATGGCGAGATTCCCAGATGGTTGGAGAGCTCAGTCTGAGTGATGCCGAAATTTCTCCGCCACTTCTTCAGAGTCTCGCCGGGATTATGTGATAAAGTTATCTCACCAGCCATCTTTTCTGCAAGCAATCCTCGAATATCAGAGATATCCCCCCCAGCCGACATGAAACTCTGAGGGGCCTGCTTAGAATATAAAGTTAACGAAAAGGATTTCGACATATGACGAGGAGGGCAGGTCGCCGATAAAACGAGATGCGCCGACCGGGATTCGAACCCGGGTTTTGGGCTTGCTTCGCGGACGTTCCGCTTGGAAGGCCCAAGTCATAACCACTAGACCATCGGCGCTTACACCCCCCACCCTCTTGTTGAACTTAACGTTTTCGATCCGACGAGGCCGCATCTCCCGTCGTGACGCGACAGATTCCCTCCTCCTAGATGGGATCACAGACGTATGTCATCGGTTTCAAAGAGATCGAAAGATGGCGATAAACTTCTTCGGCCGAGACAGAATCGCCCGCGAAAGGTTAGATAGCTTGATATATCGGGTATATCTGAGGAGTCCGGCGGTGATGATTTTTCCCCGGAGGGAATGAGATCTTGAATCCACTCATAATCGCGATATGGCTGATGCTGCCCGCCTATCTGCCCAACAACTTCGCCGTACTCTTCGGCGGCGGAAGGCCTCTGGATTTCGGCATAACATTTCCGGATGGGCGCCGCGTTCTCGGCGACGGCAAAACCTTCCGGGGAACGATCGCTGGCGTCCTGGGCGGGGTGGGAACTGGCCTAGTCCTCGACTTCGTCGCATCCTCGCGGCCGGATCTCGGCCTCCCCGACTTCGGGTCCGGTTATGATCTAATCCCGGTCCTCGTCGGCCTTTCCCTGGGGGCGATGGCTGGTGACGTCGTAGCCAGTTTCTTCAAGCGGAGGATGGGGATGAAGCGGGGTGCATCTCTCTTCCTCGTCGACCAGCTCGACTTCGTAGCAGGAAGCTGGGCGCTCACCCTCCTTCTCGCGCCCAGCTGGTTCTCCGAGAACTTCACCTTGGAGATCATATTCATAGTTCTGATCATAACGCCCGTTCTTCACAGGGCGACCAACATAATAGGATATTGGATCAAGGCCAAGAAGGAGCCCTGGTGAGGCCGGAAGCCATTTTCGAGGCTCGATCAAGGTGAATTAAGCGGAGGGGATCGCGCTGAAACGGGGACCAATCGCTTTATCTCGATAATCTTCGGCAATTTCGGGGGGTAATCGTCCAAATTGGGCTTGAATATGTGTTTTTTATATTTCAAGCTTCGATTTCTTCTATTTAGGTCATTTAAACCCTCCAAACCCCTGACAAAAAACGAAAATGGGGGTTACATTACCATTTCGAAAGCTTTATAAGTCCAGTAACCGATAGTCAGTACGTTACTGGCCAAATTTTTCATAGATTACTATGATTTGGCAAGAATGAAAAAGGAGGAGAGCAAATGGACATGGTTAGCATGGGGCTCCTAGCTGCTATGGGCGCCCTTGCGACAGTAGCCGGTGCAAGTGAGGACTTAGAGTCCGATGTGGGTTCTCAGAGCAACCCGAACTCACAGGTCCAGTTGGCTGCTCAGGTGGGTCATCCCCACAGAATTTACAACAAAGCCATTTCTGGAGAGCCACCATCGAACGCTCTTTACGCCGCCCTTGCCGCAGTTACAGCTAGTGTCTTAATGTCCGGGTATGGTATGAACGCGTTCTTCGCCATCGCCGTCGGATCGGTCTTCGCTGCGATATTCAACGGCATCTACTCAGTTACCGCCTACATGGGCAGGAACACGAGCCAGGCGCGATTCAACCAGTACGTCTACCTGGACGTTCTGCGCACTCACACTACCACCATAATGGCACATGCGTACATCACTGCCTTCTGCGTCGTCACCATCTCCTACATCATGACAGCACCCTGGCTTCCGATTCAGCACCCCTTCCCGATGCCCCTTGTGGCCTTCATCTGGGGTCTCGCCATCGGCGCCATAGGGTCGTCTACCGGTGATGTTCACTACGGAGCAGAGAGGGAGTTCCAGGCATATCCTTTCGGGGCCGGGCTGAACGCCGCCAACTCCGGTGACATCGTCACCAAGGCTGAGGCAGGCATAAGAAGCTCCATCGATAACGCCTGGTTCTGCGCTCGGTTCGGAGGTCCCGTCACCGGAATGGCCTTTGGACTGACCGTCTTTTTGGACAACTGGCGGACCACCATCTTCGATCCGGCCACCCAGGGTTGGCTTGCGATCGCCACCGGTGTCGTGATCGTTATTCTGTTCAACGTCTATAACAGAATACTGGAGATCAGGTCGAAAAAGAGGTACGGGCCCTATCCCGAATACGCGGGGGATATTGAGGCATGATCGCATTTGACGCAAACATGGTACTGTATATAATTGAGATCGTTATCGGCGGGCTTCTCGTGGGCGTAGGCGTCCACTTCGTGCCTGTCGGTGGCGCTCCAGCCGCCATGGCCCAGGCCACTGGTGTGGGAACGGGCACTGTGCAGCTGGCGGCAGGATCAGGTCTCACCGGCCTGTTGAGCGCCGGCCTGATGATGAGCGTCACAGATAACATCTTTCTGATCGTGATAAGTGGTGCAGTGGGCGCCATGATCATGATGGACGCCACCATGATCGTGGGCAACTGGGTATACATATACGGAGTCGGCGTGCCGCCATGCTCTGCCAAGGTCGATTACGACCCCATAACGAAAGAACCCCAGCCCCCCTACATCTCACCGGGAACTGTCGGTCACGGCATACCCACCGTCAGCTTCGTCAGCGGGACGATCGGAGGTCTCCTCGGCGGTGCTGGAGGGTCTTTGATATACTACGCCCTTATGAGCATCAACGAGAACCCTGGCCTATCCGGCTTCTTCGCCATCGGAATCTTCGTGGTGAACGCCGTCATCGCATCCTACAACATCCAGGGTACTATCGAGGGCTTCCACGACCCCAAGTTCAAGCGCGTTCCCCGCGCTGTCCAGGCTTGTCTTGTTGCATCGCTGATCATCGGGATATTCGCTGTATTGATCACTGGAGGTGCCTGATATGAGCGTTGCAGCAGGCGGAGGAGAATCGAAGATCGACAAGACCAAGCTGATGATGTACGGTCTTGGCGGAGGAGTTTTGGGAATATACCTGACTCACGTTCTGAACACCATAACCGGGACCGGCTACTTCTCGTTCCTGGCAGGTCTTGGCGTCATCGCCGCTGTGGTGATGGGCTCTGACGCAGTAAGGAGAGTCTGCAGCTACGGTATCGGCACGGGAGTTCCGTCCATCGGCCTGATGGCCATGGGAATGGGCCTGGTTGCGGCATGGTTCGGCCTATCCATCGGGGGCGTTGCTGGCCCCATAATCGGGATCGCCATCGCCATGGGTTTCGGCTACTTCGTGGGCCTACTCGCCAACAAGATCATCAAAATGAACATCCCGGTCATGGAGGAGGTCTTGATGACTTTGGGCGGAGCGGGCGCAATCGTCCTGATCGGCCTTTCGGTTGCCGTATCTGGAGAGATCAGCTATCCCTTGATCCTCAGCTCGGTCGTTGATACAGGATACATAGCTGTCATCTTTATCGCCGGAAGCTTGGCCATATTGCACCCCTTCAACGCCAACCTGGGACCTGATGAGACCCAGGATAGGACCCTGGTGCACACCATCTCCACAGGAGCTCTGGCCATGTTCGCCGCAGGCTTAGCATCTCTTGCAACCATCGGAACTGCCGGAATGCTGACGGTGATCATCGGTGCGGTCATCTGGATCAAGTCCTTCATGAAGTACTTCGAGCTTGTCAAGAGGGACTCGTCAGGCGTGGTCGGGACCGGTCTTCTTCCTGAGGGAGGTCTGTAGATGGGAATCGTTAGAGCGTCTCCCCCCGAACTGCATCTGATCTTCGATCCGCTCGAAGGGATGATCGCAGAGGAGAGGAACGACGTCGTCCAATTCGCTCTGGACCCCATACTGGCCCAGATCGATGATATCAACAAGGCTGCCGACGACCTTCTGAATTCGCTTGACCCCCGGGCGCCCCTCCTCAGCACTTACAAGGGCAGAGAGGGTGCCAGCTACATGGCGGGCATTTATACCAACATATGGTACGGGTTTGTAATCGGCCTCGTCGTCGCCTTCGTGTACTTAATCTCCCAAGGAGGTGTGTTCTGAATGGCCAACAAGAAGCCAACTTCTGACCCCTGGCCCTGGATCACCGGCGAGTACGAGGTGGGAAACGCCGAGAGCCCGGTGGCCGTCGTGACCTGCGGGTCTCACATGAACAACGCACCTTTCCTCGATGCGGGCGCGGCCCTGGCGGGCCCCTGCAAGACCGAGAACATCGGCATAGAGAAGATGGTGGCCAACATAATCTCCAACCCCAACATCAGATTTCTGATAATAACCGGGATGGAGGTCAAGGGCCACATCACGGGCCAGGCGATCGAGGCCTTCGCAGCAAGCGGCATCGATCAGGAGGGGAGGATCATCGGCGCTACGGGTGCCATCCCCTTCATCCAGAACCTGACCCCCGAGGCCGTTGAGAGGTTCAAAGAGCAGATCGAGACGATCAATATCATCGATACCGAGGATACCGGCACCATCGTCTCCAAGATAAAGGAGTGCATCTCCAAGGACCCGGGCGCCCTCGATGTGGACCCCATGGCCGTGGAGATCTCCGAAGGCGGTGCAGAAGAAGAGGCCCACGGTCTGCGTCCCATGGCGGCGGAGATCGCCAACATCCGAGCGAGGATGAGGCAGACTGAAGCTGCCATAACCAACATGGGCATCCAGAACAAGTACGCCGCCGGCATATACGCCGGGAAGATCGAGGGGATCGCGGCGGGGCTAACCATCGTTCTGACTCTCTTTGGATTGATCCTCAAGATGGGAGGGATGTGAAATGGCAGATGAGGAGATAAAGACTGAAGAGGTCGCAGAAGTGGCGAAACCGATAACTGCCGACATCCCCTACGGGAAGGGTCTGCCCACCGTGTTGATGCCCTTCATGGGACCCTTTGACGAGATCAAAGATAGCATCGAGTACAAAGCGCAGCTGGTGGCCAGAGATCAGAAGCTGAGCTCAGGCGTAAACGCCTCCATGCCCATCGGGGCGATAGTCGGCTTCCTCTTCGCGCTTCTGATGGTTCTCGTGCCAGTCTTATTTATGACCTGAGGTGATACAGTCATGGCTCAAGATAATCGAGATGTAGTACCCAGCGTCGTAGTGGACCAGGAGCAGTACAGGGACGTCCTGGACAAGCTGGCCAAGATAGATGAGAAGATAGAGTTCGTGAGCGCAGAGATTGCCCAGAGGCAGGGCAAGAAGCTCGGCAGAGATATCGGCATCCTCTATGGAGTCTGTGGAGGATTAATATTAGTGCTGGCATACTATTTGCTGGCGGTTGCGTGAGGGTTTGATATGTTCAGATTTGACAAGAAGCAAGAGGTATTCGAGTTCGGCAAGATCAAGGTGGGAGGTCAGCCCGGCGAGTACCCCACCGTGTGCATAGGCACGATGTTCTATTCCCGGCACAAGATAGTGACCGACGAGGACAAGGGTCTCTTCGACGTCGCCGCCGCGGAGAAGCTGTGGAAAGACCAGGAAGAGATGAGCGACACCACTGGTAACCCCTGTTTCAACCAGATCGTCGCCGAGACCGATGAGGCCATGGCCAAGTACCTGGACTGGTTCGTCGACATATCCGACGCTCCGTTCCTGGTGGACTCCAGCGCCCCCAGCGTCAGGGCTTTCGGAGTCGGGTACGCCACAGAGATCGGCGTCGCCGACAGGGCGATCCACAACTCCATTAACGCCAGCATCACCCCCGAGGAGTTCCAGGCCGTCAAGGAGAGCGATCTAGACTCCGCCATCGTCCTCGCCTTCAACGCCCTCGACGCCACCACCCAGGGCAAGATGGACGTTCTGACGAAGGCTGCAGGAGGCGCAGAGAAGGGTATGCTCGACTACGCCGCAGAGGCCGGGATCACAAGGCCCCTCGTCGACGTCGCGGCGATGCCCCTGGGCAACGGCTCCGGCGCCACCATCAGAGCAGGGATGGCCGTCAAGGCGCTTTTGGGGCTTCCCGTGGGCGCGGGCTACCACAACGGCGCTTCCGCCTGGGACTGGATGAAGAAGTACAGGAAGGTCAACAGAGCTGCCTTCAGTCCGGTGGACATCGGAGCAAACCTCGTGGCCGGTATCGTGGGAGCCGACTATTACCTCTACGGCCCCATCGAGAACGCCACCATCGTCTTCCCGGCAGCAGCAATGGTCGACATCATGTGCGCAGAGAGCGCAAAAGAGCTCGGCCTGGAAGTGCTGGACCCGAACCACCCCATCAACAAGCTGCTCTGAACACCCCTCTTTTTTCCTTTTTTTTTCTCTTTGAGGCGATCTTCTTGCCGTTTCGAGTGGATATCAGAGCGGCCTTCGGTAGCGCCCGTTTTCGGTGTCAGCGCTGCGGCTCCTGTTGCCACCACCGCCGACCCGATGAGTTCGAGGACCTCGTCCCTCCCGAAAGACAGGCGGAGTTCTGGGCGAAGAGCAACCTGATCTACCTCACCGAGAAGGACATCGATAAGATCAGCAGGAAGACTGGATTAGCACCTGAAGAGTTCGTCGACACCCTCTACGACGAGAAGAAGGGATCCGTCAGGGTCGAGGACGGCGGAAAGAAGGTGATCCTCGACCTGCCGGTGATGAAGTCGCGGGAGTCGGACGGAGCCTGCGTTTTCTTCGAGGAAGGAAAGGGCTGCACCATCTACCCTGTGAGGCCGACGGCATGCCGTCTATTTCCCTTCGTCGTCGTCGAGAAATCAGGACCCTCGGGCGGCATCATCCTCGAGATAAAGTACAACCCCACCTGTCCGGGGATGGGGAAGGGAAAGGAGCCGGACCGGAGGAAGCTTGAGAAGCTCGTCGGTGACCAGTTCGCAGAGAGGATGGAGGCGATCGGCCCGAAGGTCCAGAGGCTGCGGATGGAGGGGAAGATACTCCCCGACGCCCGGATTTACAGGACGATGCCGGGGAAGAGAAGACGGCCTCTCTGATCTATCCCCATCTTCTAAGCCACCTTCTCCTCAGCTGGCTCTAGAATACGATCGTCCAGCCCTGTCTTGAAGCATCCTCTTTCGTATAGCTCGCCCCGTCCACCTTCAGCCCCTTTTTGTCCAGCAAACTGATGATCCCGCCCTGGTTGGATAAGACGACGTCTTCGCCCGAGAGGTCGACTCTGCGGACGTCTCCTGCTTTGATGACGCCTTTGAGAGGGGCCTTGTTCTTGTTCTTGTCGGCGAGGGCCCATCCCGTCAGGTCGATCGGCTCGGGGGTCGAATTGAGGAGGAGGACGGTCTCAAGCCCTCGATCCTGGCCTTCCGGGTTCACGAGGGCCGCGATGATGCGGACGCTTCCATCTCCAGTTGCCGGCGATTCGTCGATGCAGTGGCCTGTTCTGTCGTCGGTGTGGAAGCACTGGGACTGGAAGGCGAGGAATATGCCGACCCATCGGTCCTCGTCGGGGAGATGGATTATCAGGCCGCCGTCCTGGTAGACGCCGTCGTCCTTCTTCCAGCTCTCGGAGTTTCCCTGGTTCATGTGGATATCGTGGATGCCGCTTCCGGGCTTGAAGCCGAAGAGCTTGTCCCGCTCGTTTTCCGGTCCCCACCTCTGGCCGAAGGCATAGACGGCGCTCGTCTCCATCCCAATGGCTCTCGCGATGTACTTGTGGATCAGCTCGTTCAGGTCGTTCTCGGGGCCGGGGACGTTGTGGGGGAGGGGTCTCATCCTGGACGGGTCGAAGATGTTCCCCCTGATGTAGTCGAGGGCCATCCCTCCGGGCTTCGACTCCAGGTCGAGGAAGCCGAAGGAGAGTGCCATCAGCTCTTCGATCAATGGGTGTCTGAAGTCCTCGTCCACGAAATATAGGAGCTCAGACGGCGCCTCGCTCGACTTGACGTTGATCGCGATTCGATGCCTCAGATCGTCGTCCACCGCCAGCACCTGGAAGTGAGGGCTATCTCCGACGCCGTTTTTGCTCTCGATCGCCTTTCCTTTCAGAACGCCATATCCTTCAAGGGGCATATCAAAACCTCGACTCTAAAAATAGTTTATGAGAATTAAAACTTTCTGCCTTGGTGCCCGCCACCGTGCCTTCGTGCCTCGGCCCGAGGCCGGGCGAGATTTCGCAGATTGGCGGGAGGGTGATGGAGGATGGCGGGGTCGAGGGCCCATCACCGGTGGCCGGGCCCTCTCTCCCTCACAAGCCCCCTTCACCTGCCGGCCTCGTCCAGCTCCTGGAGCTGATTCACCCTCATCTCCACGACGTCCATGGCGTCCTCGAAGAGGGTCCTGTTTATCTCTATCCCGAAGTACTTCTCTAGCTTCTCGGGCGGGGTCATCGTCGTTCCTGCGGAGAGGTAGCCGACGTATCTCTCGTTGAAGTCCTCCGGGTTTTCCTTATACTTTTTGAAGAGAGATAGGGTTATCGCCTTCGATAGGGAGTAGCTGAAGGTGTAGTAGTTGTTGGTGAAGTAGATGTGGCTTATGTAGGTCCATTCCGCCGAGTCCTCGTCGTAGTAGCCTATGTTCTCGTCCCGATACTCCTTGTATAGGTCGGTCCAGAGGGCGTTCAGCTCGGCTCCGCTGACCTCGTCTTTTCCGTCGCAGAGTATGTGGGCATTGTGCTCAAACTCGGTGATCATCGGCTGGAAGGTGAAGTAGTTGTCGTAGCCCCTTATGTGCTGGTCCAAGACGGCCACGGCGATATCCCGGTCGTAGTTCTCCAGGACGTAATCCACGAAAAGCTCTTCGTTGAAGGTGGAGGGGATCTCCATCTCGTACTCCTCGCCTCCGCAGTAGACGTAATCGACGGCGTTGGCCATCAGGTAGAAGTTGATGGCGTGCCCCATCTCGTGGGTGACGGTCTTTTTGTCGTCGATCAGGCCGTCGTAGTTCAGAAAGATCATGCCCGGAAGCTTCAGGGGGAAGAGGCTCATGCAGTATCCGCCGGGCTGCTTTCCGTTCTCCTGGTCGGGGTAGACGTCGATCAGATCGCCAGTCACCGTTTTAATGAAGATCTCGCCGAAGATGGGGTCCATCCCGACGTAAGATGCCTCCACCTCTGCGAGGGTGTCGGTGTAGTTGTAGATCTCGTCGGGGTCGTCCATCAGCTGAAGCTGGAGGTCGTAGGGCATCAGCCGGTCTACCCCCATCTTCGCCCTCCTGAACTCGTGGTAGCCGACGAAGGCGCCTTTCCTCTCCTTGAAGACGGAGTTCATATCTTCGATCTGATCTTCGGAGAGGTAGCTCTCGAACATCTTGGCAGCGTAGGCGTCGGAGTAGTTCAGCTCCCTGTCGATCAGGTCGTCTTTCTTCGCCTTATCGAGGTAGAGGGCCGCCATCTTGTCGGACTCGTTTTTGAGGTGATAGAACCTCTTGTCGTAGCACGTCTTCCTGTTCTCTCGGTCCTGATCTGTGGCCAGGAGCTTGTAGTAGGACTGGGCGTCGATGGGGTACTCCTGGCCGTCGGTGAGGGTGATGTTTCCGGCGACGGTGACGTTGTTTGTGATCTCCTTATTGGCCTCTGTCTCCAGCTTCATCCGCTGGTCTGCTATTTCGGCTATGAAGGCGGCGTGGGTCTCGTTTCGGGGCCTGTGGTCGGCGTACCGGATGTAGGTGTTTTCGAGATAAGTTCTGTACTTTTCAAGACCCGGCTCCTGGCCGAATAGCTCTTCCCACTCTTCTTTCGATAGCGACTTGAGCTTGATCTCGGCGAAGGCAGTGATCCTGTAGTAGTCGGCGTAGAAGGTCTGGATCTCGGAGATGAAGGTCTCGAAGAACTCGTCGTTGACGTTGAGGCTGTTTTCGGCGTAGACATAGGACGAGAGGAGGTCAATAGATACGGAGAGGTTCTTCTCGTCTTCCAGGTATCCGAGAAGGACGGTGCCGTCCAGCTCTTCGAAGGCGGGGCGGTAGGTCTGGTTGATATTTTCGGCATCCTGCTTCAGGCGGTCGAACTCCAAAGTTCCCTCGTCTCGATTCTCATAGAGGAAAGTGAGGTTCCAGCTCGTGGTGACCTTCTCGACGTCCAGCTGAGGGGCCGGTTCAGTGACTGGTTCGGTTGCCTGTTCGATCGCCTCTTCCATCGCCTCTTCGTCGGCGGGTTGGGCGCCTGCGCCCAAGGGCGCGAAGACGAAAATCACCGCCGCAACGAAAATTCCTGCCAATATAATACCCTTCATAGTTCAACACCGTCTCCCTTACAGATAAGTTTGAATTCTCTCTGATCCTGCAGACTACTTAAATTTTCGTCTCAAAAATCCCTCGTTAAGATCAGAGAATTCGGCGTTTGGCATGACTTCAGCCCATGATCTACCTTGCACAGTTCTGCATAATATCTGGCCGGATCCCGACCAGCTTCGGGGCGGGGCAGGACCGGCCGGATCGGCCCGCCCAGATCAGCGATCCGCCAGATATCTCTCGACCCTGTCGAGCCCCTCGGCGATCCTCGCGAGAGAGTTGGCGTAGGAGAAGCGGAGGTAGCCCTCGCCGTTGGCCCCGAAGTCGACCCCAGGGGTCACGCCGACGTGGGCTTTTTCCAGGATGTCGAAGGCGAGGCCGTACGAGTCGCCCGATATGTGGCGAGCGTTGGCGAAGACGTAGAAGGCGCCCGTCGGCTCGGTGGCGATCCCGAAGCCCAGCTCCCGGAGCCGCCGGATCATGAACCGCCGCCGCTCGTCGTAGGTCCGCTTCATCCGGGCGACGTCCTCGCCGGTCTCCCTGAGGGCTGCGATCCCCGCCCTCTGGACGGCGGAGTTGGCGCAGATGAAGAGGTTCTGCTGCATCTTCTGGATCGGCCTTATGAACTCGGGGGGCGCGATCAGGTATCCGAGCCGAAGGCCGGTCATGGCGTAGAGCTTTGAGAAGCCGTTGAGGACGATGGCGTCGTCGGTGAACTCCAGAATCGAGTGCTCCTTTCCAGCGTAGACGAGGCCGTGGTAGATCTCGTCGGATATGATCCGGACCCCAAGATCATTGATCTCCCGCATCCTCGACTCCGAGAGGACGATCCCCGTGGGGTTTGAGGGCGAGTTGATGAAGACGGCCTTCGTCCGATCGGAGAGCCGCGGAGATATCGCCTCCGCCGAGAGCTGGAAGCCGTCCGACTCGGAGACGGGGACGGGGACCGGGACGCCGCCTGCGAACCGGATGAAGTTCGGGTAGCAGGCGTAGCCGGGGTCGGAGATGATCACCTCGTCGCCCGCCTCCAGAAGGGCTGCGAAGACGAGCATCATCACAGGAGACGTCCCCGAGCCGACGACGATGCGATCAGGATCGACGGAGACGCCGTACCGCTCGGCGTAGTGCTCGGCGATCGCCTCCCGGAGCTCGGGGTCGCCGAGGCTGTGGGTGTAGTGGGTGTGCCCCTCGGCGAGGGCCTTATTCACTGCCTCGCAAACCGGGGCCGGGAGGTCGAAGTCGGGCTCGCCCACCTCCAGGTGGACGACGTCGATCCCCTGGCTCTCCATCGCATGGGCTCGCTCCAAAACGTCCATCACCAAAAAGGGGGTCATCTCCTCTGCTCGTCGTGAAATCATGTCGTGGGGCTCCTTAGACGAAATTCTCATTCAATTGATCCTATTTCAAATAAAGGTGTAGAGGAAAAGATTCCATTTCATCACCCAAGCCAAATAGCTAGGAGCTTATTAGCAGTCTATTAGCTTGAGAATGACCTTCCACAATCCTTTATCATCCGCCCAATCGTTATTTTAATAGCGATTTCCTCAATTCACCATCAAGTAGTGTTTCAGATGGGCCCTCAAAAATGATTTTACCTAATCTAAATATGTAGACTCTATGAGCATATTCCAACGCTTTATCTATTTTTTGTTCTATTATTAATACTGCAGTTCCTTGGGCATTAATTTCCCTCAATTTTTTAAATATAGTATTTATATAATTTGGTGATAGCCCCAAAGACGGCTCATCCAAGATTAGAAGCGTAGGATTTAACATCAGAGCTTTTCCAATTGCAAGCATCTGTTGTTCTCCCCCACTGAGAGTTCCCGCTTTCTGATGTAATTTTCCCCTAAACAGCGGGAACAAATCGAGTATTTTCTCGATACGTTCATCTAATCCGTCATTCACAAGGTACCCCCCTAAAGCTAGATTGTCTAACACGGTCATAGAAGAAAATATCCGCTTTCCATCCGGAATAAATGATATTCCATATTTTACCAATTCGTGGGGAGGGAGACCTTTGATATCGTGATCATTGAAAACAATATCGCCACTAATTTTATCTACAAGACCAAATATCGCCTTTGCCGATGTTGATTTTCCTGACCCATTCGGCCCGATAAATGACACAATTTCGTTGTCAAATACTTTAAATGAAATATTATCCAAGACTTTAAGCGGTCCATAGAACGCTGTAAGTTTTTTAACTTCTAGCATTATGCACCCTCTATCCAAAGTAGGCATCCAAAACTAGGTCGTTATTGATGATTTCGTCTGGGCTGCCGTCCGCAATCATTTTCCCATGATCTAAAACGATTATTCTCCTCGCTAACTGCATAACCAACTCCATGTCGTGTTCAATAAAAAGGATTGTTTTCCCATCCTCATTTAATTTTTGGATTATTTTAATTAGTCTGGCTTTTGTTTCTGGAAAAACACCCGATGCCGGCTCATCAAGCAAAACTAAATCCGCATCGGAAGCAAATGCCCTTGCTAATTCGAGTAGCTTTCGCTGACCGAAGGAAAGATCCTCTCCCAGAGCATCTTTTTTCTCATATAATCCTACAAGAGATAGATAATCCAAGCATTTCTCGATATTATTTTCTTCCTCATAATTGATTAATTTAGTGCGAAATACTGCGCTAGATAATTTTTCTCCTTCTTCAAATTTTGTTGCCAGCAACATGTTATCGAGCACGGATAAATTATGGAAAAGTCGAATTCTCTGAAATGTTCTAGTTATGCCCAGTCTCGCTATTTTATTTGGCGAAAAATTATTAATTTTTACATCCTTGAATGTAATTCCGCCATGATCAGGTTTTATAAAACCAGTTACTATATTGAATAGGGTTGTTTTGCCCGAACCGTTTGGGCCAATCAGCGCGACCAGTTCTTTTTCCTCCAGTTGGAGAGAGACATTGTTCAGTACCAGGTTTCCGTCAAAATGCTTTGAGAGGTTTTCTAGAATAAGAAACGACATGAATTACCCTACCATAGCTTGTACTTGCCGACCAATCCCTGTGGTCTCTTCATGATTAATATCACCAATAAAAGGCCGTAGATCATCTGCCTTAACGAAGCAGCATCAGCACCAGGAATTCCGATAAATCGCAACATTTCAGGAAAAAGGATCAGCACTGCTGCCCCAAGGACGGAACCCTCAATCGTTCCCATGCCGCCTAGAATCACCATAAGCACTATAATAATAGATTCCATAATATCAAAACTTGAGGGATCGATGAAGGTGATATAATGAGCGTATAAACTACCAGCAACTCCTGCAAAGAACGCACCAATCGCAAAAATCGTTATTTTTACCCGTCGTGTATCTTTTCCGAGGGCTTCTGCGGCTAATTCATCATCTCTTATAGATTGAACAACCCGTCCGAAGGGAGAGTATACAATCTTCCTAGTTATAAAAATCGTAATCAATACAAAAAGTAATATAAGAACACAATAGAATAGGAAGTAATCTTTCGAATCGCTAAATGTGATAAATTGCGGGATTCCTGGAAGACCCATTGGACCACGAGTTACTCCAATCCAGTTATTTATAATGGAATATACAATTAAACCGAATCCGAACGTCGCCAGGGCAAAGTAATCTTCCTTTAAATGGAAAGTCAAGTAGCCGATAACCACGCCAGAAATTGCTGCAAATGTTGCCCCTACGAGCAATCCTATCCACGGTGAAACGCCTGCATTCAATGCCAATAAGCTCGAAGAATAGGCACCGATAGCATAAAATGCGGCGTGGCCCAGCGCCGATTGTCCCATGTATCCCATTATCAGGTTTAAGCTCAACGCGAGAATCACAGAAATTCCGGTGATGATGAAAAGATGCGGCAGATAATCCATCTCAGATCAGCTCCTTTTCGGGAATTATGCCGAAAAAGCCCCTGGGCCTGAAAATGAGAAAGATGATTAGAACGACAAATGATATGGAATCTTGCCAGATTGAGGAAATATACCAGATGCCGAAATTTTCGACAAATCCCAGGAAAAATCCCCCGACGACCGCGCCAGGAATGCTGCCGATTCCCCCTATGATGCATGCAATAAGGCCTTTGAAGATCGCAGTTAATCCCATAGTTGGACTAAGATTTGTATCCAGCGATATTAAGACCCCAGCGACACCCGCAAGTATGGAGCCGATGAAAAAAGATACCTGTGTTAACCGAAGGGAGTCAATCCCCACAAGTTGTGCCGCTTGAGAATCGTCTGCTACGGCTCTCAAGGCTAAACCGAGTTTCGTCTTTTCGATGAAGATCCAGAGGGCTATAAGAGTCGTTAATGATATGACAATGATAGTAATTTGTGTTAATGTAATCGCTGCCCCTAAAAATGAATAAATGGATTCCCCTAGTCCGGACCTAATAATGAGTACTTGACTTCCATAAATCAGAGCTATAAGATTTTGGATAAATATAAAAACGCCAAAGGAGGCCAGGAGATAGATGAGATTGGGAACTTTCTTTAATTGAAGGGTGTGATAAACGAGCTGATAGATTCCCAACCCGATTATTCCAGCAGATATGGTTGCCAGAAAAAATGAAACTATAAAATTAATTTGTAATATTTGGAAGAATGTGTATGCTATGTACGCCCCTGATGCGTAAACAGCGCCATGGGCGAAATGAAAAAATTTCACAGTTTTATAAATAACTGCGAAGCCGATGGCAATAAGCGCATAAATGCTTCCAGCAATAAGGCTATTAAGAAATAGTTGACTAATCATTTTACCTCAAAATTTACTTTATCCCCCCAAAATTGCTCTGGAGTCATCACAACATTTAATGAGGGATCTGTCATTGCTGCATCTTCGAAAAGCCTAAGATATTTATTTACCAAATCGCCATAAACTATTTTTATCCTTCCACTTTTTTCACCTGAATAATCAACTTTATTAGGCGCGAAAATTAATGCGACACTTCTATCAATTATTACTAAATCGCCAAAATAACGATCTTTGACAGTTCTGGAAAGTATCGAACAAATTTTGATATCAGTTCCCTTATTATAATCTAAATATTTTTTTATTGCGTGCGGCTCTTCGCCTAATACCCAGCTCTTTTGGTTACTATATATATCAGTTATTAAAACTCTTCTTTTAGTAATTTTTAAATTCCCGTTTTCACCTAAATCGCGGATGTCTTCAAAGTACTTCCTAAAATAGTTCAAATCATTACACTCTCCTTTATATATATTTCCGCTTTTAGTGTATAAATTAGCAATACACCTTTCGCCCCCTTCGTATCCTTTTAGAAAATTTGAATGTATTTTAGCTGACTTTTCATTATAAATTATGCTAAAGAGAGGCAATTCCGAATATCGGCCCGTCATAGTATTATTATCTTTGTCTTTATTTACATCAATTTTTTCATAGGGCGTATTGAAGGGGAAGGGAAAATTACACATCAGTTTTAAGTGATCGATGATCAAAGATTTATCTTCCGGCTTATCGGGATTGATTTTATCCCAATTAAACCACAGACTTCCTGAAATCCAAAAGCTAGGAGGATAGATGCCCGTCGCGTAGTATGAGCTCTTTGCTCTTTTAATGAACTGACCTGTAAAATCTTTGAAGTCGACTAAATCTGCACTCTTCGATATAATGATCCCATTAGAACCGGATTTTAATAAATCTTCTAGACTATCCTTATCTAGGTGATTTTCTAATAGTTTTTCTATATACTTCCGATTCATGGTACGCAACCATACCAAGACATCTTCATCCAAATTTTTGATTCGTTTTTCTAGATATTTTGATAGAATATCATTGCTAATATCAGCAGGACAGCAATCATGACGCGGGCTATTAAATGATTTAAAAACATCTTCACCAAATAAAAGCCCAATAATAGCAAAAATAGTCGTAAAAATAATATCCTCTGTTGTTAGTGTAGTTATATTGGCTTTATTATAATCTGATAAATATAGACAAATATTAGCAAACAATATGGCATTAATAACATCGAAAGCGAATCCTACTTTTCGATTTCTTAAAATGATATCCCAATCTGCCATAAATTCCTCTCCAGTAGATATGCCAAATCTTTTAAAAATTTGGTGTGGGACCTTTCATTTCTTATTAGCTTAGGCCCCATAGTCCTCAAATTTCCCGCCTTTCACTATCTTGGGGATGTATACTCTGGAGATTACATCGCCATGTTCATCGAAGGTGATATTGCCTGTAACACCAGGGTAATCCTCGATCTGATATAGCCCGGCCTTTATCGCCTCTCCCGTAACGCCATCGCTCTTCATCGCAGTTGCCAGTAGATTCGTTGCATCATAAGCCATGGCGGTCACGATAGTGGCATTGTCTCCATACTTGTCCATGATTTTTTGGTTAAATTCATCCCATTTGGGACCTTCTGTTGGAGGATACAGGAAAATAACTCCTTCAGTCGCATTTCCGCCAAGCTCAATGATTATAGGCTCATTGAAGGTATCTGGCGCAATGAACTGAGATGTTATTCCAATCTCTTTCGCTTGTCTCAGTGCCATTGCCATATCGTTGGGGTATCCAATAAGAAAGATCACACTGGGGTTCTCTGCCTTGATCTTTGTCAATTGGGTTCTGAAATCGGTCGCGTCAGGATTGTATCCCTCCGAAATTGCAACGATGCCTCCATTTTTAACAAAGTGGTCGGCGACCGATTGTTCTAGGTCAATGCCAAAATCGCTGTTCATATAGAGGATTGCACAATCTGATAAATTCAACGAAGATGCGAGGTCCACGAGATATTCAGCCTGGAGGGCATCGGTGGCCTGGATTCGAAAAATGTAATCTCCTGCACCGGATATTTCATTTGAGTTGGCCAGATGAGATATCAAAACGACCTTGTTTCTCTCCGCAATTGGCGCAATGGCCAGAGTTACCGCACTTGATATTTCGCCAATCACAGCAGGAACTTTGTCAACAGTAATTAACTTATTTATGGCATTTGTGGCCATTGTGGGGTCCATCTGATCGTCTTCGTGAATCACTGCAAGCTCACGGCCGTTGATCCCACCTAAGGCATTTATTTCTTCAACTGCGAGATCTATGCCTTGCTTCTCCTGATCCCCATAGGCAGCCATAAATCCCGTCAACGGCCCAATATGGCCGATATAAACAGGTTCCGCACCTGCTGAATTTGGAAGATAATAGCCGATACCAACGGCAACAATCAATACTGCGATAATTGTTGCGATCTGCATGTTCCTCTCCATAGGCTCACCGCTTGTAGCATACTTAGACTCTGTATAAGAATTTGGCGGTTATATGTGATAACTCCAAAAAAAGAACCTGTGGCGGAGCATCATGTAGCAGAATTGTGGAGTATTAAGTAGGATTATGGGCTAGGATCGCACGGTGTGTTCTACACTACCCATGCACGATTCAAACGTTGGCGATTCACCTATCTCCATTCACCCCACCTTCAGCTGGGCCTCGACCAGCTCGTCGAGAAAGCTCCTCCTCACCTCCTGGGCGTAGTCCCAGAGGTCGGCGCAGGCATCGCACTCCCGCGCCCGCTCCTCCATCACCCGCACCAGGTCCAGAAGCGAGCCGTACAAGAGCGGCGCCGCCTGCCGCAGCCTCTCGTCGAAGGAGCTCGCGGCTTTTTCGGACACGATCAATCTGCACCCGCCGCCGGCGTCGTCCCAGGCCATGCACCCCGCCTGCAGGCAGGCCCGCGCCACGAAGGGGCAGACTTTGGTCTCATTTTCTCCATGCGTCATGATTTTCCGCCTTCCTGAGCCGAATGGGCTCGATCCGTCGACGATTTCCCCTGCGGGATCGCCTATCGGCGCTCCTCCGGATTTCGGGTATATCTCCGATACTATATGTGACTTTTTATCCGATGTTTCGGCTTTTCGTCAAGGAAAAATGGCAAATGGACTTTTCGATCAAAGATGGATCAAATGGCCGATATCGGGCCATTCTGGGGAATATGCGGCCCCTGATCTACACTAATGCGGATTTTTTCTGAAGAGATTTTGTGGGCTTTTGTGGCCGAGCGGGACAAAATTTTAAGTAAAATGCCGATCGATAATAGTTATTAATTCTGCTTAGCGAACGGATCTCGAATCTGATCCGTCGATCGGAGCTGTCGACCAAAAGGTTTCGGGCTGGGTTTGCGGCCTTGACGTGACCTGACATAACATGCGATGTCGCCACGTCGATGACAGGACGAACCGCATCACAGTCCGTTCGAATAAAGGGGGTTATTTGATCATGAAATCGACCTATGTAGCGGCGATCCTCGCTCTATTTTTGCTGGCATCGCCGATATTTGCGGCCGACGCCGCCTCTGTTCAGCAACAGATGAAAACCCAGCCCGCCATGCAGATGACGCCGGCCTCCACGGCCGTTTTGCAGAGATTCGCCCCGATCTACTACGCTGACGGCTACCCGTCCAGAGGATCGGTCTACTACGCCGCCAGCAGCAGCGCTCCTGAGAGCATCTTCTACACCAGGCCCTCCGGTAGCCTTCATAGTTTCACCTTCCACCCCGGCGTGCTCGAGAAGCTATACTTCGTCAACGCGAACCTTAACAACATTTACCTGACCGCTGAGACCGGGTCCGGCTGGTCTGTAGCGACTACCGTCTTCACCCACACCACCTACGTGAGGGACATCGCCTTCGCCTTCGACCAGGATGGCGATATCGGCCTCTACTTCAGCGAGGCCACTGGCGCCGGCGGCGACGGCAAGATCTACAGACTCGATGGCGCCTCTGCCACGCCTTTCTACACGGTGAGGCTCTCTAGCGTAGACGGGTTCTGGGGAGGTGACTTCGCCTTCGATTATGACGGAAACCTCTACCTCAGCTCATCAAACATCATCCCTGCCAGCATATACAAGGTCACCAGCGGAACGGGAGTTGTGACCAAGATATTCGAATCGAAGACTGGCTGCATAGCCGGGCTGGTTTACAGAGATGGATACCTCTACTACGCTGACTGGCGACAAAACATCTACCGCCTCGATCTCAGCAGCGGTACGAGCACCCTCTACTACACCAACCCCAGCAGAACCAATCTCTCTGACGTCGGGTTCAGAGAGAGGGCAGACGCCGCTGGAAGCAGACCGATGGCCGGAAGCTACATACCAACCATAATCATCCCAACCTACTCCACGAAGGCGGTGATGTAACCGGCGACCAGATCGGGGATGTAACGACCAGGCGAATTGAGGGATGCTGAAACTCATCCCTCGCTTATCCTCTTTTTAATTTTAATCCGAACATCGCTACCAAATGAAAAAGAACGCTGATCGCTAGCTTTAATCCAACTTATCCGGCGGACTCAGCTGCCTCCCGGGGGAACCTTGGCCCTGAAAGATCCCCGTGGCATGCCCCTTTACGGCAGGTTGTATCCATCAGCGCCCACGCCGATTGCTGTTTCGGCTTCAAGACCATGCCCGAATATTGCAGGGTAGAAGAGGATGACGAGAAGAAGAGCGATCTGGCGATCGACCTGAAGCTCCCGACCGCACCTCTTGGAGGTTTGGCGCCTCTTACCTGACCAAACGCTGAGTCGAAGATGAGAAAGCGCCAGCTTTTAGTCCGAGAGGTTTCGGCTCAGACCGTTTCAGGGACCTTGCCTGCCTTCTTTTCGCCGCCCGTCCAGGGCCGAGAGGAGGATGTAAAAGCCGGTCTCCGTCAGGATGCAGACCGCCGCCGGGACCGCGGCCCGGGGTCCGAAGAGGAGGAGGGCCACCGTAGCCGCCAACCCCAGGTTCTTGAAGGAGCCGAAGAGGGTGTAGGCGATCCTCTGAGGACGCTCGATCCCGGCCAATGCCGAGACGGCGTAAACGAGCGCCCCCGAGGCGAAGGTCCGGGCGAAGGCGATCAATAGGACTCCTCCGACCTCCGTCGAGATGGCGCTGCTGTTCAGCCCCACCACGATGTAGGTGACGGCGAAGAGGCCAGCGTTGATGGGGTGGGCCGGATCGATCCTCAAGCGTCCGACGTATCTTGAGGCGAGGATGGGAAGAAAGATCAAAAGGAGGACGATCTCCAAGGTGTCGCCGACCCTCACCCCCACCCCCGCCTCGCCGGCGAAGATGAGGACTATCAGGGGGGTCAGGGCGAGAGATGCGAGATACGATAAGGCCTCCGAGTAGAGGGCGAGCCGGACGTCGCCCGCCAGAAGCTTCGTCAGCGGGACGACGGCCACCGCCGGCGGGACCGCGGCCATCACCACAAACCCGAGAACGAGCGCCTCCTCCTCCAAGATCAACGGGGCGATGGAGAGGATCAGCCCCGACAAGAATAGGTAGTTGATGAGAAACCCGGCCAGAGCTCCCCGGATCGGCGGAAGGCCGAGTTCGATCCCCGCCATGGAGAAGGCCATCATCAGAAAGAGGGCCGGGATCACCAGGGCCTCGATCCTCTCGGCCGGTTCTGGCCACAAAAAGCCGAAGGCCACGGCGAGGGTCAGGATGAAGGCTGTATTTTTGTGAAGATCGATCTGCACGATAAACCATCCGATGAACTCAGCGCCCTTTTAACGGTCGGCCTTTTGCTCCCACCCCTCTTGAAGATATGCCCCACGGTTTATACCTCAGATTCTGTGCCTTATATGAACCACTGCGTAGACGTAGAGGTTAAACCAGCTCAGCCGTAGTGTTCGCGCTGACCATTTCCATCCGAGGGCAGATAATACGCGACTTTGTGGGCTATGGCGATACCTTCGCATAACCTGTCAGTTGATATGCTGACTTTTTTTGAATCGGCGCATCCCAACCACAGCAAGCTGCTGGACATTAATATTAAAATAATTCAATGCTGTTGGATGGCCGCCCAAACCAGGACACTGAGGCGGCGGCGTGAACCATGGCCCTCAAGCTCTACTGTGGGGTGTGCCGCCGCCAGTTTGGCCGACTACCAAAAGCGCGCTTCGGCTCTCTCTTCGAGGCGATTCGAGTTACATAGCATAATTTGGCGTCGTCCAAAAATCATAAATTTTAAGTAGTTTAACGCCCTCTATAAAATGAGGTGGTTTATTATGTCGCCAGTTGTGGTCGGAAAACCAGATAAATGGGAGATAGTGGCTCACGGCCATAGTGGGGAGATAGACGCAAAGTCGACTTCCTACCAGATATTGTACTTCAAATCGAATAGTATGATGATCCCTCCGCCGGAGATGATCATCACGATCGAGAACGACGGTCCCTCAGACTTACAAGTTTGGGTGGATAGGAGTTATACTACCGGTTTGGACCCGCTAGGTGAAACTCCGCCAATCATGCCCGACCTGATTATAAAAAAAGATCAGAGCTCTTCGGTCAGCGCAGTCTTCGTTGTTCTGGTGCGAACTCCAAGTTCGTCAGCCAAGGGCAACTTTGTGATATCCTGGTGCTGTCCGCCATCAGGGTTGTCGCCAGAGGCGCCATCTGGAGGCTAAGGAGGCGGATCGAAATAGCCTTGTCATTTATGAGTGATGGCAATTCTTATCATGTCGGTTTCGTATAACGGCCGTGACCGTTTAAAAGTTGATGCTGGCGATATTTCGATTTTATTCGCCATCGGCTCTCATGCTAGAGTTATATATCCATTCATCATCATCACATCATCGGGCCATCTGAGAACCTCCCGGATCGTGCCGATCAGGCCCGAGATCGTCAAGATTTCAGGTTGACGATCAAATCTCTTTAAAAAATCCGTCAGCACCCACCGCCAGCGTTCATAATTGTTATGAATCTTTCTCAATGTTTCCCAACATTTCTCAAATACCTATAAAACAATTCTTACCATCCCTTCCCTTGTAACCACTTCTTGCCTGCAAGTAATCGATTCATGATCATCAGGCCGATGGATGGGGTTCGAGATCATTATGCCAAGGATTAGAAGAGAGCTATACAACAAGGAGATCTGCGCCTGCTCTATCTTCGGGGCGATGAACCGGGATGGGGAGCGCTTTGGTGCCGCCGGCGTCATGAAGGCGATAGCCAACATGCGCGTCCGAGGCAACGGTCTCGGCGGAGGCTTCGCAGCCTACGGCATATACCCACAGTTCAAAGATTATTATGCCTTCCACCTCATGTTCACAGGAAAGAGCCCGGCGGCGAAGCTGGACGCCAAAAGGGAGCTTGAGGCCTTCCTCTCTTCGAGGTTCGACGTCGTCAGTGACGAGGAGATCCCCACCGACGATGCTGTCAAGCTGAGGGACCCGCCCCTCGTATGGCGCTACTTCGTCCTGCCAAAAGAAGGGGGGGACGACTCCGGCCTCGTCCGCTCGGAAGAGGACTACATCGTCGAACAGATCATGGCGGTGAACGTCGGGATCGATAACGCCTACGTCTTCAGCTCCGGCAAGAACATGGGCTGCTTCAAGGGCGTCGGCTACCCCGAGGAGGTCGGCGAGTACTTCATGCTGGACGAGCTCTACCGGGCCCACACCTGGACCGTCCACGGCCGATTTCCCACCAACACCCAGGCCTGGTGGGGCGGGGCCCATCCCTTCAGCCTCCTGGACACCACCGTCGTCCACAATGGCGAGGTCTCCTCCTACGGCACCAACCGCTGGTACCTGGAGATGTACGGCTACGCCTGCACCCTCCAGACGGACACCGAGGTGATAGCCTACGCCGCCGACCTACTGATGAGAAGGCAAAAATTGCCCATCGAGGTCGTCGCCAAGATCTTGGCTCCGCCGATATGGAACGCCATCGACCGGATGTCTGAGAAGGAGAGGAAGCTTTTGACCACCCTTCGGATGGTCTACGGCCCCCTCCTCATGAACGGTCCCTTCGCCGTCATCATCGGCCAGACGGGACGGATGATCGGCCTCACCGACAGGATCAGGCTCCGGCCCATCACCGCCGCCACGAGAGGGGAGATGTTCTACATCTCCTCAGAGGAAGCGTCGATCAGACTCATCTCACCAGAGCTCGACCGGGTCTGGACCCCCAACGGGGGAGAGCCGGTCGTCGCCGAGCTGAACAGCATGAAAAAGGTTTTGATATGAGATCATTCGTCTTTCCCGAGTTTCAGATCATAAGGGACGAAGAAAAGTGTGGCCAGTGCAGGGCCTGTGAGAGGCATTGCTCCTTCGGCGTCCACACCTACGACCCGGTCGCCGACCGGCTCGTCTCCGACGAGAGGAAGTGCGCCGGGTGCCAGAGGTGCGCCGTCTTCTGCCCCAAGGACGCCATAGTCGTCCAGCCCTCGCCCTCCTACTACCGGCCCAACGCCTCCTGGTCCCGTGAAAAGCTAGAGGACCTCAAGAAGCAGGCGGAGACTGGAGGAGTCCTCCTCACAGGATGTGGCAGCGACAAGCCCTTCCGGATCTACTGGGACCACATCGTCCTCAACGCGTCCCAGGTGACAAACCCCTCCATCGACCCCCTGAGAGAGCCGATGGAGCTGCGGACCTTCTTGGGGAGAAAGCCGGACATGATGGAGATCGACGCCGAGTCCGGGGATGTGGAGATCAAGACGGAGCTCTACCCCAACCTGGTGGTGGAGACCCCCATCCTCTTCTCGGCGATGTCCTACGGGGCCATCAGCTACAACGCCTTCCGATCTCTAGCGACCGCCGCTTGCAGGTCGAAGACCTACTTCAACACCGGCGAGGGCGGCCTCCCCCGGGAGATGAGGGAAAAGTTCGGCAAATGCGCCATCGTCCAGGTGGCATCAGGCCGCTTCGGCATAGACGCCGAGTACCTGAACTGCGCCCAGGCGGTGGAGATCAAGGTGGGCCAGGGGGCCAAGCCCGGCATCGGAGGCCACCTCCCCGGCGAGAAGGTCTCCCTTGCCGTGGCCGAGACGCGGATGATCCCTGCGGGGACCGACGCCATCTCCCCGGCGCCCCACCACGACATCTACTCTATCGAAGACCTGGCCATGCTCATCACCGCTCTGAAGGAGGCGACCAACTACGAGAAGCCGATCTCCGTCAAGATAGCGGCCGTCCACAACTTCGCCGCCATAGCCACGGGTATCGTCCACGCCGGCGCTGACATCATCGCCATCGACGGCCTCCGGGGCGGGACGGGAGCGGCCCCCAAGGCCATCCGGGACAACGTCGGCATCCCCACGGAGCTGGCCATATCCTCCCTCGACCGGAAGCTGCGGAACGAGGGGATCAGGAACCGGTGCTCCATAATCTCCGCGGGCGGGATCCGCTGCAGCGCCGACGTCATCAAGGCGATAGCCCTGGGCGCCGACGCCGTCTACATCGGATCTGCGGCCCTGATCGCCATGGGCTGCACACTATGTCAGAAATGCTACACCGGCAAGTGCAACTGGGGGATATGCACCCAGGACCCCCGCCTCTCCGGGAGGCTGAACGTCGAGATCGCATCCACGAGGCTTAGTAACCTCATATCCGCCTGGTCCCACGAGATCGCCGAGATGCTTGGCGGCATGGGGATCAACGCTCTCGAGAGCCTCCGGGGCAACCGGGACCACCTCCGGGGGATAGGGCTCTACGAGTGGGAGCTGGACGTATTGGGAATCAAAGGTGCTGGAGAGTGAGATAAAAATGGCGAGAGCTGTAATATCCGAACCGGGCATCGTCGGGGCCAAGCAGTATTATCAGAATGTTGATACCCCCTCGATCGATGCAAGCGGCCTCGAGACGAGAGAGCTGAACGGCCAGCTGAGAAAGCTGATGCTCTCGGGAGCAAAGAGGGTCAACATCACGAACGTCTACGGTCAGAGGTATATCGGCACCCGCCTCTACACCCCCGAGCACCTCGAGATGGAGATAGAGATCTTCGGAACCCCCGGCAACGATCTGGCCGCCTTCCTCTACGGCCACCATAAGATAACCGTCCACGGCAACGCCCAGGACGGCGTCGGAAACACCATGGACGACGGTGAGGTGATCGTAGAGGGACGGGCGGGAGACGTCCTGGGATTTTCGATGCGAGGTGGCGAGATCTACGTTCGGGATGGCTGCGGCTATCGAACAGCCCTCCACATGAAGGAGTACGACGGCAAAAGGCCCGTCCTGGTGGTGGGTGGCAGATCCCAGGACTTCCTGGGCGAGTACATGGCGGGCGGAATCGTGATAATCCTGGACCTGGAAGGCCAGACTCACGAGGCCAACTTCATAGGCACCGGCATGCATGGAGGCGTCATCTATCTGCGCGGAAGCGTGGACCGGTCCCAGGTCGGTGACCAGGTGGAGATCTCACCCATCGACGAGGCTGACCGTAAGGTTCTCGACAATTACGTCACAAGGTTCCTGGAACGCTTCCCCGACGTCGAGAAGAGAAAAGATGAGATTTTGAACTCTCAGTTCGTCAAGCTCGCTCCACGGTCGAAGAGGCCTTACAGCAGTCTTTATGCATACTGAAAATGCAGAAGATTCTTGAGAATTGAAGGCCATCAGGGATTAAGATGACAAAAGTGCTTGTTCCAACGATCTGTCCATATTGCGGTGCAGGCTGCGGATTTTTCGTAGCAGTCGAGAAAGAGCGCGCCACCGGGATAGAATACATGCCGGATCATCCTGTCAGCGAGGGAGCTTTATGCTCCAAGGGAAATGCGGCTTTGGAGATCCTCCACCATCAGGAGCGGCTCACCTCACCTCTGAAGAGGAAAGGTGACGGCTGGGCCATGATATCCTGGGATGAGGCCGTCGCTCTGGTGGCAAGAGGTCTGGGTGATGCCATAAAGAAATACGGTCCAGGCAGCATTGCTCTTCTAGCCTCTTCCAAATGCAGCAACGAGGAGAACTACCTGATCGAGAAGCTGGCTCGCCTCCTCGGTTCGCCTCACGTGGACAACTGTGCCCGGCTCTGTCATGCCCCCTCGGTGGTGGGATTGAACCGGACCCTGGGCGCGGCCGGGATGACCAACCCCATACCAGATATCGCCAGCTCCCAGTGCATATTCGTCATAGGATCGAACCTGGCGGAAAATCATCCTGTCATCTCCCGCTGGATTCATCGGGCCAAAGATGCGGGTGCTGTAGTGATCGTGGCCGATCCGCGCATAACACATACCTCATGGATGGCGGACGTTTTCTTGCAGCTCAAGCCTGGAACTGATGTGGCCCTCTTGAACGGCATGGCCCACGTGATAATCAAAGAGGGTCTGATAGATAGAGACTACATCGCCAAGAGGACGCGAGGCTTTGAAGCTCTGGCAGAGTCGGTCAGAGACTTCACCCCGGAGAAGGCAGCCGAGATCACTGGCGTTTCCGCAGGCGACATTGTGCGGGCGGCCCGGGCTTATGCCATATCTCCCGCCTCATCTATCCTCTATTCGATGGGAATCACCCAGCACACCACGGGCACAGACAACGTTCAGGCCGTCTCCAACCTCGCCCTCATCTGCGGGCATCTTGGACGGCCGGGCACTGGTGTCATGCCCCTCCGAGGCCAGAACAACGTCCAGGGGGCCTGCGATATGGGTGCTCTGGCCGAGTTTTATCCCGGTTACAAGAGGGCGGACGATCCCGAGACGATCAAATACTTCTCCTCTGCCTGGGGAGCCGAAGGCCTCCCAACGGGCCCGGGGCTCACAGCGACGGAGATGATAGACGCTGCCGCCTCGGGCGACGTTAAAGCCATGTACATCGTCGGCGAAGATCCGGCCAACTCCGATCCCTCAAGCCGACATGTTCGTGGAGCTCTCGAGGGCCTCGACTTTCTGGTGGTGCAGGACATATTCATGACGGCGACGGCGCAAGCGGCAGATCTCGTTTTGCCGGGGGCGGCTTGGGCGGAGAAGGAAGGAAGCTTCACCAACACCGAACGGCGAGTGCAGTGGAGCTCAAAAGCCATAGATCCTCCGGGTACGGCTCTCTCCGACCTGGAGATCGTCTGCAGAATTGCTCGCTCTTTGGGGCTTGATTTCGATTATCCCGATGCAGCCTCTGTTTTGGAGGAAATAAACAGGACCGTGCCGCAGTACGCCGGCATAACTCGGGAGAGGCTTGACGCTGACGGCCTGATATGGCCCTGCCCAAGTCCCGACCATCCGGGAACTCCCATCCTTCACTCCTCCGGCTTCAAGCTCGCTGAGGGTCGCGCCTCTATCGTGCCCGTCCCTTACCGGCCGCCGGCAGAAGAATCCAGCTGGGATTATCCCTTCGTCCTGACCACGGGACGCGTGGCCGTCCACCACAACGCCGGCTCCATGACCAGAAGAAGCCCCTCTCTCATCAGCCGAGAGCCCGATCTCTATATTGAGATTAACACCGCCGACGCATCGCGGCTGAAGGTGGCCGACGGCGACGAGGTCATCGTGACCACGCCGCGGGGAGAGACCGAAGCTTTTGCCCGCCTCACGGATAGGGTGAAAAAAGGGGTCGTGTTCATGCCGTTCCACTTCCCAGGAACAAATATCCTAACCACAGAGGCCACGGACCCCGAAGCCAGGATACCTGAGTTCAAGGTTTCGGCCTGCAAGATCTCCCGGAGGGATTAAATGCCCGTTTACGTCGACATAAGCAGATGCATCGGCTGTCGCTCCTGTGAGGTGGCGTGCCAGCGCGTCCACGGCGGCAGCGGACATATCAATGTACATTTCGTTGGAGATTTTGCCTCGGTCCCCATATTCTGCCACCACTGCGAGGAGGCCTCCTGCACCATCGCCTGCTTCTCCGGGGCTCTCTACAAAGATGGAGATAGGACGGCCTTCGATGTTGAAAAGTGCACCGGCTGCGGCCTGTGTCAGCTGGCCTGCCCCTATGGAGTGGTTTGGACCGACAAGATCGCTCACAAATGCGATCTCTGCGAGGGGCGCGATGAGCCGGCCTGCGTCACCACCTGCCCGGCCAATGCTCTAACAACCGATTATGAGCTGGCGTCTCGGCGGGCGCGGGCCCGAGCGGCTCGGGCTGCTGCCCAGGGAGGTAGAAGATGATCAGAGTTGATGGCAGCCTCTGTATAGGCTGCAAGTCCTGCTCCAACGTCTGTCCCAGCCAGAACATCGTCCGCACCGAGACTGATAAGACGCGGTCCATCCATTGGAAGAGGTGCAGGGAGGAGTGCGATCTGTGCGTGGAGTTCTGCCCCGCTAAAGCTCTGACCCTGGTTCCCTTCGACGAATCTGTGCCGGAGCCCGAGGTCTCCTTCGACCTGGTGGCCTGCAAGATCTGTGGGTCACGGTACGCCACAGAGCCGATGCTCAAAAGGATCGAGGCGGCTCTTCCCGCCGATTCGCAGAAGGACTCCGAGGGGCTCGAATGGATCCGGGTCTGCCCGGTCTGTCGGCGCAACATCGAGGCTGAGAGGGCTGCCCGAGAGATGGTGCTGGGAAGGTGCAGGAAGTGTCCGTGAGAGGGCGTTGAAAATCTTTGCAGAAGGTGTTGGCATTACCGAAGAACGAATTCCGTCTGTTTGCCCTTATTGCGCTGTAGGCTGCGGGTTTTACCTGGTGGTGGAGAAGGGACGTGCCACGAGCATGGAGTACATGCCCGAGCATCCGACAGGAGAGGGGGGCCTCTGCCCCAAGGGCAACGCCGTCCTCGAAGTCCTCAACCACGAGGAGAGGCTGCGATACCCTCTCAGAAGGAGCGGAGACGAGTGGATCAGAATCTCATGGGAGGAGGCCCTGGAGCTGGTGGCAAAGGGGCTGGGAAAGGCCGTTGAGGATCACGGGGGCCGATCTCTGGGATTTCTCGCGTCATCGAGGTGCAACAACGAGGAGAACTACGCTCTGCAGAAGATGGCTCGGCTCCTGGGATCGTCCAACGTGGACAACTGCGCCCGTCTATGCCACTCGCCCACGGTGATGGGGCTCGGCGGATCTCTGGGCACGGGGGCCATGACCAACAACATCAGGGATCTGGCAAATGCCAGGTGCATCCTGGCGATAGGAACAAATCTGGCCGAGGCCCACCCCGTGGTCTCCAGGTGGGTCCACAAGGCGAAGGACAATGGTGCCAAGATCATAGTCGTGGACCCGAGGATCACCCATACATCCTGGATGGCAGATCTCCATCTGAGACTCAAGCCCGGAACAGACATCGATCTTCTCAAGGGAATGATGAAGGTGATGATAGATGAAGGGTCGATAGACGAGAAGTTCATAGCTGAGAGGACGAAGGGCTTTGAAGATCTCAAGAAAAGTCTGGAAGGGTTCACCATAGAGAAGGCTGCAGAGCTGACGGGCGTTCCGGCCGAGGAGATCATCGAGGCCGCCCGGATCTACTCTCGATCTGAAGCCTCTGCCCTCCTCTACTCCATGGGCATAACTCAACACATCTGCGGCACCGATAACGTCAGGACCTGTGCCGACCTGGCCCTGATCTCTGGCCAGATAGGAAGGCCCGGAGCCGGCATTTGGCCCATGAGAGGGCAGAACAACGTCCAGGGCGCCTGCGACATGGGCGCCATGGCCGAGTTTTACCCCGGGTACAAGAGGGTCTCCGATTCGTCGTCTCTCGATTTCTTCAAGACCGCCTGGAGGGCGCCGAGCCTTCCCGATGGACCGGGCATGACCTCCACGGAGATGATGGACGCAGCCCTAGAAGGGCAGATCAGGGCGATGTACATAATAGGAGAAGACCCCGTGATCTGTGATCCGAACACCTCCAAGACGCGAGCAGCTCTGGAAAGCCTCGATTTTCTGGTGGTCCAGGAGATATTCCTGACGGCTACAGCCAAGCTCGCCGACGTCGTCCTGCCAGCCGCTGCCTGGGCTGAGAAGGATGGCAGCTACACTTCCATGGAAAGAAGGGTCCAGTGGATAGACAAGGCCGTGCCCGCTCCCGAAGAGGCAAAAGAGGGCCTTTTGATAATCTGCGAGATCGCCAAACGACTTGGGCTGGATCTCAACTACACCTCCGCCTCAGAGGTCCTAGAGGAGATCAACAGGCTGGTGCCAGCCTACAAAGGAGCCACTAGGTCGAGGATATCCAAGCCCGGCGGCGTGGCATGGCCGTGCCCGGCAGAGGACCATCCAGGAACGGAGATCCTTCACCTTGAAAGGTTCTCCACGCCGGACGGCAGGGCCAATCTGGCCGTTGTCGATAACGTTCCCCCAGCAGAGGAGACCTGTCCTGAGTACCCCATCCTCCTAACCACGGGCAGGATAGTCGTCCACTACAATGGCGGCTCCATGACTCGGAGGAGCCCGTCCCTCATGGAAAGGGACCCCGAGCTGTACGTGGAGGTGAACCCCGAGGACGCGTCCAGCCTGAATATCATTGACGGCAGCATGGTGGTGGTCTCGACCCTCAGGGGAGAGGTCAGGGCTAGGGCGAGGCTTACGAACGCGGTAAAGCCGGGGATGGTCTTCATGCCCTTCCACTATTACGGGGCGAACCTGATAACCTCCGACGCCAGGGACCCCGTATCCAAGATACCGGAGTACAAGGCGGCCGCCTGTAATATAGTGCCCGCAGAATAGTGTTGGCGAACTCGGAAGCGCAATATAGCACGAAGAGCTCGAAGTATTCGAAATATCCTGTTGGCACTTACGGCTTTGATGACGGTCCCCACGTCGTCGATCCGCTCAGAAAACTCGAAAAGGTATATACGGGGTCGGGTGGCATAGGGCTCCGGTGCTTTGAAACATACGAATTCACGTTATCGGGTGAATGAGATTTGACGATTGCAGTTGTCGATTATGGGGTGGGAAACCTCTTCAGCATATACAACGCCCTGGAGCGGATCGAGGCTCAGCCTGAGCTGGTGACCGAGCCGGAAGGGCTGGCGGGATACGAGGGGGTCGTCGTTCCAGGGGTCGGCTCCTTCGGGAGGTGTATGAGGCGCCTATCTCGGTTCGAGGGCGTCCTCTCCGAGGCTCTGGACGAGGGAACGCCGATCTTGGGGATATGCGTCGGGATGCAGGTCCTCTTCGATAGGAGCGAGGAGAGCCCTGAGGAGGGGCTCGGATGGATATCTGGCGACGTAATCCGCCTCCCAAACTCGGTCTTGGTTCCCCAGATGGGATGGAACACCCTTTCTATAAAAAAGGAGGTCGAGATCCTGGAGGGGATCGGCGAGGAGGACTTCTTCTATTTCGTCCACTCCTACCACTGCGTTCCAAAAGATAGATCAGTCCTGGCCGCCACCACCGATTACGGCCTCGAACTCGCGGCGGCGGTATCGAGAGATAACCTCTTTGCGGTCCAGTTCCACCCCGAAAAGTCGGGACAGAAAGGGCTCAAAATTCTAGAGAACTTTGTGAGGCTCGCGAGATGTTAGCACGAAGGATAATACCCTGCCTTGACTGCGACCTGGCCGTCCCCCAGGGAAGGGTCGTCAAGGGCATCGAGTTCAAACAGATCAGGTACGCCGGAGTCCCCTGGGAGCTTGCCACTCGGTACTACGAGGAGGGCGCCGACGAGATAACATTTCTTGACATCACCGCCTCATCCGATCGGCGGGATACGATGTTCAATGTCATCAGGACCACCGCCAAGAACGTCTTCGTGCCCCTCGCCGTCGGCGGCGGGATCAAAAGCGTCGACGATGTGAGGTCCGTCTTTAAGGCCGGAGCCGACAAGGTCACCGTCAACACTACGGCCCTGAAGAGGCCCGAGATCATCACCGAGATCGCCGACGAGTACGGAAGCCAGGCCTGCGTCGTCGCCATAGATGCTAAGCGCAGGGACGCCCCCGGCGAGGATAGGATATCAATTCCAACGCCCCAGGGCGACTCGTGGTTTGAGTGCTCCTTCTACGGCGGAAGGGAGTTCACGGGCGTCGATGCCATCGCCTGGGCGATGAAAGCAGAAGAGCTCGGAGCTGGCGAGATCCTCCTCACCAGCATGGATCGGGACGGAACCTACGACGGGTTCGACCTGCCCCTCACCGACGCCATCTGCAAACGGGTGAGGATCCCGGTGATAGCCTCGGGAGGGTGCGGCAACGCCGAGCATATATTTGAGGTCTTCTCGAAGACCGGGGCGTCGGCCGCCCTCGCTGCCAGCATATTCCACTACAACGAGTGGGGGGTTGACGAGGTAAAAAGTTATCTCGCCGAGAAAGGGATTCACGTCAGAATTTGATGTGGGTGCCTGAACTTTTGGCCCGGGGTCTGGAGGCGGACTGGCCCAGCCCTCCATTAATCCCCTCTTTCAGCACGAAGCCAGAGCGATACCGTCAGGTTTATAGACACCGGATCGTTCTAACCACGGAGAGATTAGAGGTGTCAAATTGATCTCGCTGACTAAAGCACCCTGCAACCTGGTCCTGGAGATAAAATCCTTCGCTGACAGCTTTGGCTGGACGAAGAGGTTGGAATCGATGGGAATAAGAAAAGGGCAGAGGGTTCGCAAGATCGCATGTCAGCCTTTCGGAGGGCCTGTGGTGATCGAGATCGGCGGATGTTGTGTATCCATGGGAAGGGGGATCGCCTCCAAGATCGACGTAGAGGTGGTCTCTGAGGCAGCCCCCAAAAAAGAGACGGCTTCCGATCCTGCGAGATAAACTTTCAGAAGGCCTCAAAAGGACCTGAAGATTTCAGCCCGAGATCAGCTCTTTAAGCTTCTGTATGCTCTCCATCGTCTGGGCCGACTCTTGTTGCTTCTCTTCTTCGAAATGCTTTATAATCTCGTCGATGGGGGTCAGAAGTGAGTAGACCTTCATCGGCCGGCCTTTGCCACCTCTCCTGACCTCCTTCTCGCTCACCCAGTCGTTATCGCGCAGCGCGCGCATCGCTATGCTCACCTCAGGCTGCCTGAGGTTGGATCCCATCTCGATATCCCGCGAGGATGCCTCGTCCACGTTGGCCAGGTACGTTATGAGGATGGCCACGTTCCTCTGTACGCCCAGACTTCTGAGGGTCTCCGCGAACTCGAGATCTTTATCGTCCAGCACCTTCACCGTGCTCTCCTTCATCATTATCACCGGGGCATTTTTTTAAATTTTGGTCTTACAAAAACTTAATCATATAAATAATTTATTTCGACGGGCAGAACATTAATCATAAAATGGCCAAGTCTGAGGGGTGATCGGCCGTCACCGCCGTCTTTTTGATTGCAGGAGGAGTATCAGAATCTTGCAGCCCAACCTGGCACGATGGTGACGCTGTGAAGATCTCAGAGGGGCGAGATTGCTGGCTATCGCGCTTCATGATCGCGAAGGGAAAATTGTTCGAGGGGTGGTCGCGGTCCACGGGCGGAGAAGCCCTTCCCACCGTTCGCAGCTGCCCTTCACGCCCTAAGATATCTTTTCGGTCCTTTTCTTCTCAAGCTGCAGCTCCTTCAACCTGGATCGAAGGGCGCTCAGGCTCACCTTGTGGACCATCGAAGCGGCAACGAGATCGCCATACCCCTCCGAGGCTTCTTCCAGCAGCGAGTCCAGACGTTTTCTTTTTGCTGGATTCGTATCCAACTCCATATCAGCCACGTTCACACCTTTCAGTTGAATATTTTATTTATAGTATATATGACTTTTGAAAGCTGACGAGAAGATGCCACAAAAATATCCAGAAACAGATGCTAACTGGAAAGTTTTGCAGGGCTCAGATGTCGACCCTGCTTTCCTTCCCACCGTCATCGCGAAGATCGCCCTGACGGCAAAACAGACCGATTGAGATCTGATCGATCCGATCAGTATCGTCTCGGAGGTCTTGCGGGCCTGTGCTTCTGATAACATTCGCTGCAGTATACCGGCCTCGATCCGTCGGGCTTGAAGGGAACCTTCGTCTCCTTTCCACAATCCGCACAGACCGCGTCGTGCATCTCTCTGGGGCCTCTGTCGAAGCCGCCTCTACGTCCACGTCTCTCGTCCATTATATTCACGTACCTTTTTTGGTCTTCGATTCCGAAGAACCGACGGAGCTAGCGAGATCCCCAAAGAGGTCATCTGCGCAAGCTGAAGTAGGTGCTCCCGCCATGAAGATATACCTGTTGGTGGGTGGGAAAAACACCTTGCATCCAATAGATCCTTCGCCCAAAACTCCCTTTATCCGTAAGCTCATGTTCTATTTTTCTATCAACCTTCAGGCACTACATGTCGTTCATGTCCTTGATTTCCTGCGAATATTCTAAATAGCCCGTCCACCTCGGGAGAACCGGGACCATGTCACCGAGATTTGCCGCCACCTTGATCTTTGCATCGATCCTCTCAGCTCTCCTGGCGGGCTGTATCGAGGACGCTCCCGAAGGCCAAAAGGTACCAGTCTACGGCTATCGGGTGGTGGCGGTCTACACCCACGACCCTGAGGCCTTCACCCAGGGGCTCGCTTACAGGGACGGCATTCTTTATGAGGGGACCGGCCTTTATTGGGGGTCGAAGCTCTGCGAGACGAGGCTGGAGACGGGGGAGGTTGTGAGATCTCGGAACTTGCCGCCCCAGCTCTTCGGCGAGGGGATAGTCCTCTGGGAAGATCGGCTGGTTCAGCTCACGTGGCGATCCGGGATAGGTCTCGTATGGGATCTCGAAAACCTCACCGTAGTCAAAACCTTCTCCTATTCGACGGAGGGGTGGGGGATCGCCAGCGACGGCCGAAGCCTGATAATGAGCGACGGCACCTCTGAACTTCGGTTCCTGGACCCTGAGACCTTCGAGGTGAAAGGGGGGGTAGAGGTCGTAGCCGAAGGTCAGCCCCTCCAAAGTCTCAACGAGCTCGAGTACGTTGATGGGCTCATCTACGCCAACGTCTGGAAGACCGACATGATAGCCATCATCTCTCCGGAGACGGGGGAGGTGGTGGGGTGGATCGACCTCTCAGGCCTCTTGACCGAGGAGGAGCGGCTGCGGGCGGACGTTCTGAACGGGATCGCCTACGATCCCGAGAGCGGTCATCTCCTGGTGACGGGAAAGCTCTGGCCCAAGATCTTCCAGATCGAGGTTGTAGCCTCGGAATGATCGGAACCATTCAGGATGATAAATGGGCCGAGGGTGATATTGTTAAGGTAATTTTAATACCGAGTAGTTGTATTCTAAAATCAGAGGTTTAAATATGCTAAAAGATCGCACTCATAAACTCGCTGCGAGTGCCTGGCTCGTGGTGACCATCTTCCTGTCGGCGGGCCTCGTCCAGGCTGCCGACGTATCTGATGACCTCAATACGAGCATCGGGGTCGCCGTCGAGGCTGCAGAGAACGCCTCCCAGGAATCGAACGCCTTCGCCGTGGCAGAAACGGGAAACGACACCGAAGTCCTCGCACAAACCGCAAATGATGCCGTCGCAACCGAAACGGTAACCGCAATCGAATCCGTCACAGCGGTGGAAGTTTTGGCCCTCATAGAGACTGCAAACGAAACGGAAGGCTATGCCGCGGAGATCGCGCCTGAAAAGGTCGAAGAGGGAGCCGGAGAGATCATTGCCACCGTCTGTCTCAACGGCTGCAACTACACCACCATCCAGGCCGCCATCGAGGCCGCCGAGGACGGCGAGGTCGTGGAGGTGGAGAGCGGGACCTACAACGAGAACGTTGTCGTGGATAAATCGATCACCCTCCGAGGAGTCGACACCGGCGAGGGAGTTCCCGTGGTGAACGCCAGGGGCAACGGCAGCGCCGTGATCCTCAAAGCTGACGGGATCGTTCTTGAGGGGCTTTACATCACCAACGCTGGTTCTTACCCCAGCGCTGGGATCGAGGTAGTATCCAACGACAACCTGATCGCCGGACTTGGGGTCTGGAACAGCGAATGGGTGGGGATCTACCTCAAGGGCTGCACCAACACCACCATCTCCGAGAGCATCTCCTCAAACAACGGGAACGATGGCATTCTGGCATTCAGAGCCCCCGGAAACTTCGTCAAAGATAACGTGGTGAGCAACAACGGCGACGACGGGATTCAGCTCCTGAACAGCGACAACGTCCGGGTCGAAAGCAACGTCGTCGTCAACAACACCGACGTGGGGATCTTCCTGGACACCTCCCAAAACATCGTCGTAGTCGGAAATACCCTCAGCTACAACAACAAAGGTATCGGGCTCAAGAACTCCGGAATCGACAGGGTCGGTCCCAACAGATTCCTTAACAACACCCAAGAGCTTGAAGTGGCCTAGATCCGATCTTTGGATCTCCGGCCAATGCACCCTTTTTTGATGACACAGTCCTTGGAAGATGGTCCAACCCGATATGCAGAAATCTAAATGGGTCGGAGGGGCGGACGCCAATTTCCTTCGAAACCGATTTAACCCAAGGACGCCACACATCTCGGCGACATGCTAGATTATTCCGTCAATCAGTTCTTAGAACTCGCAAAGACTCCGAAGATCGACATCGAGGTCTGCGACGTCACCCTGAGAGACGGTGAGCAGATGCCCGGCGTCGTCTTCAGGCCCGACGAGAAGCTGGACATCGCCATCAAGCTGAACGAGGTGGGTGTGGAGATCATAGAGGCCGGGTTTCCCGTCGTCTCGGAGGCGGAGAAGAGGGCGGTCCAGGACGTCTCCAACCTCGGCCTCGACTCGAAGATCTCGGTCCTCTCTCGGTCCGTTCCCAAAGACGTGGATGCGGCCCTGGACTGCGACGTGGACATGGTCAGCGTCTTCATAGCCACCTCTGACCTCCACCTGAAACACAAGCTTCACATGACCTGCGACCAGGCCGTCAAATGCGCCTTCGAGACTGTAGAGTACGCCAAAGACCACGGTCTCATCGTTCGGTTCTCAGCAGAGGACGCCACCCGCACCGACTTTGAGCTTCTGAAGCGGCTCTACAAAAAGGCGGAAGAGTACGGGGCCGATTACGTCAGCATCGCAGATACCGTGGGGATCATGAACCCCAGGACCACCTACTACCTGGTCAGCGAGATCAAAAAGGAGATCAACATCCCGATATGCATGCACTGTCACGACGACCTGGGGATGGCTCTCGCCAACACCCTGGCGGCGGCGGAGGCCGGGGCAAAACAGCTCCACACCACCGTCAACGGGATAGGAGAGAGGAGCGGGAACACCCCCCTCGAGGAGCTGATGGTGGCTCTCAGGGTCCATTACGGCGTCAACCGGTACGACACCACAAAGCTCACCCCCCTCTCAAAGCTCGTCCAGAGCTACTCTGGGGTGATGATGCCTAAGAACAAGGCTGTCGTCGGCGAGAACGCCTTCGCCCACGAGTCGGGGATCCATGTGGCCGCGGTCCTGGAAGAGCCCCGGACCTACGAGCTTTACTCTCCAGAGATGGTGGGGTCGGCAAGGCGGATCATCATCGGAAAGCACACAGGAGCTCGGGCCCTCAAGTACATCACTCAGAAGATGGGCTACGACCTCAAAAGGGACGAGATATGCCTTCTCGCTGAGAAGGTTAAGAGGTGCAGCGAGTTCAAGCGGCCCATATCCTGCGACGAGCTTCGAAAGCTGATCCACGACCTGGACATAGAGATAATCTACCCCGACCTCTGAGAAGGTGAACGAAGGCTGGAGGAGGCGGCCTCGCGCCCCAGAGGGCAGAGGCAGTATCGCCTCTGCAGGGGCGATCCGGGAGCGATCTATTTTTGTGGAGGGTGCCTCCCTCGTAGACCGAGCCGTGGGCTCCATGGCCTTGGCTCCCCGTCGGGGCGATATCAGGAGGAAGATTTCAGCCCTGTCACGCCCTTTCATAAAAGTCTTTAATAACATTGGATGCTGAAGCCTGTTGATCAGAGGTTTGGGGAACTGAGGCAACCACCATTCTAAAATAGATGGCAAAGGCTTCCTCAAAGGGCTGGACCGATCAGCACCATAATGAGGTGGAGGAGGCGCATGTGAGGATCAAAGTGTTTCTCAAGGTCTTCGGCACTCTGCTGAAGCTGCTGGGGGCGTTTATGCTCATCCCCGCCGGCGTATCTCTCCTCTACGGTGAGGTCGAGGGGGTGATAGCCTTCGTGATCCCAGCCCTCTTCACCCTTTTCATAGGGCTTGCCATGGAGCTTCTGGGAGACGAGCAGGTTCTCTCCAACAAGGAGGGGTTCGCCCTGGTAGCCTTTGGATGGTTGGGGGCGGCGGCTACGGGGGCCCTACCGTACATATTTTTGGGCCTCAGCCCGATAGATGCCCTCTTCGAGTCGATGTCCGGCTTCACGACGACGGGCGCCACCATCCTCGCCGAGGGTGGAGCCGACGGCCTCTGGATCATAAACGCCACCGTCGCCAGTCAGAGCCTCGCGGCTACCCTCGCCCAGATAGCCTTCAATAACGGCACCATAAGCGCCGCCGTCAGCTCAGCTAACCTCACGGCCTCGAACATATCGTCCCTCAACGACACCATACTAAACGCCACCCTAAACAGCACCCTCCTCGGAGGCGAGACGAGCGCGGCCCAACTCACCTCGACGCTGAGCGGGCCGAGGGATACGTACCGCGGCCTTCTCTTCTGGAGGTGCTTCACCCAGTGGCTTGGCGGGATGGGGATCATCGTTCTATTCATAGCGATCCTGCCGAACCTCGGCGTCGCGGGCCGCCAGCTCTTCAAGGCCGAGGTCCCGGGGCCGACTGAAGATCTGATAAGGCCCCGGATCAAGGAGACGGCCAAGATCCTCTGGGGCGTCTACATGGTCCTCACGGCGGCTGAGTTCCTCCTTCTGATGTTCGCAAAGATGCCAGCGTACGACGCCGTATGCAACACCTTCTCGACGGTGTCGACCGGCGGCTTCTCCCCAAGGGTAGACAGCATCGCCCACTATAGCGCCCTCGACTTCAACGGCCCCCTCATCGAGGTGGTGGTGATTGTCTTCATGTTCCTCTCAGGGGCGAACTTCGCTCTCCACTATCGGTCGATGTACGTCAACCGAAAGAGCCTGACGAGGGATCCCGAGTTCAAGTTCTACTCTCTTCTCGTCCTCCTCTCCATCGTCGTCGCCCTCCTCATCGGCGGGGTTGAGAGCAGCTTCTCGGGAGATTGGCCAGATCTCGAAGGGCTCGCGCTGGCGAGCCTCTATCTCAGGACCGCCGCCTTCCAGGTGGTCTCGATCATCACCACCACGGGCTTTGCCACCGCCGACTACGACCTCTGGTCCGGCCCTGCAAAGCTTATCTTGTTCATGCTAATGTTCACCGGCGCCTGCGCAGGGTCGACGGCGGGAGGGATAAAGCTCGTCCGGATCCTCCTCACCATGAAGTACGGCCGGCGCGAGCTATTCCAAGCCCTCCACCCGAAGGCCGTGATGGCGGTGAAGCTGAAGGGAAGCCCAGTAAAGGAGGACGTTCTTCACTCTATCCTGATATTCATCGCCATGTACATCCTGATCTTCGCCGCGGCCACCGTGATCTTCGCCTCAGTCTGTCCTCTTGCAGAGGAGGGGAGAACGCCTGAGGAGATCGTATGCTTCGTCTCTGAAGATGCTGCGGGCGGCCAGAAGGTCGTCTGCTTTGGGGCGGAGGGCTGGAGCGGGGCCGAGGAGGTCTTAGGCCTCACCCCCAAGGAGGGGGGAAACGTCGCATGTTTCGTCACCCCTGAGAACGCCACAAAGAGGATAGAGGTGGACAGAAGGCCCCTCAACATCTCAGAGGTCTATTCGAAGACCGGGGAGATCGTCTTTTTCAGGTCCGGCGACTGCAGCAAGATCGACATGGTCAGCGCCGCCTCTGCCGTGGCCACGACTCTGGGAAACGTCGGCCCCGGTTTCAACCGTTTCGGCCCGACGGACAACTACTCGGAGGTTCCAGGGCTGGGCAAGCTGGTTCTGATCGTCTGCATGTGGATAGGGAGGCTGGAGATCCTGACGGTTCTGGTGTTGCTGATACCCGACTTCTGGAAGAATTGAGACGATTCGATGGAACGCGTTTGACGAAGTGCGGTGAAGGAAGTTGAGACCGGAGATGAGGGTGGTCACCCTCAGCGAAAACTCGGCGGGGCTGAGAAGGGAGGTCCTGGCAGAGCACGGCTTTTCTGCTTACGTGGAGTTCGGAGACTTCAGGCTGATATTCGATGCGGGCCAGACCACCACCTGTGTCCACAACGCCGAGGTTCTGGGGATCGACCTTGTGGGCGTTCCGATCGCCCTCAGCCACGGCCACTACGACCACACCGGAGGCCTAGCGCGCCTTCTCGAAAAGACCGGCCCAGTTAAGGTTTACGCCCATCCCGAAGTCTTCGTCTCCCGCTACTCTCGGAGGGGCGGCGCCCTGAGACAGATCGGGACCCCTTTCAGAAACGAGGGGCTGGAGGATATGGGCGCCAAATTCGATCTGTCGAGGAGGGAGCGAGAGATCTTCCCCGGCCTCTGGCTGACGGGAGAGGTCCCGAGGATCGTCGAGTTCGAGGGGGCGGACGAGGATCTCGTCGTCCTCTCGGAGAAGGGCGAGATCGGAGTCGATCCCCTCCTCGACGACCAGGCCCTCGTCCTGGTCCTTGAAAGGGGGCTATTCGTCCTCCTGGGGTGCGCCCACTCGGGGATGATAAACACCCTGGAACACGCGAGAAAGGTGACGGGCGTTGAAACGATCCTGGGCGTCGCCGGGGGGACCCATCTCGGCTTCGGAGGGGAAGATAAGCTCCCAAAGACGATCGAGGCGCTCCGGGGCCTCGACATAGAGATCCTGGCCCCGTCCCATTGCACCGGCTTTGCCGCCGCCTCGGCTCTGGCGGCGGAGTTTCCGGACCGGTTCGTCTTAAACAGCGTCGGGACGGAGATAGTGCTCTAAAGGCCCTCTCGCTCGGCGAAATGAAAAGGGCTGATCGTCGTCCGGAGCTGATCGGCATCAAAAGACGGCATCGAAAGATCAGGGGGATGAGTCGTATCGCGGGCAGATCCCCTTTGCCACCACCAGGGAGACGCCGGGCCTTTTAAGCTCACAAGCCAGAACCTCCTCGATCGCGTCCCGGTCAGCGGGAAGGTCGATGGTCCGCAAGGAGGGGACGACCGCCTCCAGGATGGTGGTGATGTCGGGAACGGGCTGGCCCCCGGTCATCGCCGCCACCCCGTTATCGAGGAGGACGACCAGGACCTCTCTATCGTTATTCACGGCGTCGATGAGCCCCAAAAGGCCCGAGTGGGCGAGGGCGTAATCGCCGATGAGGGCGACCCCCTTCTTCCCGAATCCCGAGGCTACCCCCACCGAGGATCCGAGGCCGTAAACGACGTCCACCGCCACCAGGGGTGGCCGGACGGCCCTGATGCTGCAGCCGGCGTCTCCCGCTACCGGGACGTCCAGGTCTCGGACCGCCTCGTAGACCGGCCGGTACGGGCAGTCGTCACAGACGTTTTTGGATTCGAGCCGATCTATAAACCTCTGGGGAGATGGGCCTGGCCCTGGCTCAGCGCCGTATTCGATCAGCTCCAGAGCCTTTTCCAGATCCTCAGCCCCCATCCTCCCCCAGGGGAGGTGGCCGGTCATCTTTCCGAAGACGTTTCCGCAGACCTGGAGCCTGGCCTCGATGAAGGGGGTAGGCTCCTCCGCGACGAGGATTCTCTTGTGGACTTGAGCGAACGCCCGGATCGCGTCCCAGGGGAGGGGGTGGGAATAGCCCGCCACCAGCAGGGGAAGTTTCTTCTCCAGGTTCAGGGCGAGGGTTGCGGGCCTCCCCGAAGCTATGATCCCGATATCCCCATCTCCGTCCCTCAGGAGGTTGAGGGAGGAACTGGCCGAGGCGGAGGTCAATAGCGGCAGGACCTCGCCCCTGTACCTCTGGTGGCGCCCCTTCGATGTCAGGTCCCAGATCGAGCGGTCGAAGGTCCCGGATCTGCCCTCGCTCTTTTTCCCGGCCATCTCCCTTTCCCCTTCTTTTGCGAAGGCCGGTGCAGACCCTCCCGCCTCCGCGAACTCGAAGGTGGTCCTGATCATCGCCGGGGCCCTGATCCTCTCGGAGAGGAGGAAGGCCTCAGAGAGGGCCTGGCGGAGAAGGTCGGGGCCCGAGGGGTCGAGGACGGGGATCTCACAGAGAGGTCCATAGTTTCTCACGTCCATCTCCGCCTGGGACCCTTTCGGTCCCACGTCCTCGCCCGCCAGGACCACGAGCCCAGCCCCGATGGCGTGGGTCGGGGATATCGAGAGGGGGTCGGCGAGAAGGTTCACCCCCAGATGCTTCACCAGGACTATCGATCTTCTTCCGGTGACTGAGGCCCCCAGGGCCACCTCCATCGCGACCTTCTCGTTAGTCGCCATCGAGGCCTCTTCTCCCAGGGCCGGGATGGCGTCAGTTATCGGGTAGCCCGGAACGTAGATTCTGATATCCACCTTCAGGTCAGAGAGGGCATCTCGCAACTCGTCAGCACCGGTCGGCCCGCCTCTCACAAAACCGCCTCTTCAGATCTCGGGCCTCACCGACCCGAGGGGCTTTGCGCAGTAGGGGATCGCAGCCAACGCCCCTATCAGACCCTGGCCGGCCAGGACGACCTCGGTGCCGGTCTTCTCCGCCGTCTCGACCGCCAGGTCGAAAGGTATCCGCTCGGTCCTGCAGAGGTGGGAGTAGTCCATCAGGGGCGATGGGTCAAACCCCCGATAGACTGCCATGCCGGTGTTCTCGGATACGCTGTACCGCTCCAGGAGGTCTTTGAAGTCCGCCAGCATCCCATCGGCCTTCCCCGGAAGGGCGGCGAACTCCACCACCGTCGATACGCAGTTCTGGGTTTTGGTGGGGACGGGAAATAGCTGGACGAGGGCGTGGGAGACGTACCTCGCCTCGGGCCTGTCCACCGCAAGGGAGATGTTGTGGACGAGCGACCACGTCGCCCCCTCGGTCTTGGAGTCGGTATCGTCGACCCCGACGATGATCCTCTCCCTCCGCGGAAGGACGATCGTCCCTCTTCCCACCTTGCCGCCGCCCGACTCCGAGACGGTGGACCTGAGGACGTCGCCGGCCCTCGACCGCGAGACCGTCGCCCCGACCCCGCCGCCCCCGAGGCCGGCATAGGTTATCTCCACCTCGTCGCCATTGACCAACACCGACTCAAAGCCCGCCGACCTCTTGGAGGAGGCAAGGTCGAGGTCCGCCTTTCCGGACCTCACCAGGTACCGAAACCACTCCCCCAGGGATCGGGAGCTGATGACGAGAGGACCCTTCGAGTAATGGTGGAGGGACCAGGCCCCCCCACCGTAGCAGGAGGACCGCTCCAGGATCTCCACCGTCCCGTCGTCGGGGCTGGTGACGGCGTGAATCTGCTTGTACACGACAGCATAGGGATCGTCAAGAGTTAGCACGCATGAACACCTCGTGAACGCATGTAGATCATCCGCTTTCAGGTTATGGATTTCGCCTCAGATCGTCCGGCTTTCTGGGCCATTTCGCCCTCTTCTGACTTCATGTACTCCCTCAGAACGACGGTGGCGTAAGAGCCCGCTGGAAGGTCGAATTTCAGGAGTGCCGATCCCCCCACCTCCACCCTCACGACGGGGTCGACCCTTAGGAGGGCGGGCCTTCTGGTGCCGGGGGACCCCAGGTCCGGGTTCGCATCCACCCGGAAGTCGGAGTGGCTCACCCTCTCCCCGTCCAGGACCGACCTCTCAATCTCGCCCGGCGTTCCCTCCGCAAACTCCGATCGATACCCGAATAGTGGCAGGGTCACGAAGGCCCTTCCCCTCTCGGCGAGCCTGTTGACCGCACCGCGGTTCGTTTCGTCGACGGCCTGGAGCTTGTTGGGGTCGGGGAGGCCGTCTTTCGAGAAGCAGACGACGTCCCCCTCCACCGCCCGGTCGAGGGGGAGGCCGGACCTCATCCTCTCTGAGAGGATTTTGTTGAATAGGAGGGACTGGTAGGCGTGGACGAAGAGCCTCTTGAGGTTTGTTGCCAGAACATCGAAGGAGTGGGCCCAGTCGCCTTCTTCCACCAATCGGCTCATCATCGCCCTCTCGTAGCGGAGGCGGAGAGGATACTCCTGGAGGGCCCTCGCGAAATCCCTTCCCTCGAGGAGGTTCGATCTCGCGAGCCTCGTCGTCTCGGGCTCGCCGGGGAAGGGGTGGGCGAGGTAGGTGAGTACCGCCCTCTCGGGGTCGCCTCTCACCAGGGCCTCGCCGACGAGGTGGGTCACGGGCCTCACCTCGCCGAACCTCTGGACCCCGAAGTAGTTGGGAAGGCCGCCTTGGTGACGTATCTCTTCGGTGACGGCTTCCAGGCGGCGGGCCGTCTCCGCGAGGTCGAGGTCGATCTCTCTGATCTGGACGGAGAACCGGTTTCCGCGAAGGTCGCCGAGGGCGACAGCCCGATTGGACTTTCCCAGGACTTTGATCCTGACGTCGGGTAGCGTTATCCGAGAAAGCTCCTCCTCGTCCAGGTTTGCTACGCTCATCCGCTGCCGGGTGACGGCGTTCTTATCCTTGGTCCCTGCCCAGCCGAACCGTTTCTGGCTGATTTTCAGCTGGCGCGAGAGGTCTCTCACCAGGTGGTGGGCCTCCCAGTCTTTCTTTTCCACCTCAAGGATCAGGTATCGTCCGCCCTCGTAGGTTTGCTCCTCGTAAATCTCCTCGACGACGAAGTCCTCGCAATCGAGGCGAATCCGCCCACCGACTCCCGGCGAGCTGGTGGTGTATAGCTCCATCCCTATGGCCCGATCAAACTCCGAGGCCTCCATCATCCTCGATCCTCTCCCCCGACCATCAGACGAGCTTCAGGTTTCCTGTGATCTTGTCGAGCATGGCGGCCGAAGCGGGCCCTAGGCCCAGGGCGGTGACGGTTCCGGGCGGAATCTCGGTGAGACCCGCGTCGATTACTATGGCGCTGGCGACATTCGCCCTCTCCGCCTCCTCCCTCAGCCTGAAGATATCCTGGAGGGCGGGGGCCTTGAGGACGATCTTTCTCTGCCCCTCCTCCTTCCAGTCCCTGACGATGCGCTTGTCTGCCCGCTCCATGGCCAGGATAGCCGCGTGGGCCACCTGGACCGCGAGCTTGCCGGAAGAGAGCTTCAGATCTTCGCGGATCACTATACATTGCTTGAACTCCATGATGGCGAGGGTTAGAGCCCGCATCAGATAAAAGGGTGCACGCTTCTTCGGGCCCAGGTCCCGAGGAGCGGCAAAATAGGTGGAGAAATATGACGAGGGATGGACTGGGAGGACGGTCCCGGCCCTTCAGGCCTCTCCCGTCATAACCTTGACGCAGAGGGGGCTTTTGACGATGTTGCCGAGCTTCGCCCCTATCAGGTACTCCAGGTTCTTGTCCGCGGCGATGTCCAGGATCCTCTGGGTGACGACCCCGTCGAAGATGACCCCGGCCACGTCGCCGTTCGACTCCTTCAGCTCTTTGGCGAGGTCCCTCACGGCCACCTCTCGAACCAGGTTCTGGTTCCGATCGAAGAGGCGGGCTGAAAGGGTGCCGCTTAAAGCGTCGAGGTGGGGCACAAACCACTGGCCCACATCCTTGGCTACCTCCGGCTCCTGCTCGACGATCGGCTCGGGTTCGGGCTCGAACTCCTCTTCCTCCACCGGCTCGTGGACGTGGATGGTGGGCGCAGCCTCACCCGTCCGATCTCCTCCCCTGCTGATCCTCACCGGCCTCTCCCTGATGAGGCTTTTTCTCCTGGTGGTGGCCTCACGTCGCTGCTTCTTGGAGAGGGGCTTGATCTTGTAGAAGTCCAGGACCTGCTCGACGGGGATCTTCTGGCGGAGGGCTCTCACGATCTCCTTCTGGGTCATGTCCTCGACGCACTTCCCCTCGGGGGCTCTCGCCACGTAATCGATATCGGCGACCTGAAGGAGCTCCTTTACGATCAGCTCTCCGCCCCGGTCCCCGTCGGTGAAGGCCGTTACCACCTTCTTGGCGCAGAGCTCTGCGATGGTGGGGGGAACGTTCGTACCGCCGACGGCGACGGCGTTCTTGATTCCGAATCGGAGGAGGTTCAGGACGTCGGCCCTGCCCTCCACCACCAGGATGGCGTCGGAGTCGAGGACGTTGGGGCCGGCGGGAAGCCGGTCAGGCCCGATGTGGGTGATCTCCTCAACTCTAACAGATTGTTTGATCTGTTCGGTGATCCCCTGGGTGTCCAGGAGGTTCTCGTCGAACATCTCCATTA
>DAOSXX010000006.1:9863-74066 GCA_035380685.1 Methanothrix sp. | reverse complement strand
GACGCAAAGGTTACCATCGAAAAGGTGACGCTCGCAAAGTGAGCGTCTACCTTTTTCCTTCTTATCTTTTCTCCGAACAATTTTTTTCCGGTCCTCTTGAGGTCTGGTGCCGGATCGAAAGACTACATATTTGCAGCCAGGCTGAAGAAGGGATCGAATCAAACGAGCGACCAAAAGTCGATCTCAAGTCGTCGTCGAAATTCTCTCCCCACAAAATTATTCGAGCATCAAAATGACCAGAAGGGAACGTTTAAGTATTAGTTTCTCAGGTAGGTTACTCTCAAATGAAAAGGATGGTCGGATGGAGTCGGTAGTGGTTTAAAAAGGAGGAAATAAGATGGCGTTTTACACCCTTGGTCTCACCTTTTGGTTAGTGATCGCCCTTACCGTTGTGGTATTGGGATTCTGGATCTACGGCCTCTACTTTAACTTCAAAAAGTGGGGGATGGGGTCCACCGGTTATCAGGACGAGCTGCGACACAGCTTCTGGCTTTTTATCGCAACATGGATTCATGAAGCTTTCAAAGATGGCATATGGGTATTCGTAAAGACCCTCATCCTCGACGTGCTGCTCCTCAGGCGGACGCTCAGGAGGAGCCCCGTGAGATGGGTCATGCACATGACGATATTCTACGGGTTTTTGACCCTCGCCGCCCTCTCGGGCCTCGGCCTCTTCATGGACATAATCGAGCACTTCAATGTCCTGGGCCTCGCCCACCAGGCCGAGATGGTGAAGGGCTATATGGAGCTTCCCTTTGACATCTTCGGCTACCTGCTCCTCTTAGGAGCCACCATAGGGGTCCTCAGAAGGGTCTTCCTGAGAGAGGTCAGATCCCGGACCTCGGCCTACGACGTGGTTCTCCTGGGCGGAGTATTTCTGATCACCATCACCGGCTTCTACGCGGAGTGGCTGCGCGGCAACTCCTTCCTCATCGGAGACGCCTTCGCAAACCCGATATATGCGCCCCACTTCTCCCTGCTCCACACAATACTGGCGCTGCTCCTCTTCGTCGCAATCCTTCCCTACAGCAAGTACATGCACGTAATAGCCGCGCCACTGACGATTCTCGCAAACAGAGGAGGCGAATAAAATGGCTGACGCAGGAAACGAGAAAAAGCCCCTCGTATCAGGATTCCTCATGTCCACCCAGCTGATGGAGCTGGACGGATGCACCCGATGTCAGGAGTGCATGAAGTGGTGTCCTACTTTTGACGTGAGGCAGGACCGCCCCGAGATCACACCCATGTACAAGATCGCCAAGTTCAGGGAGCTTCTCGGAAGCCAGTATGGCCTGCGGGCGAAGCTATTCGGGTCCAAGCCCCTGAACGAGGACGAGATCAACAAGTTCTCCGAAGATACGTACTACTGCACCACCTGCGGCGTCTGCGGCACCGTCTGCGAATCTGGAATAAACACCGTCGAACTCTGGGAGGCCATGAGGCCAAACCTGGTTGCAAGAGGAAACGGCCCCTACGGGAAGCAGTCCTTCTTCCCAGGACTTCTCGGAAAGGACAGAAACCCCTTCCAGGCAAAGCAGGAAGAGAGGCTCTGCTGGGTCCCCAAGGATGCGACGGTTCTTGAGTCGTCGGAGATCGCATACTTCGCGGGCTGCACCGCAGCCTATCGGCAGCAGGCCCTCGCCGTCGCCTCTGTCCGGCTGATGAACAACCTGGACATACCCTTCTGCATGCTCGGAGAAGATGAGTGGTGCTGCTCTTCGGCTCTGGTTAGAACCGGTCAGCGTCCTATCATGAAGGAACATGCGGTCCACAACGTCGACGCCCTCAAGGACAGGGGCGTAAAGACGGTCCTCTACGCCTGTGCGGGCTGTCTGAGAACCGCCACCGTCGACTGGCCGAGATGGTACGAGGGTTACATCCCCTACAAGAACGTCCCCCTCTCCGTCTACCTAAGAGAAAAGGTTAGGAGCGGCGAGGTGGAGTGGAAGAGGCCCCTCAACTTCAAGGTCACCTACCACGACCCCTGCCACAACGGAAGGCACCTGATGCACATAAACGGCAGAGACTGGGCCTATGAGGCCCCAAGAGACATCCTGAAGTCCATCCCCGGAGTTCAGTTCGAGGATATGGCTCGGTCACGAGAGTTTCAGAGGTGCTGCGGCGCCGGCGGCGGCGTCAAGGCCGGAATTCCAGACCTCGCCCTCGACTGCGCCAAGGCTCGGATGGGCGACGCCCAGCTCGTAGCCGCCGACATCATCGCCAGCACCTGCCCCTTCTGCAGGCGTAACATCATGGACGGAAGGGCGGCCATGCCGGAGAAGTCCGACATCAAGGTCGTCGACGTCGTCGAGCTGATGACCGCAGCCATGGGCCTGGACATCACCATCCCAGAGAACTCTTACAGCAAGTTCCAGGAGCAGGACGTAATCGTCTGCGACGAGGAAGTCTGCAAGGTCGAGACGGTCGAGAGAAAGGCCGAGGGGAAAGACCTCGTCGGAGAGGCCCACTAAACGTTTATAAAAGGGCCCGGGGTTTTCGAGAACTCCAGGCCTTCTGCTTCTCTTTTTTGTATCTCTTTTTCTATAATCTCACATAACGGGCCGTGCGTAGATCGTGTCCCTGGAGTAGCTGATGACTTGGACCGCTCTCTTCGTTGGGGCTTCCTCGATCGGGGGCGTCATGGTCACCTCCTCGAAGTCTGAAATTCCTCCCGAAACGATGGGAACGAAGGAGAAGGGTTCAGAGATGGCTGGCTCGTAGAGGGAAACGTTCGGGCTTGTCAGCGAGGCGCTGAAGCTGCCCTTCCAGCCAGCCCCGATCTCATCCGAGCAGACGAAGGTTCCCACAAGAAGGCCCGAATCGTTGAAGACGCCGTTCATTCTTGCGACCGCCAGGGGACGTTGTATCAACAGGACCTCCATATCGAGGCTGCTTCCATCGAATCGGCCCGTCACCATCCCATTCCAGGGGTCGGGGGACTCGCCGGTACAGGCTCCGGAGATGGCCGATCCCGCCTGGAAGAGAGCCGCCGTGAAATCCTCTAGGGGGAGAGGATCGCCGGAGATTTGATCCTCCTCGCATCGGAAGGCCCAAAGCCCCGTAAGGTCTGGGTTGGCCTCGGCAAGGCCGGCGATCAATACCAGAGACGCCAGAGCTGCACAGATCAATAGGGTATTTTTGATCATTTGTCTTATCATATTGGGCCCGGATTTATTAAAACTATCCTGGACGACAAAAAGGGTAAATTGACGAAGGGCGAAACGAGATGGCGAGGTTCCCCATGACCACGATAAGGGATCCGATCCATGGATACGTCGAGCTGGACGAGATGGCCCTGGATCTCGCCGACACCCAGGAGATGCAGAGGCTGAGATGGATAAAGCAGCTGGGGCTTGCCAACCTCGTCTACCCCGGCGCCAATCACACGCGGTTTGAGCACAGCCTGGGAGCCTACCACCTCTCCGCCCTTCTGGCCCGCCATCTCGAGCTGGATGTAGACGACAGAGCGGAGATCCAGGCCGCCGCCCTCCTTCACGACGTAGGTCACGGCCCTTTTTCCCACGTCACCGAAAAGGTACTCTCAGCCTACCTTCGGGAGGAGCACGAGAACGTCTCCGACCGGCTCAAAAGGGGTGAACTTGGGGACGTTCTCGCCGATTATGGGCTCAAGCCCTACCGGATCCAAAGGCTGATCAGCGGGGAGACTCATCTGGGCCAGATGGTCAGCGGCGAGATCGACGTCGACAGAATGGACTACCTGACCCGTGACGCCCACTACACCGGCGTCGCCTACGGCGTCGTAGATTATCAGAGGTTGATGAAGACGATGACCATTAGGGATGGCCAGCTCGCCCTGGAGGAAGGGGGGGTTCACGCCGCCGAGTCCCTGCTGGTTTCGAGGCTTCTAATGTACCCGACGGTCTACTTCCACCACGTATCGAGGATCGCCCAGAAGATGCTGGGGGTCGGGGTCCACGTCATGGTCGAGGAGGGGTTCGATCCCCGAAAGATCAGGGATATGGATGACATCGAGCTTGTGGCCGCCATGACCTCTGCTGGCGGCTACCCTGGGGAGATCATCAGCCGGATTAGGTCGAGGCGCCTTTTCAAGCGAGCGGTCTACGTAGGCCGGGACCGCCTCGAGTCTCCAGCGACTATCTACCGAGGGCGCGAGGACAGGATGGCCGAGGAGATCGCCGGATTGGCTGGGATAGACCCACTGTACGTCCTCGTCGATAAGCCAAGCCTGCCCAGAATCGCAGAGGGAAACGTGGCCATAATAGGAGAGGACGGCGAGAGAAAGCCCCTTCGTGATGTCTCTCCCCTCGTCACCATCATGGAGAGCGCGCACCTTGCGGCCTGGAGGCTCGGGGTCTACACTACCGAAGAGAACCGAGAGCGAGTGAAGAAGGCGGCCATGAGGCATCTAAACATCAGGCGTAACCCCATCCAGCACACTTTCGAGGACCTCTGAGGTCGAAGGCGGCTTTTTGACCTCGCAAAGATGGTCACGGATAACCTTTAAGTCGGTCAGGGGCTGATGGAAAAGGGATGGTCGCCGTTGACAACAACCTGATAGTCAAGACGGTTCAGTCGATGAACCAGCATCTCCCGGGGAGGAGGAAGAAGCTCACCGAGCTTCTCAAAGAGGAGAAGCCGGGGGTCCGGGGCAAGGACAACACCTTTTACATCATGGACAGAAAGGAGCTGGACCTCATCTCCGAATCCGTCCCCCGCTACCTCTGGGACCGGCTCAGGCTTCCGATGCTGATAGAGATGGCCCCCCAGTATGGGAGCGGCTCGGCCCGGGTCCAGGGGGAGGCCGAGTGCACCCTTGTGAGAAAGCTTCTCAAGATCGACCGGGGAGACCGGAAGATGGTGATCATCTACATGCCGGAGATAAGAGAGATCAGGCGGAGCCTTCCCACCACCAGCCAGTACGCCTTCATCACGGCTCTGAGATGATGTTGCTGTATTTTTATAGGATGCCGACAGATTATGGGCTTTGAGGTGTTTTGATCATGGCAGAGAAAGCTCTGACCGATGCGGTCAGGCTCTTCGAGGAGAAGATGGCTCAAGGAAGGTACAAAGAGGCTGCTAAGATTAAGGAGGACCACTCCCTCCCTCTCGATATGCTCGCAGATGCCGTTACAAAAGAGTATTCGAGGGTCTTGGGCCTTGGCGAATACTCTCTTGCGGCTGACCTGGCGAAGGAGTACCGCCTCCCAGAAAAGCTGGTGAGGGACGCCGCCTCCAGGTCCTTTTCGAGGAAGGTTGACGGCGAGCATTACAAAGCCGCGGCCGAGTACGCCAAGAAGTTCGATCTGCCCCCTGAGATGACCAGAGAGGCTGCGGTCCAGGCCTTCAAAAAGAGCATGGACTACGGCCTCGCCAAGAACGCCGCCGAGATCGCGGTCATGTTCGAGCTTCCCGACGAGATGAGGATCGAGGCGGCTGAGAAGGCGTACTTGATGTTCATGGACTCCGGCCTCTACAACAAGGCCCTGAAGATGGCCCGAAAGTACGAGCTCTCCGAGGACCTGATCCGGGATGCGGAGACGAAGGCGAAAGGTCGCAGGTGACCCATGAAAAAGGTCCTAATGACCATAGGCGGCTCCGACTCCTCCGGGGGAGCGGGTATTCAGGCCGACATCAAGACCTTTGCCGGCCTCGGGTTTCATGGGACCTCCGCCATTACCGCCGCAACGGCCCAAAACACCCTCGGCGTGAAAATGGTTTATCCCCTCGCCCCAGAGGCGGTCGCTGCCCAGATGGAGGCGCTCGTCGAGGACTTCGAGATCTCCGCCGCCAAGACGGGGATGCTCTCTTCAAAAGAGATCGTATCGAACGTCGCCGAATTTTTCGAGGGGAAAAAAATCCCTCTGGTTGTGGACCCCGTGATCGAGGCCGAGGCCGGAGGAAGGCTCCTCGAATCTCCGGCGGTCGACCTGCTCTGCAAGAGGCTGATCCCCCTCGCCCGGGTCGTCACCCCCAACATCTTCGAGGCCGAGACGATCACCGGAATCGAGGTCAGAGACGAGGAGAGCGCCCTCGGGGCGGGCCTTGTCATCGTCGATATGGGGGCCGAGGCCGCCATCGTCACCGGCGGTCATCTTGAGGGAAACGACGTTCTGGTGACGGCTAAAGGCCACGTCATCATCCGTGGCGATAAGGCGGAGGGCGGAAACCACGGGGTAGGATGCACCTACTCTGCGGCTCTGACGGCCTTTTTGGCGAAGGGCCTGGAGCTGGAAGAGGCCGCAGGTGCCGCAAAGAAGTTTGCGAAAGCCTCGGTCAGAAAGAGCATCAACGTCGGCAGGGGCGCATCGCCTGTGAACGCCCTGGGCGAAACCCTGGAGAGGGCCGAGAGGTTCGATGTTTTGACGGAGGTTCAGGAGGGTGTCGACCTTCTCATGGATGAGCCCGAGTTTCGCCATCTGATCCCGGAGGTGGGATCGAACCTGGGGATGGCGATATCGGGCGCCTCGGGCCCTCGGGACGTCGCCGCCGTCGAGGGGAGGATGGTGAGGGTCGGGTACAGGGTTAAGGCCTGCGGAGCTGTCCGGTTCGGGGCCAGCAGCCACGTCGCCCGGATAATCCTCGCGGCCATGAGCTTCGATCCCGAGGCCAGGGCCGGGATGAACATCAGGTACGGCCCCGACGTCCTGGAGGCGGTCTCGGACCTGGGCTTAACCGCATCCTCCTTCAGCAGGAATTCCGAGCCCTCGGGCTCGAAGACCATGAGCTGGGGCACTGCCGAGGCGATAAAAAGGTTCAGGTCGAGGCCCGGATCCGGTGCGGGGTCGCCGCCCGATATTTCGGGTTCTCTTCCCCAGGTAATCTGGGACCGGGGAGGGGCCGGAAAGGAGCCGATGGTGAGGCTCCTCGGAGCTTCTGCCGCCGAGGTGGCGAGCATCGCGGTCGCGATAGCGAGAAGTCCTTCGGTCAGACGGGAACCTATAAATTGATGTTTGATCCTTGGACATTGCGGTTCTTTATTTGGAGTGTCCGATATGGGAAGTGTGAAGCCTAACTACATCAAGAATTTTGCAGATGACCTGATGAAGACCCACCAGGGCGTCTTCAACAACGATTTCGAGCATAACAAGGATATGGTGACGGAGTACACCGACATCAAGTACAAGTCCATCCGCAACCGGGTGGCGGGCTACATAACCCGCAAAGTCCAGTTCCGAGGAGAGTAAGGTGGATGTTTGAAGGTGTGCTTCCGGCCATCATCACGCCCTTCAAAGAGGACGGTGAGCTGGACGAGGAGGGCTTTAGGGGAAATATCGAGTTTTTTGGCGAGGCTGGCGTCTCTGGCATAGTCCCCTGCGGCACCACAGGCGAGTCTGCTACTCTGACCTTTGAGGAGCACAAGAAGGTCGTCGAGGTCGCGGTCGACTCTTCGCAAGTCCTGGTGGTGGCGGGCACCGGCTCCAACAACACCAGGGAGGCGGTGGAGCTCACCAAGCACGCCGAGGACGCTGGCGCCGATGCGGCCCTGCTGATCACCCCCTACTACAACAAGCCGAACGACCGGGGAATGATCGCCCACTTCAGGGCCGTGGCCGAGAGCTGCGACATCCCCCTGATCCTCTACAACGTCCCGTCCCGGACCGGCGTCAACCTCAAGCCAGAGGTGGTGGCGGAGCTGGCCAGGATCGAGAACGTCGTGGGGATCAAGGAGGCGAGCGGCAGCCTCTCTCAGATCTCCAGCATCATCGAGCTGACAAAAGACGAGAATTTCGTGGTCCTCTCCGGAGACGACGGCCTCACCATCCCCATCATGGCCCTTGGAGGGAGGGGCGTCATATCGGTGGTCGCGGATGTGGCACCGAGGAAGATGGTGGCGATGGTGGACGCCATGCTCAAAGGCGACCTGGAGACGGCGAGGAGGATGCATTACACCCTATCACCCCTCGCAAGAGACCTGTTTTTGGAGACTAACCCCATCCCCGTGAAGACGGCGACGGGGATGATCGGCCTTGCCGCAGGTCCTCTGAGGCTTCCTCTGGCGCCGATGTCCGAGACGAACGAGAAAAGGCTGAAAGAGACCGTCGACCTCCTGGGCGAGTTTCGATGACCGTCAAGATAGCCGTGGCAGGTGCCAAAGGAAGGATGGGCCAGCTTATCATCGACGAGGTCAAGAGGTTCGAGGATCTGGAGCTGGTGGCGGGATTCGACGTCCGGGGGGCGGGCGACCCTCTCGGTGGAGGGGTCCTCGTCTCTGACGCCTCGAAGCTGGCAGAGGTCCTAAAAAGGTCGGGGGCAGAGGTCCTCATCGACTTCACGACGCCGGTCGCCACGGTCGAGAACGTCCGAGTAGCGGCGGACCTCGGCGTCAACCTGGTGGTGGGTACCACCGGCCTCACCGAGGATCAGAAGACGGAGATCGGTCGGTCGGTCGATGGAAAGGTGGCCGCCGTCATCTCGCCAAACTTCAGCGTCGGCGTCAACCTCTTCTGGAAGCTGATCGAGGTAGCAGCGAGGTCTTTGGAGGGCTACGACATCGAGGTGATCGAGGCCCATCATCGAAACAAGATGGACGCTCCCAGCGGGACGGCGATGGAGGCAGTTCGCGTCCTGGCGGAGGCGACCGGCAAGAGGGAAGCCGTCCACGGCAGGGAGGGGCAGGGCCTCCGGGGAGACGAGATCGGGGTCCACGCCGTCCGGGCCGGAGACATCGTCGGCGACCACACCGTCCTATTCGCAGGACCCGGCGAGCGGCTGGAGATAAAGCATCAGGCCCACAGCCGACAGGCCTTCGCCAGCGGCGCTGTCCGGGCCGCGAGATGGGTGACGGCGGTCCCCAGCGGCGTATACGCCATGGCCAATGTGCTGGGCCAGAAATAAAACCGCTCAGTTTGGACGCCGTCGTGCTGGCGGCACAGTCGTTTGGAAAAGATGTACAGGCTGGATCAGGAGAAGAGGCACCTCTTTTTTGAGGGACGAAAGCTCGAACCCCGCTCGGTGGAGGAGAACGTGGTGGGGTTCTGCACCTTCTGCGACGGGGAGCTATCGTCCCTCGCCTGCTATCAGCTCTCTATAGGCTGGCTCGTGGCATCCCGCTGCCAGGGATGCGAGAGGATGGTCCTCTCGCGATACGGCCCGTCTTGGTCCTGGGAGGAGGACCTCGATCTGGAGGCGGCGGAGCCTGAACGGTCCGCGAAGGAGAAACCCAAAACCACCAGCCTCTCCGATATTCCTCGAGAAGAGCTGGAGGCGGTCTTCACCCCCGCAGAGCTGAGAGACATGGAACGGTGCGAGAGGGGCGAAGCCTACACCCGCCAGAACCTCTACCGTGCTCGGGCCAAGTACGAGAAGTTCGAGAGGCTCTTCGGGGTGAGGCTCGATATCTGACGATGAAAGACCGCCTTTTGAGGTGGAGGAGCTGAGATGGGCGGCAGAGGTGCTTGGCCTTCCCGAGAGGGCTAGCTTGAAGGCGATCAAAGCCTGTCGCAGGGACCTCATGGTCCGATGGCACCCCGACGCCCGCAAAGATCAGCCGGAGGAGCTTTGCTTAAGGAGGTGTCTCAGAAGATTAAAAAGGCTTACGAGATCGTCCTGTCATACTGCGAAAATTATGAGGACCCCTTCGACGAGGAGATGCCGACCCGGGAAAATAGCGATGGGTCGTACGAGAGATGGTGGCGGGAGAGGTTCGGAGACGACCCCCTCTGGGGCGGTACGACGAGGAAGGGTGAGGGCTGAGATCCTTCCTCTCGTCCTTCGAACCTCTTCTCAAGCCGAGTTTTATTTAACCCGTCCTCGATCTTGCCATCTCGACCAGCTCCAGGGTCGAGACGAAGCTCGCGTCCTTCGAGTTGGCGCGATCTATGAAGTTCCTGTAAGCCTCCATGTACCCCTCGTCCTCGCCGGTGACGACGTTGGTGAAGATCACCACCATGGGGTCTCCTCCCTCGGCACATTCGTCAAACTCGCTCATCAGAAGATCTTCCCACTCGGCCCCGCTCAGATCGAGCACCTCTTTGGCGAATCGGTCTGATAACGGCACCAGCTCCCCCGAGATCAGGTGGGTGCTGATGGGAACCGCTGAGAAGTCGTGGCCCTCCACCGGATATGGCCACGTATCGTTCACGTGGCCAGGCTCAAAAACGATGCCCGCCTGGTATCCCGCGTCGTACTCGATCACCATCCTGTCCAGGATCCCGAGGGTGGTCGCGCTCTGACTGAAGGACTGGGGCAAAAACCCTTTGACCTCAATGACCCTGCCGTCGCAGATGTAGGCGGCTTCGATGAGCCTTTTTGCCTCTCTCATCAGCGGGTACTGTTCTCCATAGGACATCGTTCCGAGCATCTCTCCTGTGGTCATGCCGTACATGGCCAGCTCGTGGTTCGGCTTCGACCCGATCCGGGTAACATAGAGCTTGTACCAGGCGTTCCCCGCAAACTCTGATACGTAGTCTCCCGTCACGTAGACCGTGACGTTCAGCCCATCGGGATCGATCTCGTTCAGCATCTGGACCATGGAGTTCACTTCGAGGTTCCACTTTTCCTCGTCCGTCATCTCGGAGGAGCCGGGATGGAGCTCTGCACCGATCATAACGTTGACCGTTGCGGTATTATCAGATTGAGCTGCTCCGGCCAGAAAAATCAGAGCCGAGCAGATTACGCATCCGTACAAGATCAGTCTATTTTGGGTCATCTTCAACGCCACCTGATAGGTTATCGCGATTCTCCAACTTTGGAATGTCGTATACAAACTATACTGGTCCTTCATCTTAATTATTCTTATGCGCTGTTCATCTCAGAATCAGGGCTTGTTGACCACAATTTAAAATTAATATTCAATTTTAATTGACGTGAGTTCCAAATAACAGACTGCATCGATCCAAATTATCTGAAATATCCTGATTATGAGAAATGAAGGTCGCCCTTCGAATTAGGATCCTGCTTAAAATACATATATTGCTTTTTAAAAAGGCGAAATAATCATATACTATTGGAGATAATTTATCTGAAGCGGTTAGATCGTGGCAGAATAGAGCGGCGTTGCGTGGGTGGCATTCGTTGAGCGGGTGAGCCGATCTCCCTCAAAAAAATCATTGAATTTAAATATGTGGGCAGACTTCCGCAAATGGTGCCTCGTCCATCAGCCCTCGAAGACTCCAATATGAGGTGTAAATTATGCTTGGACGTGCAATTGTGGTCGCCGTTACGGCGTCTCTTATTTTGGCGGTTCAGTTGACTGGTGCTCAGGCTGCGGCTGTCGTCTGCCCTGCCGAAGCGCCCGGACAGGTCGTAACCTACCAGGGTCCTGAGCCCGTGCAGCTCGAATATGTGGAGAACGTGACCTACTATTACGACTGGTCCGCCGAGGTGGACGGGTCTACGATAGCTTCGGGGTCCGACAGGAACTTCAGCTTCACAACCCCCGACGTCACCCCCGATGAGGGGACGAAGACCGTCACCGTCACCCTCCTTTTGACTGACGGATACGGCTGTATCGACCGGACAAGCGACTGCCTCGCAATCCACGCCATTCCTGTATGCGGCATCGATGGTCCCGAGGGCGTCTGCGAGGATAGCCCGATCAAGGAGTTCAGCTATGTCGGCGAAGATACGACCACCGCTGATTTCGCCTTCGACTGGAAGATCGACGATAAAGATGTTCAGCATGGAAACACGGAGATTGTGGAGATCGATTTCAGCGATAACAAGTACGGTTTAGATTTCGGAGATCATCTTCTGACCCTGGAGGTGAAGAAGACGTATCCCGACGGCACGGAGGTCACCAGCACCTGTGAGTACGACGTGTTATACGTTGAGTCCCCCTCTGCGACCTTCTCCTTGGTCCGATGAATGGAGTGCTGGACGTTCTAAGCCAAGACGGGATGCAGGGGTCCTGCTCCCTGCATCCATAATTTTGTGCGAAATTCGGCATGATGCTCCATGGGAAAGATCATCGGGAGGGGGAAGTGAAAAGGGGTCGCATCTCGGGCGCGGTTTTGACGGCATCGTTGATATCTCTCTTCTTCTCCGGGATCGCGACGCCTGCGATCGGAGCATCTTTTAACGAGAGGCTGGAGGGCTACACCCTCGATCCTCACGAGGGCTGGACCACAGGGGCCTTGAAGGGCTGGTCTGAAGGCGACTGCATACCCTTCCGCTATTCGGTGGAGAACAAGGGGTCCAGCGCAGAGACTCTGAATCTGCAGCTGGCCTTCGACAGCGAAAGGGATGGGACGAGGGGGATCGTGGGCTTCGAGTCGTTTGTGGTTCCTGGAGGGTCGATAAACGGGCCCTACTTCGATGGCGATGAGGGGCGCTACCGCTGGATAGCGACTGTGCCGAAGGGCGAAACTTACGTCCTCGAATGGTGTGCACGGCTGAGCGACGAGGCCGGCCTCTGGCCAGGAGCGAGCCTCCACGTCAGCGTCGAAGACGGCGGAAGCAGGGATGTTCCCATAATGGCGAAGAATCTTTTGGTTCCTGATCTTGCCGTAAGAGCGACGGCGATCGCTGAATGCGGCCGTATAACTTATTCTATTCGTTATTCAAATGCGGGGCCTGCAGATCAGAGAAACGTCACCCTCGTCGAAGATTACGACGAGACGAAGGTTGAGGTAACCGATGACGGTGGGGGCGAGGACGACGGGGACGTCATCATCTGGCGCATCGGAGACCTTACTGCAGGAGGCGAAGGATATGCGAGCTACACCGTCCGCCTGAAGGATGGGGTGGCCGATGGCGAGACCATCGTGTCCAGCGGTTTTGTCGTTGGGGATCTGAGCGAGAAGATCATCGACAACAACCGGTATTCCAGCCAGGTAGCGGCGAAACTCGGTCCCGAGGCGGACGCAGGGCCGGACAGGAACATCACCCTCGGCGACTCCGTGGTGATCGGAGGCAGTCCCGCGGCGAAGAGCGGAAGCGGAGGATATACCTACATCTGGGCTCCTGCAACCGGCCTAGACGACCCCGCAAAATCGAACCCTGTGGCTTCGCCGTCCAGCACCACGAATTACACCTTGACGGTGACCGACGGGCGCGGATGTCGGGACAGCGACGAGGTCAGAGTGACGGTCACCGAACCGGTTTTGTGCGGGATATCGGGTCCAGACTCCGTCTGTGACGACCAGCCAGTTGCAGTCTTCTACTACGCGGGAGAAGATCTGCAGGCGTCTTTGGCCAGCTTCAACTTTACCTGGAAGGTTGACGGCGTTGAGGTGGGATCCGGTGAGGAAGTGATCGTCGACTGGAGCCGATTCGAGTTCGGCCCCCACGATCTCTATCTCTATATCGTCAGAAAGAATCCCGATGGGTCGATGGCGACCGGTGGCTGTCAGCTTGAGGTGCTCTACGTCGAATCTCCGACGGCATCGATCGTTATGCTGTAATGATTGGAACAATTTGGAACGAGTAAGCATGAGTTCGCAGTCAAGTTTCCCATCTGGATGGAAGAGATTGAGGGTTCAGGTCGGGGCGATTACCTTCTTGCTTTTTTCCCTCCTTGTCACAACGGCAGGTGCGGAGCTGGAGGGACAGCAGGTCTTCTCAGGTGAAGTATGCGCCTTTGAGCCAACAAGCCTCTGCCCCAACTGCACCTACCGCTGGGCGGCGTCGGACGGCGACCCCCTTTGGTCGGACTCGATGGTCTTCAACTGGACCGCTCCGACCGTGCTGTCATCGAAGACGGTTGTGATCAACCTGACCACGACGGATGATTATGGCTGCTCCGGCCAGGAGGAGATGGTGGTGGTAGTCCTTCCGGCAAAGACCATAGTGACGGGGCCCGACAAAATCTGTTACGGGCAATCAGCCCAGTTTACAGCCATATCGCAGCTGGATAGCTACGAGTGGAGGGCCTTTGACGCCGAGGACGCCGAAGTCGGAAGGTTCAACGATACCAGGACTTCGACGGTTCGATGGACCCCGCCGGCACCCGGCGAATACAAGATCTCAGCAGATCCGACGCTGTTTGACGTGGATTTGGGCACCTTCCTGACCATAACCGTTCTCGAAGTGCCAAGATGCGCCATCGTCGCCGAAGACGTCGTCTGCGCCGGGGCCACCATCACCATGGAAACGCTGGAAGATCCGGATTACCGGTACTGGTGGGAGGCTTCCGGCGGCGCCTTCATCTCCTCGAACTCGTCAACGACGAACTGGACCGCCCCCAAAGAGCCCGGGGAATACACCATCGACCTGATGGTCTCGTCTGCCGTCTTTGACTGCAACTGCGTCTCGTCTGAGGTCGTCACCGTCGAACCTTGTCGGTCTGAGATCAGCGTGGTGAAAGACTGCGTATACGAGCCTCCCGTCAGGGTCGGCGACTATGTGACCTACACCTACGAGGTCGAGAACGTCGGCGACCTCCCCCTCAGGGAGGTGAACCTGACGGACGTTCATGACTGGGGTCCCGACTGCGATCCAACCTTTGTGAGCGGCGACTCGGGTGATGACGGCGTCCTCGACCCCGGCGAGGCGTGGCTTTACGATTGCAGGTACCAGATGCCAAACCCCTCCGACTACGATCAGCTTCTGACCATCATGGCCGACGGCCCCATGCCCGGACGCGACGAGGCCCTGATCGCGAGGCTCTCCAGGATGACCGTCCGGCTGGAGATCAAGCTGAAGAGCATGATCGAAATGAGGGACCGGTTCAATTTCAGCAGGGCTCAGATGGCAGAGAGCGAGATATTCCTTTACGGGACGAACCTCACCCTCCTAAATTACACAGACTCCGTCACGAAGGAGACCCTGAGCCTTGCCGTCGACGAAGCCGGAGTTCTCAGAAGGTCCGAATACTACAGCCCAATTCAAGATGCGGTTTTGACGAGCGAGCATGACCCTTCAGGCAAACTGACCTCGGACTTTTACCTTTCAAGAAGGACGAACGAGGGTCTCCGGATAGAATATGATAAGCCGACGGCGGGATACAAGACCTATACCGCCACCGATTATGCGACCGGAGATACCCTGATCACGGTGATGAACGCATTGGGGGTCGTCATCAGCAGAGAGTACAGAAAAACTCCCGGCTACATTCCCTACAAGAAGCGGGTCTGGGTTCACAACACCGCCGCCGTCACCGCCGTCGGCCCCGGCGGCGAGAACGTCACCGACTGGGACGTCTTCTCCCTTGAGGTCGAAGTTCCTCAGCCCGATTTGAAGATCGCGAAACGGGCAGATCCCGACCCTGTTGAGGCCGGAGGGGTTCTGAAGTACACCATCGATTACGCCAACTATGGTGACGCCGACGCCACCGGCGTCGTCATACTGGAGACCTACGACGAGAACGTGACCTTCGTCTCTTCGAGCCCACCTCCCGATCCTGGAACCGACGATCGATGGACCATCGGCGATCTAGCAAGAGATGTCTCGGGATCGATCGTCATCTTCGTCCAGGTGAACTCGAGCCTTGATAGTGGCCACATCCTTGAGAATCAGGTCAGAATCGCCTCTGCCGAGAACGTCACCGACGAGGCGACGGTCGAGACCGCGGTCGTCGCTCCGGTGCTGGTGGTCGAAAAGCTCGACGATCCAGACCCCGCCGATGCCGGGGGCGTATTGAACTACACCATAAGGTACAGAAACGAGGGCGACGGCGTCGCCCACGGGGTCGTCGTCCGGGAGACCTACGACGACATGGTGGAGTTCCTATCCTCAGATCCTCTCCCCGATCCGGGGACGAGCGACGTCTGGAAGGTCGGAAACCTCTCGGCCGGCGCAGGGGGTACGATCCGGATAAGCGTCAAGGTCTCCAACGACGCCGAGGACGGGTCGATCCTGAACAACTCGGTGAGGATCACCTGCGATGAGAACCGGACCGCCAACGTCACCATCAACACCACCGTCAAAGGTCCGAGGTTGCGGATCGCGAAGACGGCCCCGAGCCTAACGAGTCCGGGGGGAACCTTCAACTACACCATCACCTTCTGGAACGAGGGGACGGGAAACGCCACGAACGTGACCGTGACCGACATATTGGACGAAAACGTCGTTCATCTGTTCAACACCTCCACCTTCCAACCCAATTATAATGGGTCTGGAGACGACGGAAGACTTCGATGGTGGAACTTCTTGAACCTGGCCCCAAATGAGACTGGTACCATCACGATCGGGGTGAAGGTGAAGCCTGAGGAGAACACCTCCGACTTGATCAAAAACCGCTACAAGATAGACTCAGACCAGTCGAAGGGCGATTTCGCCGAGGTCTATACCCTGATCGTCTCATCCCTCTGGATCAGGAAGACCGCCGAGAAGTCCGAGTACTCGGCGGGGGAGGTGGTCGTCTACACCATCCTTTTCGGGAACAACATGAACTGCAGCGATCCCGGCAACGCCTCAAATTGCACCGCAAATAACGTCGTCGTCATCGACAGGCTCCCGGATCTGGCGGAGTACATATCGGCAAACCCTCCGCCCAGCCGAGCGAGCGGGAAGGTCCTGGTCTGGGTCGTCGGATCCCTCGATCAAAACGAGACCCGGTCCATCAGCCTCGTCGTCAGGATCCCTGAGAGGCCGGACGTTCGGTTCGATGAGAGCTCCTCGGTCAGCGGCGAGGGGTTCGTCTCCATAAGAGAGAGGCTCTCCACCAGCCGCAGACCCTACGACCTCACAAATCGCGTCAACATAACCGGGACTTACAGATTCAAGAACGAGTCGGTGTCGATTCTAGCCTCATATTCCGAGACGATCAGGGTTTTGGAGGCCAAAGGCACCGAGATCTCCGCCGTCGAGCACGGCTCCGGCTACTACGAGGAGGATCGGATAGCGAGGCTCAACTCCACCAACAAGAGCACGTCTCTCGACAAGGAGATATTCGCCGCCCGGAGGCCCACCACCTTCTCGGTCTACAACGGCCGCACGATCGACTACAACTCATCCTGGACCGACAGGACCTGCGCCAGAAATCGTGTCCGGTCGGAGTCGGTGGCAGAAGACTTTCGGTACGTTGAGATTATCGACAAGAGAAGCTCGTTCCTCCTGGACGAGAACCAGACCGTCTACGGGTCCGATTCTGAGTTCATCGGGGGGATGGGCCACATCGGCTATCTAAGGCTCGATCCCGAAACGGGCGATCCGCTGATATCCATCGACGAGGATTATCACGGGAGCTTCAGGGTGGAGGAGTCGATCGACTCTTACGGGAAGGGCGTTTCTTATGAGAAGGGGGCGATCGGCGAGGGTTTTGTCTCCGCGGACCACAGGGTGGACGATTCCCAGAGGTCCTTTGAGCACGGGTCGGGGTACTACGAGGCCGATGAGCTGATCGCCACCGGCACCGTCTACAAGGACTCGAGGATGGTCTACGTGCCGAGCGCCCAGATGGCGGGGGGCGTCTTGCTGAACCGCTCGTCCAAATGGCAAGAGGGGATCTCCACCAGAGGCGATGAGCATCTCATAAGTGAGAGGATTAGCTCTGCAGACTATATCGAGATGGAGTCGGTAACGGACTCCTCGTCGATCTCGATATTGGGCGAGTTCGAGGGAAGACAGGACATCAAAGCTGCCGTCCAGGCAGGACCTCACGACGAGGTGAAGGTGGTGATAGATCAGACGTTCCTGGGACGCTACCAGGTCGCCACCTCCATAGGGATCCACAAAGTTCCCAAATACCTGGAGCCTCACGTCAACGTGACGAAAGACCAGATTGCTGCGGGCGAGGATGCGGTCCTATTCAGGATAAACGTCACCAACGACGGAAACAAGCCCCTTGGACCGATCGTGGTAGCCGACATTCTCCCACCCGGCCTTTCTTTCATCAACTCGAGCCTGAGGCCTGAGATCGAGGGAGATCGGGTCTCCTGGACGATCCTGTCTCTGCCGATAGGCGGCAAGTTTACGATAGATCTCTGGACGGGGCTGACGGGTCCTGCTCAGGCTCGAAGGAACGTCGTCACGGCCGTCGCCGATTACGACGGCGGGACGGTGACCGCCGAAAGCTCCTGCATCGTGGGACCACCGGGGCTTTATCTTCGTCCCGAAGTTCTGATTGTTTTCGAGAATGAGACTGTGGCAGAGGAGAACGCCTCCGAAATCGTCCAGCTTTGGTCCCCGCCCGACTGGAACCTGACCTCTGGCGGGATCGGGTGCTGTATCGAGGTCTCCGGAGGCGAGACGTGCGACCCGTCCCTTTCCGATTCGATCTGCTCCGGAACAACCTATTTAACTTAATCAGGATTAAGAATACGTCATTGGTGATTCCGATGTTCAGATGCCCCGTTTCGATGATGCTGATTTTGATCCTGGCGAGCGCAGCCTCTGGCTCGATAATCGTAGTCGACGACGACGGCGCCGGGAACTTCACGAAAATCCAGGATGCGATAAACGCCTCCGAGATCGGCGACGAAATAGTCGTCAAAAACGGCACTTATCCCGAAAATGTCGTGGTGGACAGATCGATCGTATTGAAGGGCGAAAACGGCCCCGTCGTCGATGGCTGCGATCTTTCAAGCCCTCCGATCAGGATAGCTGCGGATGGCGTCGTCCTTGACGGGTTCACCGTTTATGGATGCATCGACGAAGGCCTCGACACCAGCGCGGTCCTTGTCGAGTCGGACGAATGCAAGATTCTGAACAACACCATACGCTCCTCATCAGGCTACGGCCTCTCTCTGCTAAATTCCGATAACAACATCGTATCCGGAAATATCGCGCGCGACAACGGACACTGCGGCATCTGCCTTATCGGGTCCAACTTCAGCCAGCTGCTCGGAAACGAGGCGTTCGGCAATAGAAAGTGCGGCATAACGCTCTTCGGCTGCGATTACGTTGCTCTGACGGCAAACCGGGTCTACGAGAACGGCGAGGTCGGGATCAACGTGGTCAATTCCACGACCGGAGAGATCCGTCTCAACGAGATCCGCTTCAATGAGGAGGATGGAATATTCCTGAAGAACTCCATGAACAACGCTTTGATCGATAACGAGATCCGCGAAAACAAACACAACGGCATAAACCTGTATCATTCCACCGCCAACTTCGTTATAGGTAACGAGGTCCAAGGCTCGGGAGAAGAGGGGATCCTCATCGTCGAGCGGGCCGACGACAACTTGATCTCCAGCAACTTGATCAGCGAGAATGGCATCAACGGGATCGGGATATACGGGTCTTATTCCAGCACGATAATCAATAACAGAGTATCTTTCAACGAAGATAACGGGATATACTCTCGAGATTACAGCGGCGGGACGATGGTCGCAAATAATGATGTTTACGGAAACTTCAGGTACGGTATCGGCCTTGAGGACAGCGGCTCCAACTTCATCAAAGCCAATCGTGTGCATGACAACTTGAACGGCATCATAATGGTCCGCTGTGAAAATATCCATGTCACCCTCAACGAAATATCCCAGAACTATTATGGCCTCAGTCTGGAGTTCGTCAGAAGCTTCGTCATATCCGAAAACGAGATCTACAACAACTCCAACGACGGCTTCCAGATGAAGAGATGCGACGAGAGCAGGATCTGGGAGAACGATATACTCGAAAACGGAAATGACGGAATTCACATATCGGAGTCGCTACATACCGTAATATTCGGGAACACCATTCTGAACAATAGCGATTACGGCGTCCAGGTGTTGGACTGGTCCTCTCTGAATACCTTCATGTACAACAACGTCCGGAACAATGTTGGCGGCGGATTTTATTTCTATGAAGGCGATATAAACCTCATCACCGGCAACATAATCGCAGAAAACCAGAGGTTCAACGTCAGGGACAATATGGTGGGGAATAAGTGGCTTGGAAACTTCTACGGCGACTATTCGGGAGAGGATCTCAACGGTGACAGTTTCGGTGACGAGCCTTACGCCATCTACGGGCGGAGGGGAGCGGAATCTTTCGATCCGAGGCCGATCATCTCGACGGCCACGCTGGAAGAGATAAGCCCCGCCGAGTTGGAGGGCACCAGCTGGGTTTAGCTGGCCGTAATTGTCGCTCCTGAACCACGAGCGCCTTTAACGTTTCCGGAGGTACCTGCGATAGCCGGTGAGATGGGTTCAGGACCGATGAACACGGTTCGTCTTAGGGGCTGGAGTGTGGGAGAGGTTAGCTTCGGTTTGGGATCCCTCTCATCCCTCCAGGTCGTCACTTCATCGGGGCGTGGGTCACGTCGGCTTCGACGAGCGGATGGGTTAACCGTGTCATGGCGAGATTTCCAGGCTCGCGTCGGAGATCTCGGCCCTGGAGCTCTCCGGACGGCGGCGAAGGCCGCCCCAAGAAGATCGGCCTTCCTCCTTCTTCCTCACATCTTTCCTCTGACCCTGGAATAACCTATTTAAATTAATCAGGATCAAGTATACATCAGATAGGTGATTCCGATGTTCAGATGCCCCGCCTCTGCGATTCTGATATTGATCATGGCGAGCGTTGTTTCCGGCGCGATGGTCGTCGTCGACGACGACGGCGCCGGGAATTTCACGACGATCCAGGAAGCCATAAACGCTTCAGAGACCGGCGACGAAATAGTCGTTCTCAACGGAACTTACCCCGAGAACCTCGTGGTGGGCAGGTCGATTGTATTGAAGGGCGAAGGCGATCCCGTCGTCAAAGGCTCGGGCCTTTCGGGCCCTCTGATCACCGTAACTTCGAAGAACGTAACACTGGAAGGGCTCACCTTCTCCGGCAGCATAAACGACGGGTTGAATTATGATGCTGTGCTGGTGCTAGCTGACGGGTGCCGGTTTTTGAACAACACAGTATATCGGGCACCAGGTCACGGCCTCTGTCTCCGCGATTCCAGGGATCACTTCGTATCCGGGAACGTGATCTACGACAACTTGGAAGGAGGCGTCTGTGTCATAGGGGCCAATTTCAGCAGGATGGTCGGAAATGAAATATTCAGAAATAGAAAATGGGGCGTGGATTTGGAAGATTGCCAGTTCAACGAGCTGACCGCAAATGACGTCCATGGGAACGGGGAGGTGGGGATTCACGATCACAGCTCGATACGCAACATGTTTGTCGGAAACAAGATTTACGACAATGCGGAAGACGGAATCCACATGATGAACTCCAATTACATCATATTTATAGAAAATGAGATTCATGAGAACGGCCTCAACGGCATAGACCTGCAGCGAACCAGCAGAGTCTTCTTAGTGGGCAACGTGATACATAACTGCGGCGAAGTGGGGCTGATGCTGGTTGAATCCAGCGACAACAACGTGATCTCCAAAAATATAATTTCCGATAATGGTATCAACGGCATCGGGATATACGGATGTCATGTTACCACCATCTCGAATAACGATCTCTTCAACAACAGTTACAACGGCATCTCCTTGCGGGACGGCACCGGCAGCTCTCTTGTTTACAACAACAAGGTCCACGGAAATGCTAGGTACGGTCTTAACTTGGAGGACAGCAGCTCAAACTTCCTTCAGAATAATGAGATCTACGAAAACATGAACGGGGTCGTGATGGCGCGCTCCTACAACAACACCCTGGTGTCTAATGAGGTCTACAGCAATCGTTTCGGCTTAAGCCTGGAGTTCATAAACGAGATCGTCATATCCGAGAATGGCATTTATAATAACACCGATGCCGGCGTGCAGGTGGTTCGCTGCGATCAGAGCAAGATCTGGGCGAACGAAATAAACGGAAACGGCAGGGACGGTATTCACGTATCAGGATCGGAAAACACGACCGTCTCCAACAACGACATATGGAACAATGACGGATACGGCATCCAATTAATGGATTTTAGCGCACAGAACCTGTTCATGTATAACTCAATCCTTGGCAACGGTGCCGGAGGCATTTATCTTTATGAAGCTCAGATGAACATGATGTCCGGCAACATCCTCTCTGAGAACCAGAAATTCAACGCCAGAGACAACGGCGGAAATGTATGGCTGGGCAACTTCTACAGCGACTATTCGGGCAAAGATCTCGACGGAGACGAGGTTGGCGATGAACCCCATCTGATCTATGGGCGTCGGGGGGCCATGTCCGTCGACCCCAAACCCTTCGTGACGCCGGAATGGCTGGAGGGTGGGAGAGTTTAGCTCCGTTTTTTGGACCACTCTCATCCCTTCAGATCGAAGCTCATCGTGGCACGGGTCATGTCGGCTTCGACGAGCGGATGGGGGTTAACCGCGCCATGGCGAGATTTCCAGGTTCGCGTCGGAGATCTCAGCCCCGGAGTCCTCCGGACGGCGACGAAGGTCGCCCCAAGAATATCGGCCTTCCCTCTTCTCCTCACATATTTCCTCTGACCCTGGAATAACCTATTTAAATTAATCAGGATTAAGTATACATGAAATAGGTGATTCCGATGTTCAGGTGCCCCGCCTCTGCGATTCTGATATTGATCATGGCGAGCTCCGCCTCCGGCGCGATGGTCGTCGTCGACGACGACGGCGCCGGGAATTTCACGACGATCCAGGATGCCATAAACGCTTCAGAGACCGGCGACGAAATAGTCGTCCTCAACGGAACTTACGCCGAGAACCTCGTGGTGGATAGATCCGTCGTATTGAAGGGCGAAGGCGATCCCGTCGTCAAAGGCAGCGGCTCATCGGTCCCTCTGATCACCATAACTTCGAAGAACGTCATCCTGGATGGTTTTAAATTCGCCGGCAGCCTCAACGGCAGCTTCGACGCCGGCGCGGTTCTGGTGCTGGCGGACGGGTCCAAGGTTCTGAACAACACCATATCCGGCTCGTCGGGCAACGGCCTCTATCTTCGGGATTCCAGGAATCACTTCGTATACGGTAACGTAGTCCACGACAACGGATACGGCGGCATCTGCGCCATCAGGGCAAATTCCAGCCAGATGGTTGGAAACCAAGCGTTCCACAACGGAAAGTGGGGCATGCTTCTGGAGAGCTGTGAGCGCGACGAGGCGACGATAAACGTGGTTCGCGAGAACGGGGAGGTGGGAGTCCAGCTAGTCGGATCGAACCACATCGACTTGGTTTATAACAGCGTCAACCTGAACCGGGAAGACGGCATCTACCTCATAGAATCCGGAAACAACGCGATCGCGGAAAATGAGATCCGCGATAACGGCCTAAATGGGGTCAGCTTGGATCGGGCGAGGCACAACTTATTGATAAAGAACATAATCAACAACTCTGGAGACGAAGGGCTTCTGGTCACAGGATTCAGCGACAACAACATCATCATGGAGAACATCCTTAGCGATAACGGCCTCAACGGAATTGGCATATACGGATCTTATTTCAGCACTTTATCCCAAAACGAGATATTCAACAACGGTTACAACGGTATATCTCTGCGCGACAACAGCAGCAGCATTCTGATATCCGATAACGAGATTAGCGAGAACAAGCGGTACGGGTTTTACCTGGAAGACAGCAACAAAAACTTCGTGGAGGGCAACGACGTCTACGGCAACCTTCACGGCGTCATCATGGTCCGCTCCTCTGACAACGTCCTGGAGAGCAACAAGATCCACGATAACCGTTTCGGGTTCAGCATGGAGTTCGTCGATGGCGTCTCCATCTCAAATAACGAAGTCCACAACAATAAAGATCACGCCGTCCAGCTTACAAGCTGCGATCAGAGCAAGGTCTGGGAGAACGATATTCACGACAACGGCGGCGACGGGGTTCACGTATCGGGATCAGAAAATCTCGCGGTATCTAGGAACCTGATCGCGAACAACAGCAAATACGGAATCCAGGTGCTGGATCAGACCACTCTGGCCCTTTTCATGTACAACTTCGTCCAGCAGAACGGTGGCGGCGGGATTTACATTTACGAGGGGGAGACCAACCGGATCACCAGCAACATCTTCGAAGATAACCAGAACTTCAACGCCAGAGACAACGGGAAAACCAACTGGTGGTTCGCCAACTTCTTCAGCGACTACTCGGCAGAGAGCACCAGGGGGATCGGGGCCGAGCCCTATGCAATCCAGGGCCGAAGGGGGGCGGTAGCCGTCGATCTACACCCGGTGGCGGTGAGGGCGTTGCTGGAGGGGGGCGGGCCCGACTGATCGGGGCCTTTCAGCCCTCAGTCCCCTTCAGCGACCCCACAGACCCTGGATTCCCACAGGACAAATGCAGAGTCCTGCCCGGTTGTGCGAATCCAGGTCCCTGCTCGGAGAGCACGATGGGCAGCTTGTGACCCCCGGGATATCCACCGACCCGCAATAACATATTTTAATTAATGATGAGTAACTATATATGTTGAGGTGATTTCACATGCTCAGATTCTCCGCTTCTACGATGCTGATTCTGATGCTAGCGAGTGCAGCCTCCGGCTCGATGGTCGTCGTCGATGTCGATGGTGCCGGAAACTTCACGAAAATCCAGGACGCGATAAACGCCTCGGAGACCGGCGACGAAATAGTCGTCCAGAGCGGCACTTACGCCGAAAACGTCGTGGTGGACAGATCAGTTTCCCTGAAAGGCGAAGGCGATCCCGTCGTCAACGGTTCTGGCCTTTCAAGCCCTCTGATCAAGATAACTGCAGATGGCGTCGTCCTTGAAGGGTTCACGATCACTGGCTGCATCGACACGAGCCTTGACTCCGGCGCGGTTCTCGTCGCGTCTGACGGATGCAAGATACTGAACAATACAATAAGCAGCTCGTCGGGTTTCGGCCTGCATCTGCTTTCCTCCGAAAACGACCTGATATCCGGAAATATCGTCCACGACAACGGCTACTGCGGCATCTGTCTTTCCGGGTCCAACTTCAGCCAGCTGCTCGGAAACGTAGTCTTCGGCAATAGAAAATGCGGCATAACGCTCTCGGGATGCGTGTATGATGCTCTGACGTCAAACAGCCTTTACGAGAACGGCGAGGTGGGGATCAACATGATCAACACCACTACCAGCGAGATCGATTCAAATGAGATCCGACTCAACGGGGAAGACGGAATATTCCTGATGGACTCCACAACCAACGCTCTGATGGACAACGAGATTCGTGAAAACGGACTCAACGGCATAAATCTGTACCAGTCCAGCTCCAACTTCGTTATAGGTAACCAGGTCCAAGGTTCCGGAGAAGAGGGGATCCTAGTCATCAAAAGCAGCAACGACAACTTGATCGCCAATAACCGGATCAGCGAGAATGGCATCGACGGCGTCGGAGTATACGGATCTTATTTCAGCACGCTGATCAACAACGAGGCATCTCTCAACGGGAATAACGGATTCTCGCTCAGAGACGACAGCGGCGTGATTTTGGTCACTGACAACGAAGTGTATGGAAACGTCAGATATGGTTTTTACATTGAGGAGAGCAACTCCAACTTCATCAAGGCCAATCGAGTGCATGACAACTTGAACGGCATCGTAATGGTCCGTTGTGGAAATAACTCCATAATCTTCAATGAAATATGCCACAACTACTTTGGCCTCAGCCTGGAGTACGTAGATACCGTCGTTTTATCCGAGAACGAGATCCACAACAACACCAACGACGGTGTCCAGATGAAGAGATGTGACGAGAGCAGGATCTGGGTCAATGATATCCGCGACAACGGGAAGGACGGGATTCACGTATTAGAGTCGGTACATTCTGCGATATTTGGGAACTATATCCAGAATAACAGCGATTACGGCGTCCAGCTGATTGATGGGGCTACATTGAACGCTCTCATGTACAACGTTGTCCGGCAGAACGGAGGCGGTGGGTTTTACGTGTCCGATGGCGCGATGAACCTGATCACGGGCAATATGATCTCCGATAACCAGAAGTTCAACGTCAGGGACAACACGGGAGAGAACAAGTGGCTCGGCAACTTCTACGGTGACTATGTGGGTGTGGACCAAAACGGCGACGATTTCGGTGATGAGCCTTACGTCGTATTCGGCAGGAGAGGCATGACATCCTTCGATCCCAAGCCCTTCGTCTCAGCGGCTAGGCTTGAAGAGATACGTCCTTATCAGGCTAGGGAGCGGATTTGGATGTCGATACGGTAGGCGAGTCTGTCGTGCCTGAACTACCGTTCCTGAGGGCCGGGACGAAACGAACGCCTTTGGTACGGCATTCAGCCGGTGAGGGGGCCGGGCGGGCTTCGGAGCTTTGCGAGGATCCGGCCCCTTTCTGTCAGGCGGCACAGCTTCAGGCGAGATGTGGATTGCGGCTGCTCTGTGCCCCCACACCCGCCTGGAGATTGCCCGCTGATCGTCCGCTCAGGTTTCATCATCCTATGGAATTACATATTTAATTAAGGAAAACTTATGTGGCTGAGAGAGGTGGTTCGGATTGCCCAGATTCCCAACTTCGATGATGCTGATTTTGATCCTGACAAACGCTGCTGCGGGTGCTATCGTCGTCGATGACGAAGGCTTAGGAGATTTTTTGAAAATCCAGGAAGCGATAAACGCCTCTGAGCCTGGAGGCTTGATCGTCATCCGGAACGGAACTTACGACGAGAACCTCGTGATCGATAAACCCGTCGTCTTGAAGGGCGAAGATAACCCTCTAGTCAAAGGGTCCGACCTTTCAGATCCTTTTGTCACCGTAACTTCAGATAACGTCATCCTGGAGGGGCTCGTCTTCTCCGGCTGCAAAAACGACAGCTTCAACGCCGGAGAGGTTTTGATTCTGGCGGACGGTTGCAGGCTTCTGAACTGCACCATATCGAGCTCGTCATGCCACGGCCTATGTCTAAGTGAGTCCAAGGACCACCTCATATCCGGGAACCTGATCTTTGACAACCGGTACGGAGGCATCTGCTTGCATGGCGTCAGTTCCAGCCAGGTGACAGAAAATCAGGTATTTAGCAACGGAAATTGGGGCATAACCCTTGACGGCTGCCTGAACAACGGCCTGACGTCAAACGAAGTCCGCGAAAATGGCGAGGTAGGGGTCCACGTCATAAGTTCGATCGGCAACGAGATCACGGCGAACAGGATAAGCTCGAACTCAGAAGACGGGATTCACATTTTGAACTCCAAAAGCAACGTCGTGATAGTAAATGAGGTTCACGATAACGATCTCAACGGCGTCAATCTGCAAAGTTCCAGCAGCAACTTCGTAATAGACAACTCGATCGTCGGTTCAGGCGAAGATGGGGTGATCGTCGTTGGACCCGGAAGCGAGAACATCATCTCCAAAAATGTCGTCAGTGATAGCGGGATCGACGGGATCGGGATGTACGGATCCAATTTCAGCACGATATCCGATAACGAGATCTTTCAAAACGGGTACAACGGGATCGCCCTGCGCGATGGGACGAGCAGGGTTGTTGTGTCAGATAACGACGTTTATCAGAACGTGAGATACGGCTTTGACCTTCAGGACTCAGGCTCCAACTTCATCCAGAATAACAACGTCTACGAAAACCTGAACGGCATCATAATGTCCCGCTGCGACGATAACAATCTCGTCTCAAACGAGATACACCATAACCGATTCGGCCTGAATCTGGAGTTCGTCAATACCGTCATGATCTCTGGAAACGGCATCCACAACAACACCGATGACGGAATCCAGCTGAAAAGCTGCATCGGGAGCGGCATATATAACAACGAGATATACAAAAACGGGAAGGATGGCGTTCACGTGCTGGGTTCAGAGCATACCATAATGTCACAGAACGACATCTTGAACAACAGCGATTACGGCGTCCAGGTGCTGGATCAGTCCGCTCAGATGCTGATAATGTACAACACCGTCCGGCAGAACGGAGGTGGAGGTATTTACATCTATGAGGGCGAGATGAACCTGGTCACCGGCAACACCATCGCCGAAAACCAGAACTTCAACGCCAGGGACAACGGAGGAAACAAGTGGCTTGGCAACTTCTACGGCGACTATTCGGGAGAGGATCTTAATGGCGACGAGGTCGGGGACGAGCCGTACGTGATCCTGGGCAGCAGGGGAGTGGCATCTATCGATAGCAGGCCCTTCATGGCGATGGAATGGCTGGATGTGAGGGGTCCTTCCTAGCCGGAGGGCCCCTCCATATATTTTTATGGGCCAGATTCCATCGAAGTCTTGTCCACTTCGGCCCTCACGAGGAAGGGACGGATAGAACCGACCGTAATTGTCGTCCTTTCCTCCAGAGAGAGTTTTGTCTTGCAATAACGTATTTAAATTTATGAGGAAAAAGCCTGATAAAGGTGATTTCAGATGTTCAGATGCCCCGCCTGTATGACGCTGATTTTGATCTTGGCTAGCGCCGCCTCCGGTGCGACGATCGTCGTCGACGACGAGGGTGGAGGAGACTTCACGAAGATCCAGGAGGCGATAAACGCCTCAGAGATCGGCGACGTAATAGTCGTCCAGAGCGGCACGTACTCAGAGAACCTCGTGGTGGATAGATCAGTCGTATTGAAGGGCGAAAAAGGTCCGGTCGTCAAGGGCAGCAGCCTATCATCGGAACCTCTCGTCACCATAACCTCAGAGAACGTCACCCTGGATGGGTTCCGCTTCTCCGGCAGCCTCAACGAAAATTTCGATTCCGGTGCAGTTCTGGTGCTGGCCGACGGGTGCAAGCTTCTGAACAACACCATATCGGCCTCTTCGGGCAACGGCCTCTGTCTTCGCGACTCCAGGGATCACCTCGTATCGGGGAACCTGATCCGCGACAACCAGCGCAACGGAGTCTTTGGCCCCGGTGCCAACTTCAGCCAGTTGGTGGGAAACCAGATCTTCGAGAACGGAAAGTGGGGCATAGCTCTTGAGGGCACTTTGTTTAACACACTGGCTCAAAATGATATTCGTGATAACGGCGAAGTCGGATTTCAGCTCTCAAGCTCGCTTTACACCGAAGTGGCTTACAACAGGATTAGCCTCAACGAAGAAGACGGCATACACCTCATAGAATCCAGGAACTCCGCGATCGTAGAAAATGAGATCCGAGATAACGGCCTCAACGGCGTCAGTCTGGAACGCGCACCCATCAACTTCTTGGTTAACAACGTGATCCAGGGCTCCGGAGAGGAGGGGCTTTTGGTCATCGATTCCAGTGACAGCAACATAATCACAGGAAACAACCTCTCCAAAAACGGCATCAATGGGGTCGGTGTGTACGGATCTTATTTCAGCAAGTTGACCCAAAACAAGATATTCGACAACGAATACAACGGGATCTCTCTTCGCGACAACAGCAGCAGCATTCTGATATCCGACAACGAGATCAGCGGAAACAAAAGGTACGGTTTTTACCTGGACGACAGCAACAAAAACTTCATGGAGGGAAACGACGTCCACGACAACCTTCACGGCGTCATCATGGCCCATTCTGCCGATAACGTCCTGGTGGATAACGAGATCCATGACAACCGTTTCGGATTGAGCATGGAGTTTGTCGATAGCGTATCCATGGCGAACAACTTCGTATTCAACAACTCTGATCACGGCGTCCAGCTTACAAGCTGCGATCGGAGCAACGTCTGGGAGAACTATATCACCAAAAACGGCGGGGATGGGGTTCACGTATCGGGATCAGGATATCTTGTGGTATCTCGAAACCTGATAGGAAACAACAGCAAATACGGAATCCAGGTGCTGGACGATACGACCCAGACCCTTTTCATGTACAACATTATTCAGCATAATGGCGCTGGCGGGATGTACATTTATGAGGGGCATATCAACCTGATCACGGGCAACATCTTCGAAGATAACCGGAATTTCAATGGCAGAGACAACGGACAGATAAACAATTGGCTCTCCAACTTCTACGACGATTATTCGGGAGAAGCGATCAGCTTAGGCGTGGTCGGGTCCGAGCCTTACGTGATCCGGGGGCGAAGGGGCGCCCAAAACCTCGATCTTAACCCCGTAGTAGTGAGAGCCTGGCTGGAGGAGAGAGGGCCCGACTAGCTCGGGGGCCTCTCAACCTCTTCCGCCTCATCTCACGGTGTATCCAGGGACAGGACACACCGGTTGCCCCTCACCGCTCTCCTTCGCCCTGGAAGAACCTATTTAAATTAATCAGGATCACGTATGCATCAGATAGGTGATTCCGATGTTCAGATGTCCCGCTTCGGTTATGCTGGTTTTACTCATGGCGAGTGCCGCCTCCGGCGCGATGATCGTCGTTGACGACGACGGCGCCGGAAACTTCACGACGATCCAGGAGGCAATAAACGCCTCAGAGGCTGGCGACGAAATAGTCGTTCAGAGCGGCACTTACCCTGAGAACCTCGTGGTGGATAGATCAGTCGTATTGAAGGGCGAAGACGGTACCGTCGTCAAAGGCAGCATCCTATCATCAGAACCTCTAGTCACCATAACGTCAGATGACGTCACCCTGGAGGGGCTCACCTTCTCCGGCGGCCTCAACTACAGCTCCGATTTCGGCTCCGTCGTGGTGCTGGCCGACGGGTTCAAGCTTCTGAACAGCACCATATCGGACTCGTCAGGCCACGGCCTATGTCTTCGCGATTCCAGAGATCACCTCGTATCCGGGAACCTGATCCACGACAACCGGCGCGGCGGAGTCTGCCTCATCGGAGCCAACTTCAGCCAGGTGGCTGGAAACCTCATATTCAGCAACGGAAAGTGGGGCATAGCTCTGGACCGGTGCGAATATGACGTGCTGATCCAAAACGAGGTCTGCGAGAACGGGGAGGCGGGGGTCCAGCTCGTCGGCTCGTTTTACACCCAGGCCCTCTTCAACAGGATTCACCTCAACGAAGAAGACGGCATGCACCTCATGGGGTCCATGAACACTGCTATACTAGAAAACGGGATCAGCGATAACGTCCTCAACGGTGTCAATCTGGACCACGCGCCAAACAACTTCTTGCTGAATAACGTCATTAACGGCTCAGGCGAGGAGGGGCTCCTGGTCATCGGGTTCAGTGACGACAACATAATCATAGGAAACAGCCTTTATGAAAACGGCATCAATGGAATTGGCGTATACGGATCTTATTTCTGCACGTTATCCCAAAACGAGATATTCGACAACAATTATAACGGGGTCTCCCTGCGCGACAACTGCAGCAACAATCTGATATCCGACAACCAGATTCATGGGAACAAAAGGTACGGTTGTTACATGGAAGAAAGCAACAAAAACTTCGTGGAGGGAAACGACGTTTACGGCAACCTTCACGGCGTCATCGTGGCCCGTTCCAGCGATAGCGTTCTTGAAGCCAACGAGATTCACGATAACCGTTTCGGGTTGAGCATGGAGTTCTCCGATGCGGCTTCCATCTCAGGCAACGATCTGTACAATAACTCGGATCATGCCGTCCAGCTCAAGAGCTGCGATCGGAGCAAGGTCTGGGAGAACGACATTAGCGAAAACGGCGGGGATGGGGTTCACGTATCAGGATCGGAAAATCTCGTAGCGTCTCGGAACATCATCGAAAACAACAGCAAATACGGGATCCAGATGCTCGACCAGACCGCTCAGACCACTTTCATGTACAACGTCGTCCGGCAGAACGATGGAGGCGGGATCTACATTTACGAGGGAAATGTCGACCTGATAACCGGCAACATCTTCGTCGATAATCAGAATTTCAACGCCAGAGACAACGGAGATAACAACAGGTGGATCGCCAACTTCTACAGCGACTATTCGGGAGAAGCCATCGGTGGAGGAGTGGTCGGAACCGAACCTCATCCGATCCATGGTCGGAGGGGGGCAGTAACCTTTGATTTAAGCCCGGTCGTAGTGAAAGCTTGGCTGGAAGAGAGAGGGCCCGATTAGGTCGGGCCCTTTCAGCCTCTCTTCCCCAGTCCCCATGCAATTTCGAATTCTGAAAAATAATCGAGCGGTCTTGCCGATGATCGAAGGCCCTCACCCCCTCATTGATCTCTTCTACCCTGGAACAACCTATTTAAATTAATCAGTAGCAAGTATCCCTTAGAGAGGAGATGCCGATGTTCAGATGCCCAGATTCTATGATGCTGATTTTGATCCTGACTAGCGCCACCTCCGGCGCGACGGTCGTAGTAGACGATGACGGCTCCGGGAACTTCACAACTATCCAGGACGCGATAAAGGCCTCCGAGACCGGCGGCGTGATCGTCGTCCTGAACGGAACTTACCCCGAAAACATAGTGGTTGACAGGTCGATCGCGTTGAAGGGCGAAGGCGGCCCCGTCGTCGGAGGCAGCGGCTCATCGGCCCCTCTGATCATCGTCACCTCGGAGAACGTCACTATGGAGGGGTTCAGCATCGTCGTAGGAAAAAATAAGAGCTTCGATTCCGGGGCCGTTCTGGTCCTCGCCGACGGGTGCAAGATTCTGGACTGCACCATATCCGGCTCTTCGGGTAACGGTCTTTGTCTTCGCGATTCGAGGGATCACTTCGTATTCGGGAACCTGATACGCGACAACCGGTACGGCGGCGTCTGCGTCATCAGGGCCAACTCGAGCCAGGTGGTGGGAAATCGAATAATCCATAACGGAGGATCGGGCGTAGCTCTGGAGAGCTCTCAAAACGACGAGCTGGTTCAAAACGAGGTCGGCGAGAACGGCGAAGTGGGGATCCGCCTTGCCGGCTCGAAGGCCAACGATGTGGTCCTCAACGATATTCGCCTCAACGCGGAAGATGGAATCTATTTTTTGGACTCCAGCAGCAACCTCCTGGCAGAAAACGTGATTCACGACTCCCGTCTCAACGGCATAAACCTGTACCGTTCCGGCAACAACTTCGTCTTGAATAACGTGATACGTAGCTCTGGCGAGGATGGGCTTTTGCTGGTCGGATTGAGCAACGACAACACAGTCTCCGGAAACATCGTTAACGACAACGATATCAACGGAATAAGCGTATACGGATCTTATTTCAGCGCCTTTTCGAATAACGAGATATTTCAGAACGGGTACAACGGGATCACCCTGCGTGACAACAGCAGCAGCATTATGGTCTCCGATAACGATATTTACGGGAACACCAGGTACGGCCTCAACCTGGATGGCAGCAACACCAACGTCATCAGGAACAACGATCTGCACGACAACCTGAACGGCATCATCATGGTTCATTCCAGCGATAACGTCCTGGAGTCCAACGAAGTCCACCATAACCGTTTCGGCCTGAACATGGAGTTCGTCGATAACGTCGTCATCTCTGAAAGCTGTGTCCACAACAACACCGATCACGGCGTCCAACTGAAGAACAGCCATCGGAGCAAATTATGGGGGAACGATATACGCGACAACGGCGCTGATGGCGTTCACGTATCGGGATCGGAAAATGTCATGGTATATCGGAATCTCATCACGAACAACAGCGATTACGGAGCTCAATTGCTTGATTTGAGCTTCCAGAACCTGCTCATGTACAACACCATTCGCCACAACGGCGGTGGGGTGTACGTCTACGAGGGCGATATGAACCTCTTTTTCAGCAACATTTTCACAGATAACGAGAATTTCAACGTCAGAGACAACAGCGGAAACAGGTGGCTCACCAACTTCTACGGAGACTATTCGGGCAGAGATCTCGACGGAAATCTGATTGGCGACGTGCCCTACGCCATCCGAGGTCGGAGAGGTGTGGTATCCTTCGATCCCAACCCGATGATGGTGCCGGTCTGGTCGGAGGAAAAAAGAGGCCCCTTGATACCGGAGGCAGTGAACGTCTCCGAGATCGGCGATGTGACGTCAGCCCTCAACAGGACGTGATCTGAGAGAACCTTGGGGGGCGGAAGACCCGCTCATATTTATATTTAAAAGGCAAAACGGGCTTTCTCTGCCAAGGGCAGCGGCCTTTTACGCCCTCCGATACAGGCGCAGCATCTTCATTGATAGTTCAACGCTTCTGGCTTGACCCAGGTGGCATTGAAGGCGTGGCTTGAGGAGAGAGGGCCCCACCGGAATTGGGCTCTCTCATTCTCTTACCTTCGGCTTTCATCGATCCCGGACATCGGATGAGACATCGAGCGGTTTGGCCAAACGTCGGAGTCTTTTCTGGCCTTCTTTCTAGCTCAGGGCTTCCAGATCTCTTCTCAGATCGTCACCCATCAGAACCCCGTCCATATTCGCCTTCGAGAGGGAGAAGAGGGTGAACTGGTCGTACCTGACGTTCTCGAGGTTTGCGCCCGAGAGGTCAGCCCCCGTCATCTCCACGGTGGTCAGGGTGGCCTCTCTCAGGTCCGCCCTGGTCAGGTTGGCGTTGGTTAGGTATATCCGGTCGAGGTTGGCGTTCTTGAGGTACGCCCCACTCAGATCCACGTTTCTGAGGTCGAGCCCCTGGAGATAGACCCGCCCGAGCCTCGCGTTGGTCATGTTCGCTTTGACGAGGCGAACGGAGGTAAGGTCGGCGTCCGTCAGGTCGGCTCCTGACAGGTCCGCGCCGGTGAGGTCTGCATAGGGAAGCTTCGTCCCGCGCAGATTGGCGCCGATAAGCTTCGCCTCGGTGAGGTCGGCGTACGCCAGGAGGGCCCAGTTGAGGTTCGCGCCGGAGAGGTCTGACCTCATAAGATAGGCCCTTGAAAAGTCAGCGTCGGTGAGGTCGGCGCCTGAGAGGTCGGTTCCGTAGAACTCGGCCCTTGAGAACTGGCCCCTGTTGAGATAGCTGTTGCTCATGTCAGCCCAGCTCATGTGAGCTCCGACGAAGTTGCCGCCGATGAGGTAGACGTCCACCATCGTCGCCCCCGACAGGTCGGTCCGAAAGAGCCTGGCGTTCGTCAGCTCTGCGCCCGTCAGGTCGGCATCCGACAGGTCAGCCCGGGTGAGGTCGGCTTTCGTCATATCCGAATCCACCAGCACGGCTTCCGACATCTTCGCACCCCATAGAGTGGCCTCTGAGATGTCTGCGCCCGTCAAGATCGCGCCAGAGAGGTCAGCTCCGGTCAGGTCCGCACCCCTGAGCTTGGCTCCGGTCAGCTCGGCGTCCACCAGCCAGGCAGAAATCAGGTAGGCGTTGCGGAGGTCGGCATCCTTCAGACTCGTGCCTCGCAGGTCGGACTGGTTCAGCTCGGCGTCGCTGAGATCAAGGCCGGATAAATCAGCTCCTCTCAGATCGGTGCGATCAAATATCTTATCTTCTATGCTCTCGGGGTCAACGCCGCTCCCACCAAGGCAAAGAAGGAGCGATAAGATCGCCGTGGTGCTGAGCAGCCTGACGACTTTAAGGCCAATTTCCGTCATGTTGAACCTCTCGATGATTTTTGGGTTGGATCCGATGGGGCCAGTCATGCCAATCTCCATTTCGGGTTTATGGAGTCCAGGTATTCGAAGTCGGCGAAGCTGTAAGGTGCGGAGTAATACTGGTCGTCGTCTCTCATGACTCCATAATAGCTATCAACCGCCATCCAGCGGTCGGATTGCTCCGGATCTTCGACCAGAATCCATAGGTGTCCCTGCCAGTCCCATTCGCTCGGATCATACATATATTTTACTCTATAACCAAAACTTCCGTAGGTATCAGCAAGCTTCTTCGATCCATCGTAACACATTCCAAGGGGCGTTACCGGGAAAACGACCCTCCGAGTCACATCCTTGATGAAACCGCTGTTGTCCGTCTTGCTGTATGTGACGTTCTTCTGTATGGCTTCGGGGAGGATGACCATCACCGGTCCTGAAAGGACCGGCGGCGTTGCCCATAGGTCAGCTAGCCTGGGATTTCCACCGTTGGGAGTCAGATAAGCCATGTTTCCTCCCGACAACTTGACCGATACGTAGGACCTCTCGGGGGTGGCGTCATAGCCGTGGGTCGCCAGAAAAAAGGCGAGATCCTGGACGGTCATTCCGATGTCTTCGTAGCTGGAAATGAGGAGCCATAGGTCGTTCTCCTCGGCACAGTCCTGAGTTTCGGTGATGAGCGCCAAGGCGAAGACCAAAAACAATATCTTGACTTCTGCTCTGGCGTAGCTCATCGCGACCCTGCCGTTGTTTCAGTGGCAAAAGGTATAACCCGCCCTTATATAAAATATAATCGATTGATCGGAGACGAACTCCTCATAATCGGCCCATACCTAACTGTAAAGCTCTGCTTTTGGAGCGATTCCTACAAAAAAGAGTGCGTCAGAGGGCGTCCTAACGCGACCTTTAGGCCGTTCCCGCCCTCAGAATATCGCCGCCAAGGCGTACAGCGGCAGCATGAACGTGACCAGGAACCCTACAACCATCAGTACGATTGCTAACCCATTATCTCCCATGAATATCCTCACCTCAGCATGTTCAGCCAGTTGGCCGAAAGGTAGGGTGAGGTTGTATTAATTACTATCGGAAGGTCTCGAACCTGGGTCACGAACTGAGGCCAATACCTTTAACTATCTTCGGCCTCGTGATGAAAGATGTGCGATCGATCCAGAAGACCGGAACTAAGGAGCTTGGCGGCAAGCTGGAACGAAGCAGGACGTCGGGGGCGAGATACATCCTGTTGAGGCCGGCGGGATATCCTCTCAAGAGCATTTTTCAGGATTATCCCGAGGTAGCCGACCCCCGTCTCTTCGAACGTTACGCCCGCGAACAGTGGTACGGCGAGCTGGTGAGGCCGGGGTGTTTCCTCTTCGATCGGAGGCTCTATCCCGATTTCGCCTTCAAGGTGATCAGGGCCGATCCTCGCGTCTCAGTGGTGGGGTCGGATACGAAGATCGTGGTGGAGAGGAAGAAGGCCGAGGCTACCAGGATCAAAAGTGAGGTCAGCTTCGAGGACGTTGTCGGCCAGACTGAGGCGAGACGTAAGATGAAGATCGTCGAGAAGTTCCTCTCCGAGCCGGAGCGTTTCGGCAGGTGGGCTCCGAGGAACATACTCTTCTACGGCCCTTCCGGCACGGGCAAGACGATGATGGCGAAGGCCCTCTCCGGCGAGACGAAGGTCCCCATGATCCCGATAAAGGCGACCACCCTCATCGGCGAGTTTGTGGGAGAGGGATCGAGACAGATCCACGGACTTTACAAGAGGGCAGAAGAGATGGCCCCCTGCATAATCTTCATCGACGAGCTGGACGCCATAGCCCTGGACAGGAGGTACCAGGACCTCCGGGGCGACGTCTCGGAGGTGGTGAACGCCCTTCTCACGGAGATGGACGGGATCCACTCGAGGAAGGGGGTCTGCACCATCGCCGCCACCAACAAAATAGAGTTCCTCGACGAGTCCATCCGGAGCAGGTTCGAGGAGGAGATAAGGTTCGGTCTCCCGAACGCCGAGGAGAGGCTTTCTATCCTCGAAAAGAACGTTTCGACCCTTCCGGCGGAGGTGGGACATCTGAACCTCGCAGCCCTCGCGAGGCTCACCGAGGGGTTCTCAGGCCGGGACCTGGTGGAGAAGGTCCTGAAGGTGGCCCTTCATGGCGCCATCATCGACGAGGCGTCAATTGAGCAGAGGCACCTGGAAGAGGCGGTGGCAAAGGCGAAGAAGGAGACGAGAGAGCCGCCAAGAGAGATGTTCTCCTGAGGGCAGAAGCCCTTCAGGCCCTTCTTTTGAGCCCGTTTTCAGCCCTCATCACCTCCTTCATCCATCAACCGCGTCCACGAAACCCCCACCGGCCTTTTGCCGAAGTTCAGAGGAAAGGGCTTTTGTACAAATTAGTCCAATAGGGTTGGAAATGGCGATGTTATGTGGCGGGAGATTCTGGCTAAGTTCAAGCGTTATCCGGCCCAGGAGAAGGTCGTAAGGCTGATCCTGGAGAGGGGCTTTCAGGTGAGCGAGCGGGGGAGGGTCGCCTCGGGAGGGATCGAGATACCCCACGCCCAGATCGCAAAGGAGCTGGATGTTGACAGAAGGGTGGTGGACACCACCGCCGCGGCGATCGTCGAGGACGAAGATCTCTGGAAGATATTCAAGAACGTCAGGTCCATGACCTTCCTCGCGGAGGTGGCTCCCGTCGTCGGCCTCGGCGTCATCGAGATAACCCCCGTCAACGCGGCCCAGACCGGCCTTTTGGGCGAGGTGGCGAGCGCCGTCGCCGAGTACGGCCTCTCCATAAGGCAGGCGGTCTCCGACGACCCCTTCTTCGTGGAGCAGCCGAAGCTCACCATCATCACCGAGGCTAAGATCCCAGGGGATCTGGTCCGGCTCCTCATGGACATAAACGGCGTGAGGAGGGTCACGGTCTACTAGCGTTTGTCGGATATGTGGTGATGACGAATGAAGATCGGAGTCTGCGGCGTACCTTGTGAAATTTGTCCTCGAAGGGTCAAAGGCGTTTGTCCCAACGGAGATGCGGGATGCGTTCCCAGAGAGAACGAGTTCTGCAAAATAACGACCTGCGCCTTCAATAAAAACGTGAAACACTGCTTCGAGTGTCCTGAATTCCCCTGCGAGACGACGAAAACGGGGCCCATAAGCTACGGCTTCTGCCAGTACATCTCAGGTTAAACCTCGACGGTTACGTACGGTTCGTCCCTTCTCATCGAAGGCATCCCGCCCTCGCCTTCTCCCTTTTGCCCGATAGCTCAAAGCCGAGCTTCTTCAACAGCTCTGGCGTCCTGCCCCGACAGTGGATCAGCGCCTCCACCAGGTCTGAGGGCTCGTCTATGTCGGATGAGCACCGGAAGGACTCGAAGACCCCGGCAGAGAGGCCCAGGTCCACTGCCGTCTGGAGGTGCTTTAAGAAGCTCAAGCCGTAGTAGCTGACCCGGAACTTCGGGTCTCTGACGAGAATCAGGTTCGTCCCTCCGCCCCTCCCCGGGACGATCACCACGTCTCCAGGGGTTCTGACCAGATCTTCCAGGTCGGAAGGCCTCATCAGGGGAAGGTCAGCCATGGCGATCAAGATGTCCGAAGGCCAGCCCTTCTTCTCCTCGGCCTCGATCATGGAGTTGAGGGCTGTGTCCAGCTCTTGAGGACATTCAAGGACGTCAAAACCCGGCCTGGATCGGAGGCTGTCGAAGGGGTTGCCATCTGGGATCGGATCTTTCATCAAAATCGCGACTTCGCCGAGCCCCGAGACGGCGTCGATCACGTCCTCCAGCATCGCCAGGGCGAGACCTCTCCTCTCCTCGGATGATAAAACGGATGATAGCCTGCTCTTGGCGCAGTCGAGCTTGAAGGGTATGACAACTTTTATCGGCCGCATAGCTGGTCGCCAAGATCGTTGCTATTATTTCTCCTGGAGACGGTCCCTGATCACGTCCAGCTCCCTCGGCCTAAAGATCCTGCCCCCGGATCTCGGGAACTCAAGCCCCCGCACGACGACGACGGGGGTCCCGTCCCCACCCTCCCCCATCAGGAGGTTAGCCATGCTCGCGATCTCGTCGACGATCGCCTCCAGGGTGATCTCAAGCTCCCTCCCCTCTCGGTCTCTCTCTCCCCGCCAGTCCCGAAGCGCTCCGATCCCCGACCAGCCGATGGCAACCCCCGCGACGCCGCAGCGAAAGGCCCTCCCGCAGGTGTCGGATACGATGACGGCGCAGTCCTTTTGTAGCCCCCTCCTGATCCGGTCGGCGCTGGCCGTGGGGTCTTCAGGAAGAAGGAGGATTCGGCCCCCTCCGACGTTGGATCGATCTATCCCGGCGTTGACCCCAATGTGGCCGAACCTCATTGCCACCAGGAGGAAGGGCTGATCGAGAAGAACGTCCTCGGACTCTTCCAGGACCGCCTGGACGAACCGTGGATCTTTGTCGAGCCTTTCCGCGATCTCTTCGGCCCGAGCCGAGGGCGAGTACTCCTCGAGCCTTCTCGCCCTCCCCTCCGCCTTGGAGACGACGGTGGAGGCGATGCAGACGACGTCCCCGTCCCGAACCGGAAATCTGTCCTCGATCATCGCCGCCAGGTCGTCCCCCTCTTTGATGGAGGGCAGGCCCCTCACCAGATGGCAACTGACCGAGTCCATCGAAATCGGCTCCGGAGCGGCTCAGAGTTCTACCTGAACCGCTCCTCGTAAGGCTTTCTGCTCAGGTAGTACAGCCTCGCATGTACCAGCAGGTCGAGAAGATAAGAATAGTTCTCGGCGATGATGGCGAGCCTTTCGTCGCTCCTCTCCTCCCAGGGTAGGGAGTTGTAGCTCTCGGCGAAGGGCATCCAGAAGTCCGCGGGGGAGAACTCCAGCAGGTAGAGGTGGCGGTCGGTGAACTCAAGGCCTATATGAGGTTCCATGACCGATCAGCTCCCATCAGGACGAGCTCTTCCTCTCCACGACCTCTGAGAAGGCTAGGGTTCCGCTGATCTTCTTGATCTTGGCCCGGACGATGTCACCCTTCGCGGTCCCCGGAACGAAGATCATGAACTTGTCGACCCGAGCGATCCCGTCGCCCTTTCTGCCCACCGAGTCGATCCGAAGCTCGTAGGTCTCGCCCTCTTCGATGACGTCCTTGGGGACGACCGTCTTCGTCTTCCTCTTTCGGACGGGCCGATGAGCCCCGCAGGCCTCGCACTTCAGCATCAGGACCCGGTCGCTCCTTATGAGCTGGGTGTCGGGCCGATGGCACTCGGAACATATGACGTACTCCTGGACGTATGAGTCGATGTGACGCTCGAGGCTCTGCTCAGTGAACCTTCCCTGGAAGACGGCGTGCTGACCCTCGATCTTGCCAGCGGTCCCCATCTCCTGGAGGATGAACTTCATCAGGTGGTCAGGATCCCGGTTCAGGGCGTCGGCGATGCTGGCGAAGTTCTCAAGGACTGTGGCCTTCCCCTCGTAGAATATCTTGGGCGGGGGTATCACGAACCTGTCCTCGGTCCCCCTGGAGGCGGGCAGCCTGCTCATGGCCCGATCGAGCCCTTTCATGTAGTCTTCCATCAAAACACCGATTGACCTCGATTATTTTATAAGTTCCGCGCCCTTGTCGACCACGATGTAGACGGGCGTCGGAAGCTTGTGTCCCGCTCTCCTCAGCGCCATCTTGGCCTGAGAGACGTACTGGGGCGTGGTGCTGACGGAGAATATCTTCTGGTCTGCGTCCACCCGCGCGGCGGTGCCGACGGCCTTTCCGAAGGCGTGCCGCATCCCGCTGGAGACACGGTCTGCCCCCGCACCGGTGGCCTGCTTGTTCTCCCTGAGCACCTGGTGGGGGTAGACCCTCAGCTTGAGATGGAAGTTGAGCCTGCCCACATAGGTCATGAGGTAACGGTTGGCGGTGATCCTCCCTGCCTCCAGAGCGGTGTGCCTGATCTGGCAGGGCTCCTTGACCACCAAGGTCAGAGTAACGGGAAATTCTGTGTTGAGGTTGCCCATATCGTAGTGGACGACCTTGCTTCCCGGAACGCCCCCCATGTACTTCCTTCGGGTGTAGGGGCGCTCCAGTCTTCGGTACATGCTTGCTGGTTTACGTGCCAAAACTGAATTCCTCCAAAGTAATCTTGAGCCAGCCTAATATATCTATCAGGTTTATAAGCGTTGGGGGGAAGGGCGATGGGCCCGCTGATGGGGGGCCTCTGTGAAACCGGGGGTCCGACCTCCATACCACCACTTTCACACCGTCGTCGGGGTAGAGGACGATATCTCTCCCGCCAGAGAAACCTTCATCAGGGATTTTGCCTCCTCGACGGAGGAGGTGTTGGCGAGGGCCCACATCAGCTTCACAAGAGATACCTCTGGAAGGGCGTCTCCGCCCTCGATCCCGCCAGCAGCCAGCATATCCCTTCCCGTATCGTAGACCCGATCGCAGATCCTGCCCCGGATGCACTGGGAGGTTATCACCACGGGAACCCCAGCGCCGGTGGCGGATTTTATCATCTCGACCCAGTCGGAGGCGACGTGACCTAAGCCCGTCCCCTCCAGGACGATCCCCCTGTACCCGGAGTTTATGTAGTGCTCCAAGATGTCGGGTTTGGCTCCGGGGAAGTACTTGACCAGGGCGCATCTCGGTTCCAGCTTGTCATTCACCTCCAGGTCGACCTCCTCCCTTCTCCGGTGTTCCCCCAGAACCTCGATCTCCCTTGATGGATAGTCTACCTTTGCGATGGGGTGCTGGTTTATGCTTCGGAAGGCGTCCCTTCGAGAGGTGTGCAGCTTTCGGACCCTCGTCCCCCTGTGAACGAGACAGAAGTCGTCGCTGGTGGTCCCGTGCATCACCACGGTCACCTCCGCGATATCGCTCGTCGCAACGGCAGCCGCAGAGATGGCGTTCATGGCGGCGTCGCTGCTGGGCCGGTCGGAGCTTCTCTGGGAGCCGACGACGACGATGGGGACGGGGGTTTTGACCATGAAAGATAGGGCGGCGGCGGTGTAGGTCATGGTGTCGGTCCCGTGAGTGACGATGACGCCGTCGGCTCCCTTCCTGATCTCGGAGCCGACGGCCCTCGCCAGCTCCTGCCAGTACTCTGCCTTCATGTTCTCGCTGAGGATGTTGTAGATCACCTTACCCTCGTAGTTGGCGATATCGAGGAGCTCAGGGATCGAGGATATGATGTCCTCGGCGGAGAACTGGCTCGTCACGGCTCCCGTCCTGTAGTCCACCTTGCTCGCGATCGTCCCACCGGTGGAGAGGATCGAGACCTTCGGGAGCCCCTCCCGGCTTTTCAGAGGAGGAGGAGGCGGGATCTTCAGAGCCTTTCCCTTAGCCACCAGCTCAACCGTGGAGCGTTCCCTGTCGAACCCGGCGTTGTAGCCGCTGTCCATCTTTATGACCACTCTGCCGCTCACCGAGGGCATCAGAACGCCCTCGCGCCGAACGCCGTCCTTTGTGACCGCAATTCTGTCCCCCAGTTCCAGCATGACCGTATCAGCTCCTGCCTTCTTCTTGGCAAGGTGTGATGTCGGGGGATGAAAAACGTTGCCCTCCAAAAAATATGCCTCCGGGGAGAGCCGGGCTCCGCGGATGAGAAAGAAGGCCCTCTGGTCAATTTCGTCTTCCAATTCTGAAGATATTTCGTCCGTAAGGAGACGATATCCAGATCTTTTTTTCATCAGAGAAGTTCTGCAGAAACGGGTATAAGATCGAAGAATGTGGATCTCTCCGAGATATTTGTTGATTAATTAAGTGAGATGTATCTGATCTTTCGGAACATTTCCAGGTTGGATTTGACAAAAAAGATCGATCATGTCCTTGTTTTCTTCGCGGCAAGATTAGATAGATTTATATACGTATTGCAACAGCAAGGTTGCTTGGATCAGGCAATGTTGCCCAAGAAACTCTGGTAGACTAAGGTCATTTCATTTAAGAGGTGGGTAAGGATGGTTTTATCGTGGAGGTCAGCGTCTTGGAGGTGGACTCGAGATATCTATCTCGGCCTTTCGGAAGGCGGTCGAAGGTGTGAATGCTGGTCGGGGCAGCGATCTCAGATAGGTCGGAGTCGTCGGGGGCCCGGATCCGGGCTTGTGTCCGTTTTCGTTCTCATGGCAGCGTTTATCGTTCTGTTCTTCGCTATCGGGTGTGCTGTGGCGAGCGAAGGCGTCTCTCTGCCGTCGGCAGACCTCTCGGTGGCGTCAGAAGGATCTCCGGATCCGGTCATCGCGGGCGAGGCGTCGACTTTCGTCGTTACAGTCAGAAACCGCGGGCCCGACGACGCCACCGGGGTTCTAGTGGTCGGGAGGCTGACTATGCCCGAGGGCGTGACCCTGGTATCCGCCATTCCCACCCGAGGAAATTACGACGCAGAGACTGGCTTCTGGACGTTGGAACGGCTGCCCGTGGGCGGCGTCGAGACTCTGACCTTCGGGCTGGAAGTCGGCTCCTCGGTGCCGTCGGGGACCGTGATCTCAAGCTCGGCGAAGGTGACGGGAGACGAGATCGACGAGAACCCCGACGACAACGAGGCCGCCTCGGTGGTCGTGATAAAGACCGACGCCCACGTGGCCGTGGTCGTGAAGCGCCAAGACGAGCCGGAGGGGCTCGAGGGTCGATATTCCTACGTCGTCGAAATAACAAACAACGGGCCCAGCGACGCCCGCGAGGTATGGTTCAGAGACATCCTCCCCCCGGTCGAGCTTTTGGGCGGCGTCAGATACAGTGACGACGGCGGAGCCGCTGAAGAGGCGTGGAGCGGCTTTATCGGCCTCGGCGACCTTATCCCGGGGGAGGCGAGGAGAATTCTGGCGGAGGTTGAGCTGGTCCCAGGGCGCCGGTCTCCCGTTCAGGTTACCACGGCCACCGTCAGCTGGATGGATACGACCGATACCATCTGCAACTCCGACTCGTTCAGCTTGAGCCGCGATATCGGCTCCGGCCCAGGTCCAAACCTCTTTTGATTCAGACTCCGGGCCAGTTCTGGCCTGACTTTCGGATCTCTTCCTCACCCCCCTCTCTTCGTTCTCATCATCCGGGCGAAAGCTCATTAATACGGTCCCTCCAAAGTCTGCGATAGAGGCGTTTATCGTGATTTACTTCGTCACCGGAAACAGGGGCAAGTTCGAGGAGGCCAGGGGAATCCTCGGGGAGGTCGAGCAGAGGAACATCGGGTACACCGAGATCCAGGCCGACGACCTCGATGAAGTGGCAGCCTTCGGCATGAGGGAGGTTTCTGAGAAGCTGGACGGTCCCGTGATGATCGAGGATGCGGGCCTCTTCATCGAGAGCTTGAAGGGTTTTCCAGGGGTATACTCTGCCTATGTCTTCGATACCATCGGAAACGAAGGGATCCTCAGTCTCATGGATGGCGTCACTGACCGGAGGGCCGTCTTTCGGTCGGTTCTCGGATACGTGGAGCCGGGGATGGAGCCGATCCTCTTTCATGGAGAGCTTGAAGGGGCGATCGCCATCGAGCCCCGGGGGACGGGGGGTTTCGGGTACGATCCCATCTTCGAGGTGGGCGGGAAGACGATCGCCGAGATGGACCTCGCGGAGAAGAACGAGATATCTCACCGGGGGGCCTCGATCCGCGCCCTGAAGAGCTGGCTTTTGTCCCGGTGACCTGCTCCCTATACCCACTGCCTTCGATCAGCACTTTTTTCTCTTCTGGAGGACGCATTTGGGCAGCATCCGGCCGTCGATGGTCTTTATCCGCGGAGCCTGGACCGCGGAGATGTAGAGGGTTCTGCCTTCGACATCGACCTTGACGTCCATCGGCTTTGGGGGGCTTAGCCTCAGCGGCAGGAGGATCGGCCCCTCGCAGGTGGTGCAGATCCGAAGCTCAGAGAAGCTGTTTTTGATATAGTCTCTCATCTCGGGGGCGATCTCCGGGCCCGGCAGAGGATCTTTTTTGGCGGGTTTCGCGGGCATCTTGAGGGAGATCTCCTCGCCCCTAGAAATAGTATACCTTTTATACAGACCGGTGGTGAGCCTATACCGTGGCCAGGAGGAAGAAGGGATATTACAGGGCGAGGGACCTGGCGAGGCAGAGGATCGAGCGGCTCTTTCTCCTCGCCGAGGAGGAGCACGTCCTCCACCCTGAGAGGAGCGACCGGTACGTCGCCCTCGCGAGGAGGATGGGGATGAGAATGAGGGTCCGGATACCCCGCCGGCTGAAGAGGCGAATCTGCAAGGGATGTCGGTGCTACCTCTCCCCCGAGAGAACGCGGGTGCGGCTGAGGGACGGGGTCGTAACGGTGACCTGCGCCGAGTGCGGAGAGCAGATGAGGTATCCTTACCGACGGCCCCGGTAACCTGAAAAAGAGTCCGTGGATCTTTGCTATTTTCTTGGGGGGAACTTCAGGATAAAGATAAGCGGACTCGGTCATACAATTGCTTGCCGCGTGCCCAGGACAACCTCGGTTATATTGCAAAGTGTGCCCGACCAATCCGTCAATAGTATACGAGAGAACTGCTTTCATAGTCGTATTACATAAACCCAAGATAGCTGAGTCTCCACGGCAAGACAAAGTAAATTTATCATGAAACGACACAAGGCATATTAACACGTACCAACAATAAAAACCACATGAAAGTAACGAGGCCATTTACAATTATTTTATTAATATTATTATCATTTATTCTGGTGGCTGCATCCCAGGATTGGGAGATCCGCCAGCCGGAAAAGTCAGGAAATCAATGTGTGAGATTTTGGGGACATGTCCCGAATCGGATGGAGGGTCAGGCATCGCTGGAGGGACTTTCGATTTACCCCTAACTCCCGCCCAGAGATCCTTTAATGAGATCATCGCCATCTATGAACAGAGAATCCCGAAAGGAATTTGCAAAACGGGCCCCGAAAATAACATCAGATCCTGGATGGACAATAAATACGACAAATTCAAATGTGGGATGTACCAAAGTAGTATTCTCGACCTTTTAAACAGATTAAAGTTCAGCGATAAACCGGAAGAGCGCGCTTTACTGGATGATTGGGATTATGGTCCCGTTCAGGCGTTATTTGGGGGCCACCAGGCCGTGATCATATATCCAAAAGGGGCAAATTGGATGACGCAGGGTTTCATTCTTGACCCCTGGATAAAACAAGATCCGGCTAAGGGCGTTTTTGACGTGCTAGAATGGTCTTTAATTTGGAAGTCCTCAGACGGTCCTAGTAGTTTATACAAAAATGGTCCTTATCCGATATACGGTAATGATTATAAGAATCCAAAGTATGTTCCAGATTATACTGGAGAACAAGTTGGCGAAAAGCCCAGGGGTGGAGCAACATTCAGCTGGTGTCCCCTGAATTTGTGGGTTGAGGACGCAGACGGAAGAAGATCCGGATTTCCACAAGGGGTTCCAACTTGGGAGATGCCCGAAGTCTCATTCGTCAGAGTTCCCCTTGTAGATGGCACATACTGGACCGAGCTGGATTATCCTTCAGATAGAAATTATCGGCTGATCATGGAAGGCACGGGTATCGGCGAAGCGGACATCTTTTTGGGCTTTTCCTCGGATGTAGACGACAAGGGTGGAATTTATAGGTACAGCCTGAACGTCACTCCGGGCGAGATATACGAGGTTTCAGCGGATACAAAAGGCGGCCCTCTTCAGTCTGAGGGTGGGGTCATAGTTCCTGAAATAGTCCAAGATATCGATCAGGCCTGGCTTGCATCAAAGCCTGACGTGATTTCTACGGCTGAATACACCGTGATTTCCGATACAGAGTACCCGAGGGGGGAGCAGGGCTCCTTGCCGGGAGTGCAGACCGGTGGTAAAGAACCAGAAAGTTGTGGTTGGAGTGGGACGTGGGACATATCATATGGTGGACCGTTGGTGCTTCAGCAAACGGGCGATACTGTTACAGGGACTTATCCGTATGAGGAGGGGGAGCTGAGCGGTACGATCGCAGGTAACGAGCTTAAAGGTACTTGGACCCAGGTTCGTGGAGGCGAGCCGATCGCTGGAGACTACGAATTCGAAATGGCCGATGACTGTACTTTCACTGGTCGATGGCGTTATACTACAGCAGGTTATTCGGACGATTGGAGATACGATTGGCCGGGCGTTGCAAAAAGGCGAGAGACGCCTATTCTGAACGACGATCCGGGATATACGGGTCTCCCCACAACAAGGGGCCCGTGCTACGCTCTTCCCTATCCTGATGAGGGTGAAGAGCGTATCTTTGCTCAAGACGCTTGCAGCCGTGTCAGCAATAGCCCGCCAAACCCCACCGTCTTCTCCATCGACGAGCCCAGAACCATTACAAAAATCGGCACGTATCACTGGAATTATGCATCCGGCGATGCGCCGGGAACGATTGGCCTGAAAGATCAGTTCGGCGATATTTATGGTCCCTGGCAGGCGCAAGGCGAGCCGGGCATGAATGGAATTCCCAATGCCTACTGGACCGTCTATTTATCACCGGGTGTGGATTTGCCCGCAGGAACTTATACGGTCATCGATTCGAACCCGGCGACCTGGTCTTACAATTACGAGAGCGGGAACAGCGGAATAGTCGAAGTGATCGGGCTTAAAGATCATCTTGCAGGCCAGGACTGCAGCTGGACGGGAACGTGGGATATCTCATATGGTGGACCGCTGGTGCTTCAACAAACGGGCGATACTGTTACAGGGACTTATCCGTATGAGGAGGGGAAGCTGAGCGGTACGATCGCAGGTAACGAGCTTAAAGGTACTTGGACCCAGGTTCGTGGAGGCGAGCCGATCGCTGGAGACTACGAATTCGAAATGGCCGATGACTGTACTTTCACTGGTCGATGGCGTTATACTACAGCAGGTTATTCTGACGATTGGAGATACGACTGGCCGGGAGTTACAGAAAGGATGGAGTGATACCTGTAATTGGTCCATCCGGCCAGGCTAAACAAAACGCCGAATTCGAACTCAAATTAGAGCATCAGGATCATCAGTCTTCAACAGTTTCACCGGAAAACGGAGCTTATAACTAGGTTCGGACCTCTTTTATTTAGAGGAGGGTTTCTGGCGGTGCAAAGGATCGGAGAGGGCGGATCGGGCTCCAGGAGCACCGCCAAATTATTGGGATCTGGTGACGATTTTAGGGAGGCCCTTTCGGGTCCGGAGTCGGTAAAAGAAAGGCTGAGGTCTGAGCTTGAGGGGGGATCCAGCCAGGTTCGGTGGAGGGCGGCCCGGGTTCTGGGGGAGATGAGAGATCCGGGATCGGTCCCCCTTCTCGCCGTGTCCCTCAAGGACGAGAGCCCTGTGGTCCGGTGGAAGGCGGCCGCCGCCCTGGGGAAGATCGGCGGCTGCCGAGCCGTCGAGGCGCTTTTGGCCGCCCTCGACGACGAGAGCCGCCAGGTCCAGAAGAGGGCGGCGAAGGCTCTGATCGCCCTCGTCGGGGTTCCGGGGCCCGATCCAGAGAACCTGGAATTTCTGCTGAAGCTTCTCTCCTCCGGGGACGATCGGGTGACTGCCTCCCTCGTCAGAATGGAATTGCTCGCCGAGGAGGTTTTGACCGAAAGGCTGGAGGACGACTCTTTCTTCGTCAGGAGGGACGCGGCACGGGTCCTGGCCCGCTTAATCAGGGCCGAGATGGAGGCGTCCCTTGAAAGAGGTGACAGATCCTGGAGCCCGGCGAAGATCGCCTCCCTTTACCGGTTCAGGACCACCGTCGATGGGTCGGGGCTTGTAAGAAGGGTGGAGTACACAGGGTTTGGCGAGATCTCGGAATCGATCTTGGGCGAAGAAAAGATCGTTTTCTCTCCTCTCTTCGATCATGAGGTGTCTGCACCAGATGAGCCGGACTCGCGGGAGATCTGCTTCGAGGATCTCCTCGGATCGAAGGGCGATCTTTTGAAGCGGGCGGGCAGAACTCTGATCCTCTCTCACGACGAGGGTGTCCTTGCCATCAAGCTCGGTCTCGGGCTGGAAGATGGCAAAAAGCTCCTCGTCGAGGCGGCTATGCAGGACGGGCTCGGTCGGCTCAAAGAAAGTCTCAGCCTCGAAAGCCCGATCCCCAGGCCCATCGCCCCCGACGGCGGTGGGCACCTCTTCAGGCTCCGCCTTTCAAGCCTGCCTCGAAGAGTTCGAGTGGATCTTAACCTTTTGGCCGACCCCTGGGCGATCTGCTACTCGCCGCCCTCGGGCTACTTCACCTACCTGAACGATCCCGGCCTCTCTTCGGGTTCCGTATCTGAGGGCCTCATCAGATCTGCCCACGATCTCGCCGTTCTGGCCCGGAACGGTCTCGTCCACGACGCCCTCATCCCCCTCTTCCACAACCGCGAGCAGGTTGGCCGGAGAGGGGATCGGGGCGTCTACCGTTGGTGGTCAATGATCCCGGGAAGACTCGATCGGTGGCTCGAGTCTTGCCGATACCCAAACCTCAGGCTCTCGGGGATCGCTGACTTTGAGCACTTTCGCCAGGTCGCCGAGATCTCGCCCGTGGAGCTTCAGCATCTCATCGGCGACCAGCTTCTGAGCATAAGCCTCGTCCTCGCAAGTCATTTCCGAAGTTCGGGCGGGTTCGACGATGACCTCGTAAGCGAGGCCCTACAGTCGGCATTCGAGGCGTACCGTCTCGCCTTCGTCTCGAGCAAATCCTCTTCTCGCTCCGGTCTCCGATCCAAAACGCCCCTTGACAGATGTGTCAACTGGGATCTTCTCGCGTCGAGGATGGGGGAGGAGATGGGAGGAAATAGATACATGAGGGGGCTTATCAGGGGAGGAGGTCCGTACGGCTCGGATCTGGAGGTCGAAAACGGCCCTCACCTCGGCATCTTCGGAGGATATTTTCCCCTACCTGAGCTCGTCAGGGTGATTCATCTCGCTACGACCTTCGCGATTATCGAGGGGTTTGGTTGAGCCTAAGCGAGCGGCTGAGGTGAGGGCTGAGATGAGGTTTGCGTGGGCTTCATCTCTGCCGGCAGCGATCTTCGGCTCGCTTGATGGATGAGGAAGGGCTCAGCCAAAATCTTCTTAATATATTGTGAGAAAGAATGCAAAAAGCAGATCTTTCAGAGGTGGAATATGGGACTGGAACCCTTGGTTTTCTGGCATCTGCCGTGCATCTTCATGTCTTCGGTCGGGATACTGGACCAGCCCGGCTACTGGCCCCCTGGATACATTCTGGCATCCAGAGTCTTCCTGGTGCTGTTGATGTCCTTCCTCGGATTCAAGGCAGTTTTCTGGCCGTTCAGGTTCGTCGAGGACGAGTAGCCTGTCTGCTCTTTCCTCCTGGTACGAATCTTCGACTAATCAGATACTGATCGAGTTCTCGGACCCTCGGTGCCTCATCCCCCCCTCATGTTGAGCTCCATCGTCCAGAAGCGCGCCTCACTGTATAGCCCCGAAAGCTGCGCAGAGGTTTTTATCGTATGAGGTCAGAGACCGCGCCACTTGTGGCCTCGCTTCCTCTTCGGGCCGGGTCCTGGAAGGCCCTTCAAATAAGGGTGTTCAGCGCCGGATTTGTACCGATGAGTGGCGAAGCCGACCAGGCGGATCGAGATCTGTCTTATGGGGCCGGGTCGGATCACCAGTTCCAAGGGGGCTTTAGATGGCAGAAAACAGGTTTGAGGACGGCATCTTCCTGATGCACACGGACAGGTTCGAGGAGGCGGTGGAGTTCTTCACGAGCTTCGTCGAGGCCGATCCTTCCGACGTCGAGGCGTGGTACAAGCTGGCGGTCGCGTGCCTGGGGGCGGGGAGGCTTGACGAGGGGCGCGCCAGCGCAGAGCGGGCCGTCGAGCTGAAGCCCGACGATCCGGAGCTTTTGGACCTTCTGGGCGGGATATTATCTCTCAAAAACGATGACGAGGGGGCTCTCGAGTACTTCGAGAGGGCGATCGAGGCGAGGCCCGATCACGTCCGGGGCTGGATCTCGAAGGTGATGACTCTTCGAAACCTCGATCGGATCGAGGAGGCGAAGGAGGCTTATCGGCAGGGTGTAAGCCAGGCCCCGAGCCTCAAGGACCCCGAGGAGTGGAACGACCTCGCGGGGGCGATCTACGACCGGGGCGACTTTGCGGCCACCATCGACTTTCTCGACTTCCTCCTGGACCTGGAGCCCGACGAGCCGAGCTACAAGTTCAACAAGCTCGGACCCCTCTCGAAGCTGAAGAGGTACAACGATGTTGCGGATCTGGCCGAGGAGCTGGTCGAGTCGATGCCCGACTTCGTCCCTGGCTGGATGGTGAGAGGTATCGCCCTTCTGGGCATGGAGAGGTACGACGAGGCCGTCGAGTCCTTCGACCGGGCGATCCTTCTGGACCCCACCAACTCCGAGGCTCGCGAGATGAAGATAAGGACTCTGGAGTACCTGGAAGAAGTGAAGAAGGGCTGAAGCGCCTATTTTTTCGAGGACGACCTCGCGCCCGACCATCCTCGCTTCTCACCTTATCTTATCAGATAGGTCTTGCTGATGGCGGTGATCAAAAGGGCCAGGAAGACGGAGCCGAGGAGCCGCTCCAGGATTACTAGGCGCTTGTGCTTTTCGGCCCTGTACTCGATGGACGGGTAGAGGAAGGTGGTTAAGCCCGAGGTGAAGGTCGTGAGACTGGGGAGATAAGATGCCGAGATAGAGCTCGTCAAGTCGATGCCCAACTTCGTCCAGGTTGGATGATGAGAGGTATCGCCCTCCAGGGCCTTGAGAGTACGGGGAGGCCTTCGACAGGGCTATCTTCCTGGACCCGACAAAATCTAGGCTTGCGAGATGAAGATGAGGATCCTCCTCGAATACATAGAAGAGGCGGAGATGGGTTCTGGGACCCCCTCTAATGTGGGGGACAGAAAAGCTCCCGGTATTTCGTAGGTAGTTTGTCGAGCTGATCCAATATTAGGATTTCACAGCCCTAGAATATTCCTTAGATTATTTATATTTTCATTACCCTTGATAAATCTTGGTGGAAAAGGATCATGGAGATTGAGAAAGAGATCGTCTCTCGGATCAGATACCGACGTTCTGACCTAAAGATCATAATGTCTGTTCCTTGAATTGGGTTCATCGCTGCAGTGACCATTCTGGCAGAGATCGGAAACTTCATGGACTTTAAGAAGGCAGAACAACTTGCAGCGTGGGCAGGACTCATCCCTTCTGCTTACCAATCTGCAGATAAGCTGGTCACAGGAAACATAACTAAGCACGGGTCTAGACATCTTCGATGGATTATAGTGCAGGTAGCTCAGTCCATTGCGTATCTCAATAACTCCATCCTGAAAACGTTCTTTCTTCGGATTAGGGGTAGAAGTGATATAATGTAGCTATTGTAGCGGTGGCGAGAAAGCTAATCAGCATTCTGCACCATCTTCTCGTAAACAGAGAAACGTACATCGAGGATGGGGTCTCGCATGAGAGGAAGATCTCATTCCAGGGACGCATCAAGGCGCTAGACGATTTCTTGGAGCAAATGGACACTTTAGGAAAGATGAATCTATGTAAATCCAGCATCGGATGGACGAATATGGGTGGAACCTGTGTAGATTAATATATTTAGCAGATATTTTTCATGAGAAATAGCGAAGAGCCAAAAAAGAGATCGAAGCGATCAAAAGGTGCTAACTCCCCCGCCGCTTCAATCGTTAAAGTCGTCGTCCCGACTATCTCTTCACACTAGAAGTAGCTGTAGTAGGTTTGATAAAAAGTTATCGTTCGGTATTATACTGTGTCCAATCGGGCCACATAGAATTTTCACTCCCTTCTGGACAGACCTCTGATGTTAATGTCCAACCGGAATCTTCCGCGTTTTCCTCTTGATCTTTGGACGTTATTATACTCGCAAATAATTCTTCAGCTTGAGTTATGGGCGTTTTCACGCTCGCATACTGAGTTTCCAGGACGTGGTAGTAATGCCAGTGGTGGCCCTTGGCCACTTCGATCTTGGTATTTACGGACGACGCTCTTTCATCAATCACAGGCTTATTTGCCAAATCGTAAACCAGCCAAATAAAACCATCACTGTATTTTATACAGATGCTACCTTCCGGACACTCGGTGCAATCGCCAGTGTAGGACGGCTGATCCCAGTATCCAGTAGGTGGTGCGTACGTTGCATCCGGCTTTGCAGATGAAGGGGCTTCTGCCTCTATGCCTGCTACCCCGTCTGAATAATCTGAAGATATAGTGGTTGTCGGTTCTGGATAGGCGAATTTGCGTACTTTTAGGTCGTCCACCGCCACATCAGCGGCATAAACCATCCATCCCACATGTCCACCGTCTAGATTATCCGAAGAACAGGCAGAAGATATCAGAATGTCATTTATATAATAGTTCGACGTTAACCCGACGCACCCAAGCTTAAAATCGTAAGTCTCGTCGGTAGAATAACTGTAGGTTTTGTACCCAATTATTCTGTTCACAGTTGTTTTTATCGTGGAAATCTGGCTTGGACTGTAAGTAGATCTTGTCTCCAGTCCCCCTGTCCTTCCGGCATGAGTCCAATAAACACTCGGGTTATATCTGCCCATGATGCCAAACATCATTCCGTTGTTATTCACATCTAATCCGCCATCAAGAAGTTTCATTGTAGATTCTGTGATTATGTCACTGCCAAATTTCTTGTTGTAGTAAAACGCATTCCAACCTGCAGTTCCGCCTTCATCCCACGACGTATTCAGAATCAGCCGTTCATTAGAAGGATCCCAACAAATGGAGCCCGTTCGTTGGGATAGATTTTTTACTATATAGTCAGAGGATGTATCTTCTGAGAAATTATCAAAAAATTCGAAAACGCTGTTTGCATTACTTACTGCAGTTGCGTTCGGATTACCGCAGTACATCCTTAATTCCGTCACTTCATTCTCGGGGATGTTAGGCACTTTTACCCAGATCACAGCCTTATTAGCCCCAAAATCCCACTCTTCAATCCAATAATTCAGCTCTTTGCCATCCACAGAGATCCTTATGTCTGAGCCATCATATTTAGCTTTTGAGAAGTCGAAATTTGCTGAACTCAATTCTATCCTAACCTGGAAATCAGAGAGGGTCCTTCCTGAATTCTCTCTGATTTCTATCACTTTGTAGTATGCCCAGTCACCATCCCCCGAATTAGATAAGGCAAAAGCCGTACCAGCTATTTCGCCTAAAAGTACCATCGCTATCATCATCTGAGTTATCGAACGTTTAACTTTCATTTGAATCAATTCCCATGCTATTTCTAACTTAACTTACCAAGTTACAACTCTAAACGATACACACGCCTCTTCACAGTCTAGAGACATATGCATTTTTAATTAGGAGCCAATCACTCTTAAAATTTTCGGTAGTCTGCCCTAATTAGGTTTCATCGGTCATCGGTTAGAGAAAAATCGCGATGTAGCAGTATCCCGGAGTAACATTCTTCTGGCCGAATAGGTTCTAGGTCAATCCGCATGGATTTAGGTAGGAGCTAAACACATACACCAAAAAAATTGTATTCATATTTCACATCAGCACTGAACGTCTTATTGGACGAACCCACCCAGGGCAAAAAGTACTTCCCCTCGGAGAATCCTCTTTTCCGGCAGCTTCATGACCAAATCAAGCCAAAATCCAGATTCTGATCAAGAGCCCCAGTTTAATATCGCCTCCGACTTCGAGCCGAAGGGCTCCCAGCCCGAGGCTATTCGCAAACTCGTCAGCGGCCTTGAGGCAGGGCAGAGGTTTCAGACCCTCCTCGGCGTCACCGGCTCCGGCAAGACCTACACCGTTGCCAAGGTCATCGACGCCGTCAAAAAGCCGACTCTGGTCATCGCCCACAACAAGACTCTGGCAGCCCAGCTCTACAACGAGTTCCGGGAGTTCTTCCCCGAGAACAGGGTCGAGTACTTCGTCTCCTACTACGACTACTACCAGCCCGAGTCCTACATCCCGGCAAAAGACCAGTACATCGAGAAGGACGCCACCATCAACCCCAAGATTGAGCAGATGCGGCTTGCGGCGACGGCGTCTCTTTTGTCCCGGCGGGACGTGATCGTCGTCGCCTCGGTATCCTGCATCTACGGTTTGGGAAATCCGGAGAACTTCCTCAAGATGGGCTTTGAGCTGAAGGTCGGAGACCGGATCTCCCGACGGGAGATCCTGGAGAGGCTCGTAGCGAGCCAGTACGAGAGAAACGATCTTGAGCTTGCTCCGGGCCGGTTCCGAGTGAAGGGGGAGACGATCGACCTCGTCCCCGGCTACTTCAACGATATCGTGCGAATCGAATTGTTCGGGGACGAGGTGGACAGGATATCCGAGATCGACCGGCAGACAGGCGAAAGGCGGGAGGAGATGAAGTACTTCTACGTCTACCCCGCCAGACACTACGTCATCCCCGAGGAGGAGCAGAAGGGCGCCATCGAGTCGATCCTGGCGGAGCTGGAGGAGAGGCTGCCGGAGCTCGACATGCTCGAAGCCCACCGCCTCCGACAGAGGACGCTTTACGACATCGAGATGATAAACGAGACCGGAAGCTGCAAGGGGATCGAGAACTACTCCCGCCACTTCGATGGAAGGCGGCCCGGCGAGCCCCCCTACTGCCTCCTCGACTACTTCCCCGAGGACTTCCTTTTGGTGATAGACGAGAGCCACCAGACGATCCCCCAGCTCCGGGCGATGTACAAGGGCGATCGCTCCCGGAAAAAGAGCCTCGTCGACTACGGCTTCAGGCTTCCGAGCGCCTACGACAACCGGCCGCTCCGGTTCGAGGAGTTCGAGCGGTTCATGAGACGGACGATCTTCGTCTCGGCGACCCCCGGCCCCTTCGAGCTGGAACAATCCAGCCAGGTCGCCCTTCAGATCATCCGGCCGACGGGCCTCCTCGACCCCATCGTCGAGGTCAGGCCCGTGGAGGGGCAGGTCAGGGACGTGATGGAGGAGATCGGTCGGGTCGTCGAGGTGGGGGATCGTGCTCTTGTGACGACCCTGACGAAGAAGCTCGCCGAGGAGCTGACAGACTATCTCGCCCAAAACGGGATTCGGGCCCGCTACCTCCACTCCGAGATCCAGACGATCGAGAGGACCGAGATTATCCGGGAGCTCCGCCTCGGAAAGTTCGACGTCCTGGTGGGGATAAACCTCCTCCGGGAGGGGCTCGACATCCCCGAGGTGGGTTTCATCGGGATTCTGGACGCGGACAAGGAGGGCTTCCTCCGGGACGAGAGGAGCCTGATCCAGACGATCGGGAGAGCCTCGCGGAACGCAAACTCCCGGGTCGTCCTATACGCCGACAGATTCACCGACTCGGTCCGGGGGGCGGTCAGAAAGACCGAGGAGCGGCGCGCCCTCCAGATGAGGTACAACTCCGAGCACAACATCGTACCTCAGACGATAAAAAAGCCGATCCGGGAGAAGGTCGTGGAGATCACTGACACCCGGCACATCCCGAAGTCCGATATTCCGAACCTCGTCATCGAGCTGGAGGCCGAGATGAGGTCTGCTGCCGAGGTCCTCGACTTCGAGCGGGCGATTCAGCTGAGGGACACGATCAAGAAGCTGGAGAAAGAGATGAAGGTGGCGGAAAAATAGACGAAAGGGTGAAGGGAAGATTGCCAACCCCCACCCTCGAATTCTCCCCTACTTCAGCTCGTACAGAATCTTCATCGCCTTGGTGAAGGGGGGCATCCCCGAGGTGAGGAGGACCACCCTCAGGACGTCGACGATCTCGTCTCTTGTGACGCCGAACTCCTTCATGGCGCTCATCATCTGCTTCTTAGTCGCCCTCTCGTCAGAGGACGCGGCGGCGATCCCCAGGGCGATCAGCTTCTGGGTTCTGTAGTCGATGACCTTCCCGGTATACGCCGCCTCGTTCAGGCCGGTTATGGCCTCGTAAAGGTCGGGGTAATCTTTTTTGACGTGGACCATCCCCTCGCCGAAGAATACCTCTTCTTTCATTTTTAGGCCTCCTGCATTTACTTGGTCCTCTTATATTTTATATCTTTCTCCACAGATCTTCAAAATTACTTCAGAACAGGAAGGGCGGCTTGGAGGGAGGCGGGAGGGCTTTCAGCCCTCCGGATCAAAGCTGCCCCATGTAGATCATTTCAATTCAGGGAAAACCTCTCCCTGATAGAACGTAGTCTGTCCTCCGGATTATATGTAACTTTTGGGCGAAGAATCGGGATGAGCATCGTCGGGATGTTTCATCACCGATGGGAGAAGGGACAAAAATTAAAATCTAGACAGCGGCGGAGACGATGAGCGGGACGGATATGATTCGAGTTTGAGGTCTGGGACTTCAGTCCTCTATAGGGCCGGATTTCACCTCGTTATCCGAAGCAGCCTTCTTTTCCCCTTTACCCTCGCCTCCGACGGCGCCCTCTCGGTCCTTCAGGGCCCCCGCCCCAAGCCGGGGGTATCTTACGGGATCCCTGAAGAGGTGCCTGGACCGTGCGATCTGCTCGGAGGTCCCGAGGACGAGAAGGACGTCCGCGGCCTCGATCTCGGTGTCGCTGTGGGGGTTTTGGATGTTCCCCGACTCCCTGATGATGCCGAGGACGTTCACCCCCAGCTTCTTTCTCAGCTCCATGTCGGCGAGGGTCTTTCCGGCGGCGGGAGCCTTCTTTTCGACCTTGACGGTGACGACCTCGACGTTCGGAAGGTACCGCCTAAGATCCGATATGCTGGCGGGCTCGATCTCGACGTTCCTGAACATATCGTAGCCGTGAGACCTGACCTCGACGATCATCTTATCGATCTCGGTCCTGGGGACGAGGTACTTGCCGAGGACCCGCGAGAATATCTCCACCGAGGTCTCAAACTCCTCGGGGATCACCTCGTCGGCCCCGCGGTCGTAGAGGGGCGCAGCCTCGTGAAGGTACCGGACCCGGGCCATGATGTAGACCTTGGGGTTGATCTTTCTCGCCATCTCGACGATCCTCCGGGTAGCCATCTCGTCGGAGACGGCCACCACCACCACCCTCGCAAACTCGAGGTCTGCATGGCGCAGGACGAGCTCCTGGGTGGCGTCCCCGTAGTGGATCGGCTCTCCCTTCGCCCCCTCCTCTCTCACCTTCTCGGGGTTCATATCCAGGATCAGGTAGGGGAGCTCCCCGACCCGGGCGGCTCGGGCCAGAGTTCGTCCGACGAAGCCGTATCCGATGATGACGAGATGGTTCTCCATCTTCTCCGGGATCGCGGCGAAGGGGAGACCCGCCTTCAACTTCTCGGGGATGGGCAGCTGATACAGGAGGTCTGCGGCCTTTGGCGAAGCGGCGATGACGAAGGGGGTCGCCGCCATCGTCAAGACAGAGACCGCCAGAAAAAGCTGGTACTCGCTTTTGCCGAGGATGCCAAAGTCGAGGCCCGTCTTCGAGAGGATGAATGAGAACTCGCCGATCTGGGCGAGGGCGAGCCCCACCAGGACCCCCGTCCTGACCGGGTAGCCGAGGAGGAGGGAGACGCCTCCGGCGACGGCGGCCTTCAGGATCAGAACCCCCAGTGCCGCCGCCGCCACCAGCTCCGCCCTCTCGATAAAGAATCCGACGTCCAGGAGCATCCCGATGGAGACGAAGAAGAAGCTGGTGAAGACGTCTCGAAAGGGGATGATGTTCCCCAGGGCCTGGTAGCTGTACTCCGACTCGGAGATGATCAGCCCCGCAAGAAACGCCCCCAGGGCGAGGGATAGGCCAGCGGAGTAGGAGATCCAGGCGACGGATAGGCAGATGAGGATCACCGTCAGGAGGAAGAGCTCGCTGGACCTGAGGCGGACGACCTGGTAGAGGAGGGCCGGAACTACCAGCTTCGCGGCCAAGATGACGAGACAGATTATCCCGACCCCCTTCGCCAGCATCAGAAGTAGCGGCATCGAGAGGCTTGTGGACTCTTCCGCCGCCAGAAGGGGGACGAAGAGCATCATGGGGACGACGGCTATGTCCTGGAAGATCAGAACCCCCAGGGTGGTGCCGCCGTGAGGTGAGTCCACCTCGTCCCGGTCCTGGAGGATCTTGAGGACCACCGCCGTGCTGCTGAGGGATACGAGGAAGCCAGCGAGGATCGCCTCGTTGAGGGGGAGGCCGACCTCGACCCCGACGAAGGCCGTGGCGAGGAAGGTGATGGCGACCTGGAGGGGACCTCCCACCAGGGTGGGCCTTTTGATCCGCAAGAGCTTATCGAAGGAGAACTCGATCCCTATGGCGAAGAGAAGGAGGACCACCCCCACCTCGGCTAGGACCTCGATCTGCTCCACCTCCTGGACGAGCCGCAGGCCGTAGGGGCCTGCCACCACCCCCGTCGCCAAAAACCCCACCACCTCCGGGACCCGGAGCCTGTGGCCCGCGAAGATGGCGACTATCGATATGAGGAATATGACGATTATGTCGTTTAGAAGCTGAATGGCCATCGGTCAACTACTTCGTCTCTACCACATTAAACTTTGAGGTCGAAAATAGGTTATGGAAGAAATCAAATCGGCCCGATGGAGCCGCCCCCATGGCGGGGGCGGCGACCGGGTGAGGCGACAGAGTCGCCGAGAAAAGCTAACTACGACGATCGCCTGAGCGATCCGCCTTTTCGTTCTGATTATACGCAGCCGTCCAGCAGCCTCTTCCGGCCACCGCGCTTCTCGCCTGGCTTTATGGGGTCGACCTTTGCAACCTCTTCCTCTTCCTTCTCCTTCTTCTTTTTCTCATCAGCCATTTACATCACTCCTGACATTAATTCGGCTGTACACGTTTATTAAACTTTCCGATACCGTGACCCATTCTTCTCGATTTGGAATCTAAAGCCGCCTTCGATCCACCAAAAATCCCAGTTATGGGGATCTTTTTCCAACCTTTGCGCGCCAAAGTGTGTTCGTCTCAGAACCGCGTAATTGATCCGTTGTGGGTTGTCCAGTAAGTATTCCGAAAAGATTTTATGCGGCTTGTACATTGAGTTATTTTGGAGGTCGTAAATTCATATCGTCTGGAGGGAGACGGTAGACTGTCGCGATCTGAGGATGGGAGATAAGTGATGGCGGTCTGCTGTTGTAAGACTATGACTTCGCTTGTTTTGCGAGCTATTAGCAGAGGCCATATAAAAATCATAATTATATTATTTTTTCTAAACTCTACCGCTCTTGCCACTGGTTGTGATGGTATGCTTCATGATTTTGAAGATGCCGACCTCACCGAGTGGAGGGACTGTGGAGGAAGCAGCTGGTATATCGATTCTTCCATCGGTCACGACAGCAAATTCTCGCTGAGATCGGGCCCGATCGATTGCACTGGTATTAGCAGAATTTGTCGCGAGGTTAAAGGCCCCGCTGAGGTCACCTTCTGGTGGCAGTGTGAGCCCCTTCGGCAAGGTATAGCAGAGCTGACTTTCGCAGCAGACGATACCAGGCGCGTCTGCGATTCCTCCGAATGGTCGCCGATATCGTACACCGTCCGCGATAACAATACCCATCAGCTAATCTGGGAGTTCAGAAAGATCAAGTGCTATCCAAAAAACGCGGGAGCCGGTTGGATCGATGATGTTTGCATCTCGTCTGAGACGCCCACTATCCCTTCCGAAATAAAAAGGGGTAATATCTCAGGTGCAAATATGTCTTCTGACGCCAGAGTAATATCTTCTGGTGTTATAGTAGAGCTATCGAATTTTACGATTGTGGCGAATGAGGTTACTATGGAAACCACCAACGTCACGATTAATCCATCTGGAGATATTCTGATAAATCCGAACGAGGTAAATATATCCCCCGATAAGGTTTCGATGAACGCTTCTGAGGTCGTGATGGCGCCTACAAAAGTCGTAATGGGTAACGTCACGATGAATGCTTCAGGAGATGTCCTGATAAATCCGCATGAAGTTGCTATCTCCTCCGATGAGGTTACAATGGACAATTCAGACGTTGCTATATCTGCCAGTGAGGTCATTGTGGAAGCCAAAGGTGTTACAAGTGTCATGCTAAATACGTCGGCGAATACTACAACATCTGCCGTACCAGTCACACGATCCATTAACGTCACAGTGGATTCGATACTATCCCCCGTCAGAACTATATCACTTCAGGATGAACGGCCATCAGTAGATCTAATGTGGCCTAATAGTTCTGGCAAATTTTTTGTCGGAACACAAATTGATTTCAAGTTCAAGCCGGTGGATGATGGCGAGCTGAAGAAATGTTCCCTATATATAAACTGCTCTGAAGTCAATAGTTCCACGAGAATAAACAGCGGTGAGGAGTGTATAATTACTCACAGCATTAATGATAGCGGCTATTATAAATGGTATGTAGTATGCGAGGATGAATCTTATCAGTCGAACGCCTCAGATAAGTGGTCAATATCGATCCAACCAACGACAGTATACGTGGACAAGAATAAGACAAAAAATAATCGAGATGAATCTGTGATAAGATACTACAATGGCATACAGGAAGCGATTAACGATGTTGTCGAAAACACGACAATAATTGTCGAGCCGAATCAATATAAAGAAAATATTATAATAAATAAATCAATTAACCTGCGAGGAAACTCGACATTATTATTTAATAATAGGCCAGCAGTTATTGGAACGGTAGAGATATGCTCGGATGATGTCGAGTTCGAAGGATTTGAACTAAATGCTACTTCTAATAGTTATGGAATATATATAACAAATGATTTTAGTATGTTAAGCGGTATAAATATCAGCAATAATGCCATCAAAGGATACGCTGCAGGAGGTATATATCTCGAAAAATGTCATGACGTTACTATACATAACAACTCTCTCGATGATTATTTTCCTACGGGTGAACCTAAACATATACATCTCATCGAATGTAATCGCTGTAATATTATCAATAATATTATTAATAAGCATATACAAAACGATAAAAAGGAATATACTGTAGGAGTGAAATTAGATACATCTAGTAATATATTGGTAGAATTTAATGAAATGTGTAGAGTTAGCTATGGGATATACTGTGTAAATAGCAAATGCAATATTACGAATCGCAATGCGTGTGACACTGGAAATACATTTGGTGAGCAAGTATATGAACCTTGCTCCGAACATTGTTAGACTAATCTCTTAAATATGGTGGTCAAAGAATGTATATAAACTGCAAAAAGTTCCTTGTTATCTTAAATATCGTATTACTTCTAACAGTTACATGTTGTGCCCAAAATAAAAATAATCACCATGCTGTGACGCTGAAATTAGATGCATTTGCAGTCGATGAGAACTCATTGATATGTAATGATTTCAACAGAACAGAAAATATGAAAATATGTTATAAATTATCGAATACAATGAGAGATAATAATGCTATAGCCGATATAGTTATTATTAATGCGGACATATCCAATATATTTGACGGACCTGAAAAAGATCTTATGGTATACCAAAGTGATAAGGGTAAAATAGAACAAATAAATGATGGGCGCGGGTTTCATTTAGAATGTCGAGTTGATCCTGAACTTAAAGAATGTGACGATCGGAAAGTAAGTGTTAAAGTGGATCCTTCGGGACACTTAAGGGCTGAAATCGGGTATTTACGTCCAAATGAAATGGATATTGTATCCATTAATTATAGTGCGAATATATCAAAAAACGCGCCACGTGGGGAGCGCTATTGTTCCAACATAAACAATGTTATATTTACGAAATATATTTGTAAAGAACCGTTAGAGCCTAATATTTCTAATATATCTATAAAGAATAATATGCCCAGAGCGAACTGGGGCATAACGCCAAATGAGACCTACATACTAAGAAAAAATATATTTGAAGGCAATATGATATATATATTATCGAGTGGTGCAGAAATCGGATTTGAATGCGAGCCATTCGACGTAGAAACGGACAAAGATAAGCTAAATATAACGTTATACGACATAAGTGAGAATAATGAAATAAAAGTGCTAAATGGTACTTTCAAATTGAATACGCCGGGAATTCATAAATTTGAAGTCGAAGTAAACGATGGTGAAGAAAAACATACCGAGATGTGGACCAATTCAATAAGGATTGAGAATATTACATTAGATGATTATATATTAAATACAGCTGTGAAGACGCATAGATATAAAAATGTTTTTGGGCTGATCCTTGTAAGTATGATAGCCGCAGGTGTGTTTATTTACCTTCCACACAAGGTTCCCACCGACCACGAGAGAACTCGAAGATCATTTATCAGAAAAAATCATATCTCAATATTATCGGCTACGTTACTAGTTAGTTTCATATCACTAGTTTCGTTATATATAACATTGGATAATATTTATTTTAATGTAATATATTTGTACGAGTGTTTAGTGTATCTAATGGCCATGTGTGTATCTATAATATCAATAAAGTATAAACTACACTCTGAAGGTGTTTCAGAATCAACAGTGACATATACTGACAATACGGTTAGCACTAGTAATGATATCAATAAAGTCATTTTTAAATCTACAGATTGGAATTACGCAGGCATCACATCTATAATATTCCTCATAATATTTCACCAATTATTACCAGAGATTTTGAAAATGGGACTCGCAATTTGGTATATAGCTACAGCATTGATAATATTAATTATGTGCGCTTTGTTACAGCAATTTCCTATTGAAAAAATGAAGGAACCCAGAAAGATTTATATTATTTCTTTATTGATAGCTATTAGTGTGATTATCATTTTTTGTATTACTACACTTTACGCAGAAATAGGTCTCAAGATCAATTATAAATTCGAAGATCTTTTTGCTATTTTTCTAATAGAATTCGTATTAGTCTTTATATTATTATGTAGTCCTGTAATGCCCCATCTCATTTACGATCTAATAGATATAGTAACGAAATATGCACCTAAAATGTAAATATAATCCCTACTAAACCTGCACAATGTACCCTTACTTTTAAAAACTATAGATCCTTCACCACACAGGTCGGATCCTCTCCGCAGACGTCCCCGCAGTAGTACCTCGCCTTCTGCCGACACCCGCCGCAGACCTCCAGGTACTCGCACTCGCCGCAGGCCCCCTTCAGATGGGACCTGATATCCCTCAGGGCCAAAAGTTCGGGAACCGGGTTATCGATCCAGATATCCTCGAAGCTCCTCTCCCGGACGTTCCCGACGACGACCTCGGGCATGAAGTGGCAGGGGAGGACGTCTCCACGGTGGTTTATGTTTGCGACCTTTATCCCGGCGGTGCAGCCCCCGGCGTTTTTGAGGAGCTTTCGGACCCTCTCCCGCTTCTCGGGATCGTCCTTCAGCATCTCTAAAAGGTAGGCTCCGTCCATGGGAGAGTCGGTGGAGAGGATCTCGATCTCCTCGTCCTTCAGCTCGACGGCGGCCTCGGCCAGGAACTTTATGACGCTCCTCCTCTCCTCGGCCGTCACGTCCCTGTCGGCGATGTCTGCCCCCCTCCCCACGGGGACGAGGTGGTAGAGGCAGAACCGGGGGATCTTCA
>DAOSXX010000006.1:0-9763 GCA_035380685.1 Methanothrix sp. | reverse complement strand
TCTGCCCCCCTCCCCACGGGGACGAGGTGGTAGAGGCAGAACCGGGGGATCTTCATCTCCAGGGTCAGGTCCAGGAGGGCCGGGATCTCGTACCAGTTGTCTTTAGTGAGGGTCACCCGGAGGCCGGTCTTGAGGCCCGCGTCCCGGGCGTTCTTGAGGCCGTCGACGGCCCTCGCATAGGCTCCCTCGACGCCTCTGAACCGATCGTGGACCTTTGGCCTGCAGGAGTCGAGGCTGACGCCGACGTACCTGATCTCCGCCTCTTTGAGAAGCCTTGCAGCCTCCGGGGTGATGAGGGTCCCGTTCGTCGAGATGACCGTCCGAAGCCCCACCTCCTTGGCATGAAATGCGTAAGCGTAAAAGTTCCGGCTGAGGAGCGGCTCGCCTCCGGTGAGAATCAGCATCGGTATCCCGAGGTCTGCCAGCTCGTCGATCAGCCTTATCCCCTCTTCGAGCCGGAGCTCCTCGGCGGCGGCGGCCGTGGCGTCTATGTAGCAGTGCTCGCAGGCTAGGTTGCAGTGACGGGTGATGTTCCACATCACCACGGGCTTCGTCTGGCCTGAGAACCTTATCATGTCGTCGGGGACGGGCCTGCCGACGCCGACCTCTTCAGCGGCCCTGATGGCGTCCCAGACCGTGGCCTGGTCTGCCAGGGCCTTTGAGAATATGATCATCCTTTCCTCCTGATCTCTTCCAGCATCGATTCGAAGGTGTACTTCTCCGGAACATAGTCCACCCTTACGCCGAGCCTTTCCAGCTCCGCTTTTGTGGGCGGACCGATGGCCGCCACCTTCGCCCGAGCGAGCCTCTCCCGAAGATCGGCCTCCGCTCCCAGATCTTTCGCCCTCTCCATCAGGTTCTTCGCCGTCGAGCCGCTGGTGAAGGCGAAGACGTCGGGCCTTCCCCGCAGGATCAGCCAGTCGAGCCTCGGGTCGGCGGAGGGGGCGATGTCGTAGAGGTGGACCTCGTCCACCTCGACCCCGGCCTCCTCCAGGATTTCCACCAGCTCCGGGCTCCCCTTAGCGCTCCGGAGGAGGAGGACCCGTTTGAACTTCGGTGCCAGGGCGGAGGCGAGGCCTTTTGAGCTGAAGCTTTCGGGAACGACCGCAACCATTAGGCCCCTCTCCTCCAGGGCCTCTTTCGTCCTTGGGCCGATGGTGGCGAGGACGGACCTTCCGAGGAGTTCAGCTACCTCGTCGTCCCGGAGGGCGATCTCGGCCCCGGTGGCGCTGGTGAAGACGACGCAGTCCGCCCTACGTATCCTCTCGGGAAGGTCCCTGGGGAGCGGAAGCTCCGAAAAGGCGATGGAGGGAGCGAGGATAGGTCTGAACCCCAGATACCGGGCGACCCTCTCCGACTCCTCCCCCCGGTTGTCCGGCCTCAAGATGGCGATGGTGGCGGGCCTCAGCTTTTCAGCCAGGCTTACGACGTCGCCGACCACCAGTATCGCTGGAGACTTTACATCGGCCTCTTTCGCCCTCCCGACGATGTCGCCGAGGGTCCCGACGACGAGCCTCTCCTCGGAGCTCCATCCCCTCTCGATGAGGGCGGCCGGGGTCTCGGGAGTTCGGCCGCCCCGGAGCAGCGCTGACGTGTTCTCCTGGAGCCTTGCCACCCCCATCAGGACGACGAGAGTTCCCCCGACCTTGGCCAGGGCCACCCAGTCCAGGTTCTCATCCTTTCCCGGCTCCTCGTGGCCCGTGACCACGGTGAAGGCCGTCGTTATCCCCCGATGGGTGACGGGGATCCCTGCTCCCGCAGGTACCGATATCGCCGAGGTGACGCCGGGCACCACCTCGAAAGGTATACCTGCCGCGACCAGGGCGAGCCCCTCCTCGCCGCCCCTGCCGAAGACGTAGGGATCTCCCCCCTTCAGCCTCACCACCATCTTTCCCTCAAGTCCCTTCTCCACCAGAAGGGCGTTGATCTCCTCCTGGGAGAGCTTGTGGCGGCCGGGTAGCTTTCCAACGTCGATCCTCTCGGCATCCTCAGAAGCCCAGCCCAGGATCTCGGGGGAGAGGAGTCGGTCGAACAAGACGACCTCTGCCTCCTCGATCAGCCTCTTCGCCCTCAGCGTCACCAGATCCGGGTCGCCGGGACCCGCCCCCACCAGGTAGACCTTGCCCTTACTAGACCGTTCCAACTTCCCTCACCGCCTCTTCTGCGAGATCGCGTCCTCCCTTCGCCACCAGCTCTCGGCTCAGCCTCTTTGCTCCATTGAGGTGATCGTCCGCCGGAACCCTCCCCTCGACCCGGACGAACCTCGACCCGTCAAGAGATAGAACCTCGGCCAAGACCCTGAGCTCGTCACCCTCAAGCCTTGCGAAAGCCGCCATCGGGACGACGCAGGATCCCCCGATCGCCTCCAGGATCACCCGCTCGCACTCCGTCTCAAGCCTGGTGGAGAAATGGTCTATCTCCCGGACGATCTCCTCCGCCCGCCCTCTCGTCGCCACCACAACGATCGCCCCCTGGTTTGCTGAAGGCACGAACTTCTCGGGGTCCAGGACGGAGTACTTCGGATGGTAGCCCATCCTCGCAATCCCCGCCTCGGCGAGGACGATCGCCCGATAGTTTCCCTCTTCGAGCTTTCGAAGCCTAGTCTCCAGGTTTCCTCGAAGGCTCTCGATGACCAGGTCGGGCCTCGCCCGCCGGAGCTGAGACGCCCGCCTCATGCTGCAGGTCCCGACGACCGCCCCCTCCTCCAGCTCTTCGAGGGCCGCACCGTCGTCGCTCACGAGAACGTCGAAGGGCGAGTTCCTTGGAAGGACGGCGGCGATCACCAGCCCCTCAGGCCTTTTGGAGGGAAGGTCCTTCATGCTGTGGACGGCGACGTCGATCTCGCCCGCCTGCATCAGGTCGTCGATCTCCCGCACGAATAGGCCCCTTCCAGAGACCCGGTGGAGGGGCACATTCAGAACGTGGTCTCCCTTCGTCTTGACGATCACTAGCCTCGTCTCCGCCCCTCTCGCCTCCAGAAGGGAGATGGCGGTTTCTGTCTGCCGCAGAGCAAGAGGGCTTCCGCGGCTCCCCACGATCAGTCTCTCAGGTTTGACTTGTAAGCCTCCAGAGTTTGGTTGATGACGTCTTCGGAGTGAGCGGCGGAGAGGAAGTTCGTCTCAAACTGGCTCGGCGGAAGAAATACCCCCGACTTCAGCATCCTTCTGAAAAATGCGAGGTAGCCAGCCTTGTCGCACTTGAGGGCCTCGACGTAGTCTTTGGGAGCATCGCCGAAGAATATCTTGAAGATCGACGCGATCCCCACCACCGAGTAGCCGAGCCCCAGATCCTCGACTATCTGGGAGAGCGCCTTCCGCAATTCGTCGCCTCTGGAGTTCAGCTTTTCAAGGACCCTCTCCTTTTCAAGAACGTCGAGGGTCGCCATCCCGGCGGCGAGGGAGGTGGGGCTGCCGTTGAAGGTTCCTGCCTGGTATATCCCGCCGCTGGGAGCGACCATCTCCAAGAGCTCCCTTTTGCCGCCCACAACGCCGATAGGAAAGCCTCCGCCTATGATCTTGCCCAGAGTCGTCATGTCGGGAACAACATTGTAGAAGGTCTGAGCACCCCCGAGGCTGAGCCTAAAGCCCGTGATCACCTCGTCGAAGATGAGGACGACGCCGTGATCTCTCGTCAGCCTTCTCACCCCCTCCAGGTAGCCTTTCTCGGGGAGGATCGGGCCGATGTTCCCGAGGACCGGCTCCATGATCACCGCCGCCACCTCGCCATCGAACTCTGTCAGGGCGGCCTCGATGGCTCCCAGGTCGTTGTAGGGGATCTGAAGGGTGTTTTTTGCCGTGTCCTTTGGAACGCCGAGGGAGTCGGGTATCCCCAGAGTCGTGGCCCCGGACCCGGCCTTCACCAGGACCGAGTCGTGGGCGCCGTGAAAGCCCCCCTCCACCTTGACGATCTTGTCCCTGCCGGTGTAGCCGCGGGCGATCCTGAGAGCCGCCATCGTCGCCTCGGTCCCGGTGTTGACGAACCTGAGCATATCGATGCTGGGGTAATGGCCCACAATCCTCTCGGCGAGCCTGATCTCAAGCTCCGAGGGGGTGCCGTAGAGCCAGCCCCGCTCCAGCTGTTCGATCACCCTTTTCATGATCTCGGGGTGGCGATGTCCCAGGATCATGGGGCCGTAGGCGAGACAGTAGTCGATGAGCTTATTTCCGTCCACGTCCCAGAGGTAGGGGCCCTCGGCCCGAGAGACGTAAAATGGGTATGGAGAAATGGCCCTGACCGGGCTGCTGACGCCCCCCGGCATCAGCCTCTTTGCGACCTCGAAGAGCTTGCGAGAGGCATCAGAACTCATGAAACATGCACCGGATGGATTGACCCGTTGAAGATTAAAGAACCTTGCGATAAGACGAGAGGCCGCAAAGTACCAGCCATTCAGTCTAAATCATCGTTGTAAATGGCGATGTAAGTTATCCTAGGACGATTTTTTTGTCGTTGTAGATAATGTACATTATAAAGAACTACATATAACTTCAGACTTCCCCTTCATACCCCAAAACCCTTAAATAACGCCGTCATCATTACTACAATGCACATTTGAGTACATCGCGACTCATCATTTCTGGAGGGACAACTTCTGCAAACTAAAATTCTGCTGGATGAAGAAGAGATGCCCAAGCGGTGGTACAACGTCGCTGCCGACCTCTTGACTCCCCTGGACCCGCCCCTTAACCCCCAGACGGGAAAGCCCCTGGTTCCAACCGACCTGGAAGCGATCTTCCCGATGGAGCTGATAAAGCAGGAGGCAAGCACCGAGCGGTGGATCGACATCCCCGAGGAGGTCAGGGAGATCCTCAAGCTCTGGAGGCCGACCCCTCTCTTTCGGGCTCATCGGCTCGAAGAGCACCTCAAAACCCCAGCCAAGATCTACTACAAGTACGAGGGCGTCAGCCCCGCCGGGAGCCACAAGCCCAACACCGCCGTCGCCCAGGCCTACTATAACAGGGAGGCCGGGATCGAGAGGATCGCCACAGAGACCGGCGCCGGCCAGTGGGGCTCGGCCCTCAGCATGGCCACGAGCTTCTTCGACCTCCAGTGTAGGGTCTACATGGTGAGGGCGTCCTTCGACCAGAAGCCCTATCGGAAGAGCATAATGCAGGTCTGGGGCGCCGAGTGCGTCGCAAGCCCCAGCGAGCTGACCAACGCCGGAAGGGCGATCTTAAAAGAGCACCCCGACACCGGCGGAAGCCTCGGTATCGCCATCTCCGAGGCCGTCGAGGACGCCGCCACCCACGATAACACCAACTACGCCCTCGGCTCCGTTCTCAACCACGTCCTCCTCCACCAGACCGTCGAGGGGCAGGAGCTGAAAAAGCAGCTCGATATCGTCGACGACTATCCGGACGTCATCTACGGCTGCGTCGGCGGAGGCTCCAACTTCCCGGGGATGGTCTTCCCCTTCGTCCCCGACAAACTGAAAGAGAAAAAGGATATCAGGATGGTCGCCTGCGAGCCCGCCGCCTGCCCGACCTTGACGAAAGGGCTCTACGCCTACGACTTCGGCGACACGGCAAGGCTCACGCCCCTCCTCAAGATGTACACTCTCGGCCACGACTTCATCCCGCCCTCGATCCACGCAGGCGGCCTTCGGTACCACGGCGACGCCCCCCTCCTCTGCAACCTCGTCCACGACAATGTGATCGAGGCGATGTCCTTCCACCAGAACGAGGTCTTCAAGGCCGCCGTCACCTTCGCCAGGACCGAGGGGATCCTTCCCGCCCCCGAGTCGTCTCACGCCATAAAGCCAGCCATCGACGACGCCATCGCCTGCAAGAAGACCGGCGAGGAGAAGACGATCGTCATCTCCCTCAGCGGCCACGGCCACTTCGACCTCTCCAGCTACGACGCCTACTTCGCCGGAAAACTCGTCGACTACGAGTACCCAGCAGAATTGGTGAAGCAGTCCCTGGCTAAGATCCCCAAGTTCTGAACGGTGTGAACTGTGAGCGGCCAGAAACGAGTGGGGTTTCTGATAAACCCCGTGGCCGGGATGGGTGGGGCCGTCGGCCTCAAGGGGACCGACGGCCTCGCCGAGGAGGCGAGAAGAAGGGGCGCAGAGCCCGTCGCCCCCCGCCGGGCCGAAGCCGCCCTCAAAGAACTCGGAGGGATCGACGCCCTCTTTTTGACCGCTGGCGGCGATATGGGCGAGTCGTCTCTTCGAAAATGCGGCCTCGAATATCGGGTCGTCTACAGACTTTCGGATGAGCCTACCGCCCTGGACACAAAAGAGGCCTGCAGATCTTTCCTCGATAATAAAGTCGATCTGATCGTCTTCTGCGGCGGCGACGGGACCGCCCGGGACGTCTCGGGGGTTGTGGGATCAAAGGTCTCCATCATCGGCATCCCCGCCGGCGTCAAGATGCACTCGGGGGTCTTCGCCATCAGCCCTCGGGCAGCGGGGGAGCTGGTCTGTGGGTACCTGGAAGGGGATCTGAGGGCGAGAGAGACCGAGATCGTCGACGTCGACGAGGAGAAGTATCGGGCCGGGGTCCTCGATACGAAGATCTACGGCATAGCAATGACCCCCTACCTGCCAGCCCTGGTCCAGGAGAGAAAGCAGGTATACTCAATAGGCTCCGAGGAGGAGTTCAAAGAAGAGATCGCGATCTTCGCCTCGGAGTTCATGCGGGACGGCTCCGCCTACATCCTGGGGGCCGGGACGACAACCGCCAAGATCGCCGAAGTTCTGGGTGTCAAGAAGACCCTCCTCGGTGTGGACGTCGTCAAAGACGGTCGACTGATCTGCCGCGACGCCTCGGAACGGGACCTCCTCCGGATCCTCGAAGAGGTCGGAAAGACGAAGATAATTGTCAGCCCCATTGGCGCCCAGGGCTTCGTCCTGGGAAGGGGAAGCCAGCAGATAAGCCCCAAAGTCCTCCGAAAAGCGGGCCCAGAAAACCTCATCATCGTCGCCACCCCTCACAAGCTTAAGGAGACGGACCGCCTCCTCGTCGACACCGGCGACCCGGATCTCGACGAGACGGTCTCGGGAAGGCGGCAGGTGATCTGTGGATACAGAATCGCCCAGCTCAAAGATGTAGCAGCCTCATCGAGCTATTAAAATCAAAAATAGGAGTTGAGCGAACCTGGACCCCGAACTGGTGGGGACCATGTTCCCTCTCATCTTTACCTCAGCGAGTTCCACAGAGCGATCAGATGATCGCCGTACAGAACATAAATGAGGACGAACACCCCGAGGAGCACGTACAGGTTCGAGATGTACACGAGCCACTGTAGCAGTCGTGCCTTCTTCTCGGGGGTTCCAAACCACTCTTCTGCCTTTCGTTCAAGCAGGTTGGGCATATGCTAACGCCGTCAAGATGCCTATGCAGCCTTGGACTTTGCCGCAGCTTTCTTCGCCTCGGCTGCTTCAGCCAGCTTCGCAGCTTCTGCAGCCTTCTCGGCCCTCTGGGCCTTGCCCTTCAGCATCTTCAGCTTGACGAGGTTGTCTCTCTCCATCTCTTCCAGAGCGAAGCCGATGAACCGGACTGTGTCGTGGATGTCGGGGATCACTTTGAACTCCAGAGCGTTCACTCGTCTCTTGGTGGCGTCAATGTCTTCCACTAGCTTAATCAGCGCAGTCTCCACTTCGGCAGCGGTGATGATCTTGTCCACCAGGCTCTCGTAGGCCTCAGCAGCTTCGTCGATGGCAGCGCTCGTACCGATGATGCCGTATCCACGCTCGAACATCTGCTTTTGCACAGAATCTGCCGTAATCTTCGGCACAACGACGCCCATGATGTTCCTGCTTTCCAGCTCTACAGCCGGCTCTTTCTGGAGGGCGAAGGCGACGCTCTTGATCGCGAGCGCGCCCTCGGAGGCCTTGGCCATGTTGAGGCTCTGCTGAGATCTGATGAAGTCCTCGACCAGCTCCTGACGAATCGTTTTCGCCTGGTTGAGGACCTCAAAAAATTCGATCATCAGACCGTCACGCTTCATCTTCAGAAGATTGTGACCCATCTGAGCGACCTTGATCCTCCTCTTGAGGGCGATAAGGACTGCCCTGGTCGGCTTCGTCCCTCTGATTACGGCCATGATCTCACTCTTTCTTCCTGTACCTGGGATGGTACTTCTTGATGAGGTGGTCGTCGATCCTAGTGAGCATCGTCTCGGGAAGGGCCTGGAGAAGGTTCCATCCGATGTCCAGAGTATCGAAGATGGTCCGGTCCTCGTCTCTGCCCTGGTTGACGAACCTCCGCTCGAAGGCGTCGGCGAACTCCAGGACGAGCCTGTCCCTCTCAGAGAGAGCTTCCTTACCGACGATGGCCACGAGGCCTCGGAGATCGCAGCCCTCTGCGTAGTAGGCGTAGAGCTGGTCTGATACCGCTCTGTGGTCCTCTCGAGTGTGACCTGCACCGATACCGGAGTTCATCAGCCTGCTGAGGGATGGTCTGATGTCGATGGGCGGATAGATGCCCTTTCGGTGAAGCTCACGAGATACGATGAGCTGACCTTCGGTGATGTAGCCGCTGAGGTCAGGTATCGGGTGGGTGATGTCGTCGCCGGGCATGGTGAGGATGGGGAACTGGGTGATAGACCCCTTCTTGCCGGTGATGATACCCGCACGCTCATACTGGATGGCGAGGTCGGTGTACATGTAACCGGGGTATCCTCTTCGGCCGGGCACCTCTTCACGAGCCGCACCCATCTGTCTCATGGCCTCACAGTAGTTGGTCATGTCGGTGTAGATGACCAGCACGTGCATATCGAGGTCGAAGGCGAGGTACTCGGCGGTGGTCAGGCCCAGCCTGGGCGTGAGCAGCCGCTCGACGGCGGGGTCGTCGGCCAGGTTCAGGAAGACGACGGCCCTCTCCAGAGCGCCGGTCCTCTCGAAGTCGGCCATGAAGTGCTGAGCTTCCTCGTTGGTGATGCCCATAGCGCAGAAGACCACGGCGAAGGACTCGGCCTCTCCGAGAGCCTTGGCCTGACGGGCGATCTGCAGAGCTACGTCGTTGTGGGGAAGACCTGCGCCGGAGAAGATGGGCAGCTTCTGGCCACGGACGAGGGTGTTGGTCCCGTCGATGGTGGAGATTCCCGTCTGGATGAAAGCTCTGGGCTTCTCTCTCGCGGCGGGGTTGATGGCAGCCCCGGCGATGTCTCTCGCCACGTCGGGGACGATGGGAGGACCGCCGTCCCTGGGCTGGCCTGATCCGGAGAGAACTCTCCCGATGATGTCGGGAGAGAGGGGCATCTTGATCACGTCGCCGGTGAACTTGACGGAGCTCTCCTTCCCGAGGCCGCCAGTTCCCTCGAACACCTGGACTACCACGACTTCGTTGGATGTGTCCAGAACCTGGCCTCTCTTCATCTCGCCCTTCTCAGTTCGGATCTCCACAAGCTCGTTGAAACCTATGGGCTCGGTCTTCTCGACGAAGAGCAGAGGGCCCTTGATCTCGTTAATTGTCTTGTACTCCTTGGTCATTGATAACCACCCTCATGACATCGTCTTGAACTCGCTCTCCATCTGAGCCAGCACCTTCGCAAGCTCGGGCTCGTAGTCCTCGAGAAGTCTGACCTTAGCCAGGGCGTCCTTCGAGGGCGTTCCGAGGATCACATCGGTGGGCACACCGCGACCCAGTGCCTCGAAGGCCTGGTCCCTGAACGAGAGGATCGCCTTGAGCAGGTCGAACTGCTTCTTGTAGGGGCAGAACGTGTCCACCGGGTGGAATGCGCTCTGAGCCAGCCAGAAGTTGATGATCATCCTCGCGACCTCAAGGGTCAGCTGCTGATCCTCTGGCAGAGCGTCGGATCC
>DAOSXX010000005.1:0-77555 GCA_035380685.1 Methanothrix sp. | reverse complement strand
ACGTCCTCTGCAACATCGACGTCAGCGACCACGTCATCCTCGACTGCAAGATCGGTACCGGCTCCTCCGACCTTCAGGACGTCTTCAAGAGGAAGGTCCCCGGCGCTAACGACACCTCCTTCGGCGTCGGCTACGCCCCCTTCTCCGAAACCGAGACCGTCGTCTACAACACCGAGAGGTTCCTGATGGACCTCAAGAGGAGGATCCCGGCCATCGGCGAGGACGTCAAGGTCATGGCCATGAGGTCGGGCGATAGGATCCACCTCACCGTCGCCTGCGCCATGGTCGGAAAGCACCTCGACGACCTCAACGACTACATGGAGACGAAGCAGGAGATCGTCCGCGAGATCGAGGAGAACGTCTGCTCATGCGCAAAAAGGGAGGTAAAAGTCCAGATGAACGTCGCCGACGATCCGGAGTCGGGATCTGTCTACCTCACCGTCTCTGGGACCTCCGCGGAGATGGGCGATGACGGGTCTGTGGGCAGGGGAAACAGAGCCAACGGCCTCATCACCCTCAACCGGCCCATGAGCATGGAGGCGACAAGTGGCAAGAACCCCATAAGGCACGTCGGCAAGATCTACAACCTCCTCTCGACCCAGATCGCAAACAAGATCGTGGCCGAGGTGGACGACGTCGGCGAGGTCTACGTAAGGATCCTCTCCCAGATCGGAAAGCCCATCGACGAGCCTCACATGCTCAGCATCCAGACTACGGTGAAGGATGGCGCAAACTTCGCCAAAGTTCAGGCCGAGGCGGAAGAGATCGCAAACCAGTGGCTCGACGACATCCTGGTGATCCAGGACAAACTGATGAAGGGCGAGCTGAAGACCTTCTGAAGAAACTATTTTTTCGATCCCGTCAGAAGCCGAAGAGGGACTTCTGACGGTCGGCCCCCGCCAGGGCGGCGAAGACGACCATTTCGGTCAGAACGTCGGCCCGGAACTGCCGACCGTCGGCGACGAGGCTCAGGAGCCCTACCTCTCGCCGACGCTCATTCTCGTAGGTCCCGAAGAGAAGGGGGACGGGGACGATCGCGACCACAGCGACACCATCCTCCAGCGAGGCATCTTCGCCGGAACGGTCTGGCAGGCCATGGGGGTGGCCATCGACGGCGACTACGCCGTGGTCTGGTTCGGCCAAGATTCAGACCCGGCAGGCCCCGTTCCCGCTACCGACACCCCGGAGGCCGAGGCGGCATACGCCGGCCTGACCCTCGCAGCCAGAAAGGCGGAGTACGCGCAGGGCGAGACCGTCGAGTTCGTCCTGAGAAAAGCGACACCGGGCAGCGCAAGCCTTGTTGGGGCTTACTACGAGATCGAGAAGGATGTCGTTGGCGAGTGGAGGTCCTACTACAGGACGAACCCCGATAGCTGGCGATTCAGGACGCCGGTTATCGAGTTCGGCGGCGTGGCGAAGGCGATCCAGTGGGACCAGCGCCAGAGGGGCGATCCCGATAACGTCGCCTCGCGGGGCGGGTACCGGATGAAGTTCTATGCGCCAGAGGCCTTCGACGGCTTTTTGACCGCGGAGTTTGCGATCGTTTAGGCTTGAACAAAAGACGGCTTTCGTCTCCTGGGGCGAGACCAATATCTGCCTCAGGAGACGCTCGAAGCGGAATTGAGGCTCGAATCACCAGAGAACCGTCTGCCCTAGCCCCCATTTTTTCAGCATTTCTCAAGGCGAGGGCGGCAGCAACCGCATCTTGGACGGCCACGCCTACAGATTTAAAGAAGGTGATATCTTCCGAAGAAGGCCTCTTCCTTTTACGTCCCAAAGTCAAACTGGCGGCGGCCCACCCTGCAGCAAGCCTCTGAATATTTCAATAAATAAATCCGTGGCGGAAAGGAAAAAAGATCATGATGGATTTGAACTTTAATTATTTTTAATTATACTACATATGCTTTTAACTCAAAAGACTGCGCACCCTGAAATACGTAATATCCATAAACATAAGCTCTCCAAAAATACTTGCCACTGGATCCACCTGGAACTGGATTTATCACTTTCATGTCCACCTCGTGACTGAACACTTCAACGCTCTCATAGTCCTCGTCGATTGATGCGTCAACAGCTTCTCCGGTCTCGTTGAAAAGTATGAGAGCAAGAGAATTAATGGGATCATCCCAGGTTAGTCTGATCTTGAGCATAGTGATATTTGCCGGTACCTCTATAATTCCAGTCCATGTCTCTTTATTATCTACGGTGCCTTGCCAACTTCCAATAACCGTACCTTCAGTAAAATTAGATGGTAGAGTATTCGCTTCTATTAACTGTGAGGCTATGGGATTTTTATCAATCAGTTTGCCACCTGGAATTTCGTATGCAAAATCACAGAAACCATCGTCGTTACTATCTCTACATCCTTCTCTAGGTTCATCAAAATCTCCATATTGGTTTCCGATAGTTATATTATCATAGATAAAGCACCATTGATTGCAATATTTGTTGCATTTGGAACAATCCACATGGTCATATGCGTTGTATTCGATATTATTTGTCAATCTGTTATGTGTAAAAATGTTGGAACAAGTTGGATCATACATATAATCAGCATAAATGCCAACTATATTTTTATATATTAAGTTTCCCACTACGCCGTTTTCTTTTGAACTTGTAACTCTAATCCCGCAATTATTATGATGCAATGTGTTAAATAAAACTATATTACCGTTGGATTCCCTTAAATTAATAGCATCTGCAATCGAATCACGCATCCAATGAAAGCCGGATCTGAATACTTCGTTTAAATGACTATATATATGATTATTAGTTATGGTGTTATTATCCGATTTTTCAAGATATATGCCTCCGTTAAAGTTTTGGTTTACGTTGTTGCCCGTTATATTATTCATAGTAGAAGACTCCAAATAGATTCCGTAATGGTTGTTATGTATAATATTATATATTATAGAATTATTATTAGACATTACTCTAATTCCTGCATCTTTATCATCATCACCTGAATTTTCTATAGTTAGTCCTTCAAGTGTTATATTATCCGAAACTAGAACAATTGGACTTCTAAGTCCACTTGCATCTATTATTGTATTATTACCCCGAAGAGTAATAGGTTTATCAATAATTAAATTCTCATAATATGTACCATTTTGCACTTGAATGGTATCACCCGGATTTGCTGCATCCAAAGCCTCCCATATATGAGTATAATTACAGGCAATAGGACCTACTGTAACTGTGGATGCTAACGCTGTGATAGGGCATATTAGCATCAGTAGCATAAATATCATTTTAGGCTTCAGTGTATTCCCTCCATTGCCAGATTATATTGATTTATTAAGAACCTTTTGGTGTGCCCGGATTTACTATCACAACACCAAATACTTCTATGCTGCCGCCTTCGCTCTTCTTGGACACCCTCAATCAACCTTCCCACAAAAATGATCTTCTGCTCAGAAGTCGAAGAGGGACCTCTGGCGGTCGTCCTTCTCCGGCTCCGTCAGTTCCGAGCCTTGGCCGGAGGGCTCCCCCAATTCAGCCTCTTTGACCGGCTCCGCCTTCTTCTCCTCTCGATCGATCTCCTCCGAATTCGCCTCAGAATCGTCTTCGTCGAGAGCGTCGCCTTTGCTCTTATCCGGCTTTCGAGGCCGCTCCCTCTTTTCGTCCTTCTCCGGCTTTTTAGATCCGCCCCAGGCGATTTCGATCTCCGAGACCCTCTCCTCTTCGAGAAGCTCCTGGGCCGCATCGTAGAGCTTCGCCACCTTCTTGGTCGTCGGCTTCGTCCCCATCAGGAGGGCGATCTCCTCGACGGAGAAGCCGAGAAGGGCCGCCACTTTCGGCCCCGTATCGGGATTTTTCAGGAGAAGGCCGAAAAGCCCCATCATCTCGGCCTTGGCCTGACGGGAGCTGATATGACAGTGTGTCCCGATCTTTTTGGCCGCCGAGTCCCGGACCTGCCTTGCTCCCTTCGTCTGGCCCATCCTCCGCCAGTAGCTCGGAGGCCGAAAGGGGATGTAGCCGCCCTTCTTCTCCGTCCGGGCGGACTGAACCCCGCCGGTCATCATGAAAGAGGCGTACCGCCACAGGCCGTAGTTCTGGCGCCGCCGGACCCGTCCGAGGAAGACGTCGGCCCTGGCGAGCCGATCGTAGCCGGCGGCCAGATCATCGGGCTTGTAGACCAGGGGCAGGTTCTCGTCAATCCAGTGGACCAGGTCCTCGGGGCTCTCGTCGAGGGACCAGGCGATCTTGACCGCCTCGGAGGCGCTGGAGCCTCGCAGGATCTTGGCCACACCGTCGAAGATCGAGGCCTTCGAGTCCCGGACGCTCGTCGCCACCTCGCCGAGCTCGAGGGATCCCTCCAGGGCCGCCTGGAGGTCGTTTACGGCGCTCCGAAGGTCGCCGTTCGCCATATCGGCGATCTCCTCGATCATCTCCGGGGTGCACCCCGCTCCCTCGGCCCGGCATATATCCTTCAGGACCGAGGCTATCGTGGGCTTCCTGATGGACCTGAACTGGACGCCGAGGGTCGCCTCCCGCAGGGGCTTAGTGAGGCCGTAGTAGTCGTTTGCGATCAGGATCACAGGCTGGTCGGTCTCCTTTACCAGCCGCAGCATCGCCGCAGATCCGCCCCGGTCCGCAGATCCGTAGAGGTTGTCAGCCTCGTCCAGGATGACGAGCCTCTTTTTTCCTGAGAAGGTCATCATCTTTGAGGCTGCGCCCGCCACCTTCGAGATGGCGGCGGCGGTCCTGCTGTCGCTCGCGTTCATCTCGATCTGGTCCCAGCCGAACTCCTCGGCGAGGGCCAGGGCGGCGGAGGTCTTCCCCACCCCGGCGGGACCGTAGAGGACGACCGCCCTCTTCTCGGGCACTCCCCTCTCCCACGCCCGGGCCCAGCCCTCCAGGTCCGATACGGCCTTCCCGTTCCCCAAAACCTCTTTCAGCCCTTTGGGCCTGTACTTCTCGGTCCACTTGATGGCGGTCATGGCGAAAACTGCCCCGGTCTCGTTTTACCAGACGCCCTCGCGTCCGGTCATCTCCTCGATCTCGATCTCCCAGATCACCATCGGCATCTTCTCCATCTCCTCGCGGCTGAAACGCTTGCCGCCGTGCCCCCCCATCCCGCTTTTGGTGAAGATATCAAAGAGCCTCTCCTTAGCCTCCGCGTCGGTGGAAAGGCGGGCCTTTCCAGAGACGATGACGCTCTTCCACCTCCCCTTCTCGACAGAGTCCACCTCGAAAGCGACCCTCGGGTTCTCTCTCGCCATATCCAGCTTCCTTCCCCGAAGGCCCGAGTGGAGGAGGATGACGCCGCCCGCGTAAACGTAAGACATCGGCACCACATAGGGCCGGTCGCCTGCGGATAGGCCGAGCCTCCCGAACCTCGATTTCGCGAGCAGATCCTCGCACTCTTCACCTGACATCTCCCTCGGCTTCATGGCTCCAAGTCTCAGGCTGAAAGGTTATTAATTTCTTCTTCTCCGGGTTCGTCTCAGGGTTCGCCAAAGGTTTTTAGCCTCGGTCCTCCTTAACTCCGACGATGTTCCAGAAGATTCTGATCGCCAACCGTGGAGAGATCGCAATACGGATCATGAGAGCCTGCCGGGAGCTCGGCATCTCAACCGTCGCGGTCTACTCCGAGGCCGACCGGAACGCCCTCTTCGCCAAGTACGCCGACGAGGCGGTCTTCGTCGGACCCTCGCCGGCTTCCCAGAGCTACCTCCGGATCGACAAGATCCTGGAGGCGGCAGAGCAGACCGGGGCCGAGGGGATCCACCCCGGCTACGGCTTCCTCTCTGAAAACCCCACCTTCGCCCGGGCCTGTGAAGAGAACGGCATCGTCTTCATCGGGCCCACAAGCCAGTCGATCGACAAGATGGGAAGCAAGATCGCCGCAAGAGAGATCATGAAGAGCGCGGGCGTGCCGATCGTCCCTGGAAGCGAGGGGGGGATCTCCTACCCCGAGGAGACGAGGGATCTTGTCGAGGCGATCGGCTACCCTGTGATGCTGAAGCCCGCCGCCGGTGGAGGCGGGATAGGGATGAAGATCGTGTGGGACGACAAGGAGCTGGGCCCCGCCCTGAACTCGGCGAGATCGATCGCACGATCCGCCTTCGGCGACGAGACCGTCTACGTCGAGAAGTACCTGGCGGACCCGAGACACATCGAGTTTCAGATCCTGGCCGACTCCAAGGGGAAGACGATCTACGTCTCCGACAGGGAATGCTCGATCCAGAGGCGCCACCAGAAGCTGATCGAAGAGTCGCCCTCGCCGATCATGACCCCGGAGCTGCGGGATGAGATGGGCTCGATCGCCGTCCGGGCCGCGGAGGCGATCGACTACCGGAGCGCTGGCACTGTCGAGTTCATGTACTCCCGGGGCGACTACTACTTCCTGGAGATGAACACCAGGCTCCAGGTCGAGCACCCCATCACCGAGATGGTGACGGGCGTCGACCTCGCAAAAGAGCAGATCCGGATCGCCGCCGGGGAGCCTCTGGCATACTCCCAGGACGAGATCGAGATCAGGGGCTGGGCGATCGAGTGCAGGGTCAACGCCGAGGACCCCCTCAACGACTTCGCGCCAGCGCCCGGCAGGATAAAAAGGTACAGAAGCCCCGGAGGCCCAGGAATAAGGGTCGACAGCGGCGTCTACGCCGGGTTTGTCATCCCGCCTTACTACGACTCGATGATATCGAAGGTGGTGGCCCTGGGCAGGGACAGGACGGAGGCGATCGCCCGGATGGAGCGGGCCCTCTACGAGTACATCGTCACCGGCGTCAAGACCAACATCCACTTCCACCTGGCGGTCCTGCGACACGAGAGGTTCAGGCGGGGCGACATCAACACCAACTTCCTCAAGGAAGAGGCGATAATGGATGAGGTGAAGAAGGTCGCCGAGGCGGAGCGCGAGAAGGGTCTCTCCCTGGCATCAGCCTTGGGCGCCGACACCCGGAAGGTCGCGGCAATATCCGCCGCCGTGGGAGCCTACATGGCCCATCACGAAACTCCCGCCTCCGAGGAGTAGGTCGCCTCTTGAGCAGGGAAGAGATCAGGAAGGCGCTGATCCAGGGGCTCGGGTCCTGGACCTCCGGCCAGATGTTGGCCGAATCCCTGAAGATCAGCCGGGCTGCCGTCTGGAAGCAGGTTCAGTCCCTCAGGTCTGAAGGGTACGAGATAGAATCATCAAAAAGGGGATACAGACTCGCATCCCTTCCAGACCTGCTCAGCGAGGATCTCGTCAAAGATGGCCTCAAAACGGAGTTTGTGGGAAGGACGGTGATCTCTCATCCTTCCCTCGCCTCCACCAACGCCGAGGCGAAGAGGATTGCACCCCCAGCAGAAAACGGGACCGTCGTCGTCGCCGAGGTCCAGACCGCCGGCAGGGGCAGGATGGACAGGTCCTGGCACTCCCCAAAAGGAGGGGTCTGGATGAGCGTCATCCTGAAGCCAAAAATCCCGCCGGCCCTCGCCTCCAGGGTGAACATGGCCGCGGCGGTCGCCGTCGCCCGGGCCCTCGAAGGCCTCTACGACCTCGACGTGAGGATCAAGTGGCCCAACGACCTTCTGGTGGGAGAGAGGAAGATCTGTGGCATTCTGACCGAGATCGAGGCCGAGATGGACTCGCTGAACTACGCAGTGGTGGGGATCGGGATCAACGCCAACATCGAGGCTGCCCGCCTTCCAGAGGATTGGAGGGCTACTTCTATATCTCGGGAGCTGGGAAGAGACGTCTTGCGGGCGGAACTCGTTCAGAGAGTTTTGTTGGAGGTGGAGAGGGCCTCCGAGGAGATGACGGTGTCCTTCGACCGGGTTTGCAGGGAGTGGATGGCCCGCTCTGCGACCTTGGGTCAAAGGGTGAGGATCATCACCAGAATCGGTGAGTTTGAGGGGCGTGCAGAGGCCCTGGAGGCCGACGGCGCGCTTCTGGTGAGAAAGGACGACGGCACCGGCGAGAGGATCATCGCCGGGGACTGCACTCACCTCAGACCCGCCTAAGAAAAAACCTGGGAATATGCCCCACCTAGAAATTCTGCTGACGTTGGTCGGCGGAGGGTATTTGTAACGGGAGATTTTTGAGATGAAAGGATGGCTGAGATGAAGGGCAAAATGGAGGTGAAGGGGATAGCCAGGGATACACTGTACTTCATCCTCGAGGCCTCCCGATCGACCCTGCCCGTGGAGTTTGCGGGGCTTCTGCGGGCCGAGGACGGCGTCATCACCGAGGTGATCATGCTCCCGGGAACCGAGTCGTCGAGCAAGAGCGCCCTGGTGCGGCTTTACATGCTCCCCAACATGAGGATCGCGGGATCGGTTCACAGCCACCCCTCCTCCAACATCCGGCCCTCCCAGGCGGATCTGATATTCTTCTCCAAAACCGGCGACTACCACATAATCGCTGGACCTCCGTTCGACGAAAAGAGCTGGACCTGTTACGACAGGACGGGTTGCCCAAGAGATCTTCCCGTTCTGGACGTGGAGATCGAGGAGGAGGATGAGGACTGGTTTGATTAGGGTTCTGGCTACGGGAACCTTCGACCTCCTCCACCCAGGCCACCTGATGTACCTGGAGCAGTCGAGGGCCCTCGGTGACGAGCTGGTGGTGATCGTGGCAAGGGATGCCAACGTCAAGCATAAGCCCAAGCCCATCATCCCCCAGGATCAGAGGCTGCTCATGGTCTCAGCCCTGAAGATGGTGGATAGAGCGGTCCTCGGAAGTGAATCGGACATGTTCTCGCCGATCGAGGAGCTGAAGCCGGACGTGATCACCCTGGGGTACGACCAGCACTTCGACGCTGTCCTCCTCAAAGAGGAGCTGGCGACTCGCGGGATCGACGTTCGGGTGGTGAGGCTGGAGGGGTACGACCCCTGCCCCCTCTGCAGCTCCCGGATGATCGCAGCCAAGGTCTTGGAAGAACGCTGCACTAAGGTGGCCCGGCCTGGGCCGAGGGACTGACTTTTATCCCGATATTCGGCGATTCAAGAGTGCTGCTCGACGGTCCGCCCCCAAAGCGCCAGTTACTTATACCGACCGTCCCTCTTTGGCGGCTGTATGGCCCCCAAAGTCGCCGTCGGCGGCACCTTCGATCCCATTCACGACGGCCATCTCGCTCTTTTGAAGAAGGCATTCGAGGCGGCGGGAGAAGATGGCGAGGTGGTGATCGCCCTCACGTCGGACAGGATGGCCACGAGCCAGCGATCCCGCCCCGTCCGAGACTTCGATACGAGGGTCCAGAACCTGAAGACCGCCCTAAAGGAGAATTTGGGGGTGGAAAGGTTCGAAATAGAGATGCTTCACACCGTCTACGGCTCTGCTATCGAGGAAGACTACGACGTCATCGTAGTCTCGCCGGAGACGGAGCCGATGGCCTGCAACATCAACGAGATCAGGAGGGAAAACGGTCTCTCTCCTCTCGAGATCGTGAGGATTGAGTACCAGATGGCCGAAGACGACATCAGAATCTCTTCAACCCGGATCTGCGGGGGCGAGATAGACTCTCACGGCAAGGTCTCTCACGGTAAGATGGTGGTCTAGGGCAAAAAAGGCAGGATCTCTTAAGACTGGGGATTCAGACCGAATATCTCCGGCACTGGCAGACCTGGAAAAGGCGCCGGGTTGGAAAATGGTCGCCAACAGGTCTCTTGCGACCGTAATCCATATCAACTCACACAATAAAAGGACAAAGCATGAAGCTTCGCCTCTTCGCGCTCTTCGCGCTCTTTTCGGTGTGTATTGTGCCTGCTGGTGGGGAGAGGTATTCGGAGGACAATCCGCTATATCCTCTGGCCTGGTACAACAAGGGCGTGGCTCTTTCGGCGCTGGGAAGATACGATGAAGCCATTAAATGTTACGACAACGCCATCGAGCTAGACCCGGATTACGTTCTCGCCATGAACAGCAAGGGGATTGCCCTCAGCGCCCTGGGACGGCTCGAGGAGGCCCTGGACTGCTACAACCGGTCCCTGGAGATCGAGCCAGATTATGCCCCGGCCTGGAACAATATGGGCGTCGGCCTGGAAGGGCAGGGGAGATTGGAAGAGGCGCTCCGATCTTATGAGAAGGCCCTCGAGATCGATCCGAACTACGCCCTGGTCTGGAGCAACAAGGGCGGGATCTTCTACAGCTGGGGCGACTACAACAGGTCCATCGAATGCTACGAGAGAGCCGTCGAGATCGACCCGGAGCTTAAAGAGGCCTGGAACAACATGGGACGATCCCTCAACGCAGCGGGCCAGTACGACCGATCGATCGAATGCTACGAAGAGGCCCTGAAGCTCGATCCCAGCTACGCACAAGCCTGGAACAATAAGGGGATAGCCCTCAGCAGCCTCGGACACCACCAAGAGGCCCTCAGCTGTTATGAGGAGACCTTAAAGATCGATCCAGGGCACGTCATGGCCCTCTACAACAAGGGGATAGCCCTCGGGATCCTCGGCCGCTACGAGGAGGCCGTAAGCTGCTACGAAGAGGTTACCAGGCTCGATCCCGGCCATGCTCCTGCCTGGTACAACCAGGGTGTGGCCCTGGGCGCTCTGGGGAGGTTCGAGGAGGCCTTAACCAATTACGAGGAGGCACTAAAGATCGATCCGGGCTACGCTCCAGCCTGGAACAACAGAGGGATAGCCCTAGCCGTTCTGGGACGGCAGGATGAGGCCTTACAATCCTATGAAGAGGCTCTGAAGCTCAAACCGAGCTACGCCATGGCATGGTACAACAAGGGTGTCGCCCTCAGCACCCTCGGCCGCTACCAGGAGGCGGTCGTCTGCTACGATGAGGCCCTGAAGCTCGATCCGAGCTACTCCCAGGCCTGGAACAACAAGGGCATCGCCCTCAGTGCCCTGGGGAGGCACGAAGAGGCGATCGCGTGCTACGAGAGGGCTCTGGAAGCGGAGACAGGGGTGACCGGCGCCGAGAGTGGTATCGAGGCAGGCTTTGAGAACGACCTCGTCCAGCAGAACGAGACCGAGGTGCAGGAAGGTCCAGACCTGCAGAGACCAGAAGTGGAGAACGAACCTGGACAGATGTCTGATCTGGACCTTGAAAACAGGACCATAGAGGCAAAGGTCGATCTGGAAGAGGGGTAGATCCTACTCCTCGTCGTCCTTGCTCACGTTTTTAAGCCTCTCGATGCCGCCGATCTCGCCTATCACCGATACGACAGAGAGGGGGACGAGCCGCTTCCAGTTCTCGTCTCCTGCCAGCATCATCCTTCTTATGGCGGTTCCCGAGTAGACCTCTCTTCTGTACATCGGCGGCCTTCTCACCTCCACCCCGGCCTCGGCGAAGAGCTGGACGACGAGAGGGTTGTTCGAGTAGACCACATCGAACTTGGGGGTCATGGCCCTGACGTGAGATACCCAGACGGCGTTCCTCGCCATGTCCTCCAGGGGTATGACGTAACACGTCGCGTCCAGGGTTTTGAGGGCGGGCCAGATCATGCTGATCCTCTCTCCGGCGGTGAAAGGGTTGTCGATGGAGTGGCTCTCCTGGGCGGACCCCAGGCCCACCACGATCTCGTCCACCTCCTCGACGATCTTCTGGAGGACGGCCTGATGGCCAAGATGATACGGCTGGAACCGTCCGATGTACAGGCCTCTCTTCATAGAATCTCTTTTCCGATCAGCTTTATGGCCCTCTCCTTGTTGGGCCCGATGGGAGAGCCGACGACGATCTGGGTGACGCCGGTCGCGAGAAGCTCTTCGACCCTCGCCTTGCAGTCGTCGGGGGTTCCCGAAACGGAGAAGGCCCTGATCATCGTCTCGGTGACGGCTCCGAGGGCAGCGCCGAAGTCGCCCTTGGCTATGGCGCCGGATACGGCTGCCGCCTCCTCGGGCTTGATCCCGTGGCGCGATAGGACCGTCTCCGGAGACCCGGCAACGATGAAGGCGACGACGATCTTCGCCTCATTTATCGCCTTCTCGCCGTTCTTGTCGGCGCTGAAGCTGGTGTAGGCGCAGATCTCCACCTCTTCGGGGTCGCGCCCCGCCTTCTTCGCTCCCGTCTTCACCAGAGGGACGGCGTACTTGAAGTCGTCGGGGTGGCTCGCGTTGACGAGGACGCCGTCGGCGATCATCCCCGCCATCTCCAGCATCTTCGGCCCCTGGGCTCCGATGTAGATCGGGATATCGCCGGCCTTGAAGGCGAGCTGGGCTCCCGCCATCCCGTGGCCAGCGACCCTCTTCTTCGCGAGAAGCTCCCGGAGGGCCGAGACCGACTCCTTGACGGCGGTGAGAGGCTTCTCCCAGGCGATCCCCATGGCGTCGAAGGTGGCCTTATCGCCGGGACCTATCCCCAGGATCGCCCTGCCGCCGGAGATCTCGTTTATCGAGGCGATGCTGGAGGCCGTGACGGCGACGTTCCTGGTGTAGGGGTTGGTGACGCCGGTTCCGAGCTTCACCTTGCTCGTGGCCATGGATAGGATCGCGAGGGTTGAATAGACGTCTCTGTTGTTGTAGTGATCTGTGATCCAGATGGTGTCGAAGCCCGCATCCTCCGCCAGCTTTGCCATATAGCCCACCTTCAGGGCGGGCTCATTTGGGACGAACTCTATTCCGAACAATTTCCTCTCTCCAAGAGTACCCGATCGCCGGGGGAGAGGCCGAAAAGATCTCTCGCGCTCCCCCCGTTGACCGCAATTTCCGCAAACTCATGGCTCCCAATGGTTATAAGGGGTTCGTCGACCCCCACCTCGGCATAAGTTCTCACCCTCCGGAGCACAACCCCCGAAACCACCACTCGATCCCAGGAGATCTCGCGGGCGTTCAAAACCAGGTTCCCAAACCCGTCGACGTAGATCACCTCCGCCACGATCCCGTCCCCGGACCGTCGAACGCCACCGAAATCGAGGGTGACCGGCTCCACCCGGGGGCCGAAGGACTCGGGCCTCGCGCCCAAGGCTAGCATCGACGCAGCGGGGGCGAAGACGTCCCTTCCGGCGAAGGTCGGGGCCGCGCCCTCTGTGAAGCTAGGATCGATCATCCAGGTTGCCGGCTCGCCGAGGGATCGCGCCGCCGGGATCAGAAGGCCGTTGTCGGGGCCGACGAATAGGTGGCCTCCGCTCTCGACGACGAGGCCGCGCCGGTCGGTCCCGACGCCGGGGTCGACGACGGCCAGGTGGATCGTCCCTTCGGGAAAGTGGCGGGCTGCGGCCATCAGGACGAAGGCCCCGGCCCGGAAGTCCTGGGGCGGTATGTCGTGGGCGATGTCCACCAGGATCGCGTCTCTGGCCAAAGAGAGGATCGCCCCCTTCATCTCGGCGGGGTAGAGGGACCCGAAATCCGAGAGGAGGGTTATGATCGGCCTATCAGACGAACTCTGCATGATAGTCTCTTTGTACCTTCGCAGGTTTAGTCGTTGTCCAGGCCCTGAAAGTCATGAGCCGAAGCCGACCCGTCGGACGAATCACCGATCTGCTGGACCCAGCCTATGATCTGATGGAAAAGTTCAACAGGGAGAAAGGTTTATGGCACTCTCCGGGAGATGAAACTGCATGGCAGATTGTGAACTTTGTGGACTTGCTAAGCCAACCCTGGTACCGGTGAGAGTTCAGGTGCATACCATCGCTAACCCCGAAGGGGCATACAAGGGGCTCTGTCAGGACTGTCTGGACGCCTGCGAGGCGGCTTACCAGCAGCACTTTGGCGAGAAGAAGGAAGAAGAGAAAAAGTAAAGCTCGATCGCGCATATTTCTTTTTTGATGGTCTCTTTTCGAGCTGCCGCCGTCCAGAGGCGGCGGGAGGGACGGGATGCAGAAGGAGGAGAAGGTGGTCATTGTGCTGCTCTTCATGGCCCTCGGGTCTCTCGCCGCCGCCTCCTGGGCCCTGGGGGATTTCGACGCCGAATCCGAACCCGGCGCCGGTTCAGTTTCGATAGTCTCCGAGGGGATCGTCAGCAGAGTCCAGCCAACCGACGCCGGCCACCTGATCCTCTGGCTCCAGTCCTCGACCATTCCGATATTCGTCAGCCAGGAGTGCGGCGCAGAGGATGTGGCGGAGAGGGTGGCAGAAGGCGACCGAATCCGGGTTAAGGGCGAGATCACCGAGTACGAGGGCCGCCGGGAGATCTCGGTCCAGAGGGGCGAGGACGTGGAGGTGCTGTCATGACCCGCCGGCGAAGTTTGATGGAAGGAACGGCGGCAAAGGTTTTTGCCGAAGGAGATCGTATCTGATCAGGGATGGATTTCGAAGAGGGCGCGGTGTAGAAGGAGGGAGGAGATGGTACAGGTTCTAAAGCTGGATGAAAAGACGATCTACGCCGAGGATGACGACTGGCAGGTCATTCTTGGGGAGGGCTCAATCGTCGGCCTCGGCGTCGTCTTCGAGGCGGCAGACCTGGCGGAGACCGAAGGCTTCGAGGACGAGGAGTACTCCGTAGTGGTGGAGGCGGAGATCGTCCCCCGCCCCGAGAGCCTCGACGAGGAGATCGTCCTCGAGGTCTCAGAGGAGGAGAGACCCAGCCGACAGGGCCTCATATTCGATCTATACCGCCATTACGGAGGCGTCCCCGTCAACATCGACGCCCTCCAGCCCGCGAGAGCATCCTGCGGAGCATCGGCCTTCGTGGCAGACCAGGTCGTGAGAGGCCGGAAGACCGCCTCGGGGCAGACGATCGAGGTTAGGCACTTTCGAACCGTCGAGGACGCCCTCACTTTCACCAGGGAGTTTTACGTCTTCATGTCCCCCATCATCTTCGAGTTTCTCGACTGGGTCCTCGACCAGCCTCTGGGCCGGGGGAACGGGTGGGATAAGATGAGGATGCTCTCCAAGGGCGGATAGCCGGGACGAATAAAGCAAACCGAATTGAACAATTTTTAATTTTCATCGACGTTTAAAACCCGTTGAGGGCGATATGATGAGCTTTATCAAATTGGGCTTGGGCTTCTCGACTTTCGTGCTGATCCTTCTCGGTTCGATCGTTTTTGGAGCCGCAGCTCAAAACGATGGAATCGCGAGCGGCGATGCCCCGCAGATGCCCGAATTCAGGTCCGGCATATCCGTGGAGATGGGGGCGCCGATCGACTTTGGCCCCCTCGGCGAGCGGGCAGACGTGGTGTACGGGTTGATTGAAGGAGATGATCTGCGTCTTGTCTGGAGGTTCAGCGATACCGATGACTGGGCTTTCGTCCGCGCCGACGGCAGGGCGACGGTCGCAAGCCCCGCTGAGTTCGACCTGGAGACGAAGACGGTCCTGAAAGGAGAGATGGAGGAGGTTTTCAACCTGGCGAAGGGCTTGGGGCAGGGCGCCTCCGGGGAGCAATGGTCCGAGATCGTCGATTCTGCAGCGTATTATTCTCGGGAGGCGGGGACTTATCACAGAATCAGATACCAGTTCGACCAGGGCTTCGACCTTTTGCTGAAGGTGCCCGACTGCACCGTGGAGGTGGCCTGGGTGGGGCTTGAGTCCTGCGACAACTGCGGCGGCGTCTTCTGCTACAAGGATCCTTTAGCCCTCGAGATCGATGGAAAAGAGATCGCAAGCTGCGACAAGTGCGGCGCCTGCAGGATCGAGCGGGTGGACGTCAGCGACCTGGTCCGGCCCGGCGAGCTGAACGTCTCCTGCAATAACCCCCACGATCCGAACGCCTTGGTCCTCGAGGCGCTGACCTCTCCCACCGAGAAAAAGTTCGTCCTCTACAGCGACGATTACTCTGTCTGGGCGAACGAGACGACCAGCTCCCTCGACCTGAAAGCTCTGCGGGATCTCTTGGCGGCATAAGTCCGCCGGATTTTGCGGCTTTTGACCGAGCATATTTTAGTCCGGGCCGCGAGACCTGGCTCAGGGATCCGAGATGAACGAAATAGTGAACGGTATCGACGTCCTGAGGCTTCATAGGACGATAGATGAGGTGGGGAAAGAGCCTGAAAAGGGGAGGTTCACCATCCGGACGAGGACGGAGTGGGGCGGTGGCTGCCGCTGTCGAACCTTCATCGAAAGGGGCCGCAAGGCAGAAGGTATGAAAAAGCCGGTGAAGTTCGTCGTCGAGTCCGACGAGCCGCCAGCCCTTATGGGACGGGACCTCGCTCCAAACGCCGTGGAGTTCGTCTTACATGCCTTAGCCTCGTGCATCGAGGTGGGTTTTGTTCTCAGGGCGGCTCTGGTGGGAATCAAGATCGAGGCCATGGAGCTATCTCTGGAGGGAGATATCGATCTGAACAACTTTTTCGGCCTATCCGAAGATTCTAGGCCCGGGCTTCAGAACGTATCTGTGAGGTGTGCCGTTGTTGCCGCTGCCTCGAAAGGGGAGATCGAAGCCCTTTGCCGGGAGGTCGTAAAAAGGTCTGCGGTGATGGACATCGTCCAAAACCCAGTGCCAGTATCGGTGGAGATGATGGGGCGGTGAGGAGTTGCCCGCCTTTAGGTGCCGAGAACCTCAAACCTCTTGATCAAAGGCGTTAGGGCTAGAATATCCCGTGGATCTCGGATAACTTATTCTTCAGATTGCTGAGAGTTTGGTCGAGATCTTCGTCAATCCTTTTTTGGGCCCCTTCATCAATCTTCAGCTGAGCATCGGGCGGGCAGAGGGGCGTGCCTCCGACCTCGGACCTGAATAGCTCAGCCCAGAAAGGCGGCAGGTACTCTCGGACCTCTTCTCCTTTCATGATCTGGAGGGCGATCGCCCAGGCAATTGGCACTACCTTGAGGTTGTAGCCGCCGCCCCCCAGGGCGAGAAGCCTTCCTTCGGCGCGGAGGTCGGCCAGCTCCTTGATTCTCGAGACGAGGCGTCCGTAGCCCAAGAGGGTCAGGTTCAGGTCCGTCAGTGGGTCGGAGTAGTGAGCGTCGGCCCCCAGCTGGGCGACCACGACCTCGGGCCTGAACTTCTCGAAGAGCCGGGGGACGATCTCCTCGAAGGCCCGCTCGTAAGCGCCATCGCTGGAGCCTGGGGGCATGGGGACGTTCACAGCGCGTCCGAGGCCTGGGCCCTCCCCTCGTTCGTCGACGAAGCCGGTGCCGGGAAATAGATACCTTCCCGACTCGTGGATCGATATGGTGAGGACGTTTGGGTCCCTATAGAAGATCTCCTGGACACCATCCCCATGGTGGGCGTCGATGTCGACGTAAAGGACCCGATCGAATCTCTCCCTCAAGACCCGGATGGCCAGGGCCGGATCGTTGAAGATGCAGAATCCCGAGGCACGGTCGGGCGTGGCATGGTGCAGCCCCCCGGCGAAGTTGAAGGCGGAGCAGTCCTCCTCGACGATCCTCCGCGCGGCGTCGATGCTCCCACCGGCCACGAGGCGGGAGGCATCATAGATCCCATCGAAGACGGGGTTGTCGCTGGTTCCAAGGCCGAAGAGGACGTTCGGCCGCTCGGACCTGACCGCCTCCAGGTACTCTGGGGTGTGGACTGAGAGAAGGTCTTCGTCGCTTGCCAGAGGCGGCTCGACGATCCGGACGTCCTCACCGTCGAGAAGGCCGTAATCCTCCATCAGCCCGTAGGTGAGGGTCAGACGGACCGACCTCAGGGGATGGTGGGGGCCGAAGTCGTATTCCGAGAAACGATCCGAGTAGTATAGGTATATCATCTTTAATAGCTTCAATTGCTGGCGACGTCCAAAAAGGTTTTGCTCTTTAGGTGTACGGATAAGTCGCCAGCGCGAGGTGAGCAAGATGCATATCCCGAAGACCATGCGCGCCATGGTCCTTGAAAAGCCAAGAAAGCCCCTGATGGAGAAAGAAGTTCCTGTCCCAAGGCCAGGCCCCGGAGAGGTTCTGATAAAGGTTCGGGCCTGCGGCGTCTGCAGGACCGACCTGCACATCGTCGACGGGGAGCTTCCGAACCCCAAGCGTCCCCTGATCCCTGGCCACGAGATCGTGGGGACCGTCGTAGCCGTGGGCGGGGATGAGGGGGACGGCAAACGAGGAGGCGAGATCGGAGTTGCGGGCGAGGCCGCGGGCCGGTTCCGGATCGGGGAGAGGGTGGGGGTCCCCTGGCTTGGATACACCGACGGGACCTGCTCCCGCTGCAAAAAGGGGCAAGAGAACCTCTGCGATAACGCCCTCTTCACCGGATACAACATCGACGGCGGGTACGCCGAGTACGCCGTCGCCGACGAGAGGTTCGCCTTTCGGCTGCCCGAGTCTTACGGCGACGCCGAGGCAGCTCCGCTATTATGCGCCGGTCTCATAGGCTATCGGTCCTACCGGATGGCGACGGTCGATCCTGACGCGAAACGGATCGGCATCTACGGCTTTGGGGCAGCAGCTCACATCATCGCCCAGGTGGCCCGATTTCAGGAAAAAAAGATCTACGCCTTCACCCGTTCCGGGGACATTGAGGCCCAGAGCTTCGCCCTCCGGCTCGGTGCATTCTGGGCCGGGGGCTCAGACCAGGTGCCGCCAGATCTCCTCGACGCCGCCATCATCTTCGCCCCCGTCGGGTCCCTCGTCCCCGCCGCGTTGGGGGCGACGGCAAAGGGCGGTGTCGTCGTCTGCGCCGGGATCCACATGAGCGACATACCATCCTTTCCCTACAGCATCCTCTGGGGCGAGAGGGTTCTGCGGTCCGTCGCCAATCTGACGAGACGGGATGGCGCTGAGTTTCTGGGAATCGCCCCCCAGGTCCCCGTAAAGACGGAAGTGATCCCCTTCGCCCTGGAGGAGGCGAACGTCGCCCTGGAGAGGCTCAGGTCCGGAGAGATCGAGGGGGCCGCGGTCCTGGTGATCCGGTGAACCGGATCCGGTGCCCGAGCCCGAGTCCACGATCCTTTGATCCTGTCCAACCCTCGTACTTGACTAAGACTCCTTTGCTATCTTCAGAGCCCACCGGTTGAGCTTGCCGACGTCCGACCGCGCCAGGTCTGCAACCTTCAGCCTCCAGGCACCCTGGATCTGCTGCCCTCTGAGCTTCGAGAGATCCGGCGTTGTCGCCGGGGTGTAGCTTTTGATGATGTTGTCGTCGGCCATCCCGGCCCTCTGATGGAGGGGGATCGCGGTTCCCGTCGGCGAGATGAGGGTCACCTCAAGATCGCCGATGAAGTTGTGGGTGATGTCGACAAAAACCTCCACCACCCTCACCTTCCCCGGGTCCTTCGTGCTGATCGTCGCCACGATCCCTGTCGGGTCGTTGTCTGGGATGGTGGCCGCAGGCGCGTCCTCGAGGTTCACAAAGCCGTTCGTCTGCCCCTCGACCTCCAGCTCCCAGCGGTTCAGCCTGCCCTCGTCCCGAGACGCCAGGTCCTGGACGAGAAGGGTCCAGTCCCCCTGGATGAACTGACCGACAAGAGATCCGAGACTCGGTGTTGTTTTCAAGTCGAAGATCTGCTTGATGTCGTTTGATCCGCCCCCGTTCCGATCGTGGATCACAACGAACCTCCCCGAAGGGGCGATGAGGGTCAGGCGGAGGTCGCCGATGAAGGTATGAGATAAATCGACTGTGACCTTTATCGAGGAGAGGTTGGCGGCCTCAGAGAAGGTCACCGAATCCCGAACGCCCTCGACGTCGTTGTCTGGAATTTTCAGGTTTGGGCTCGACGCTCGTTTGAAGGCCTTCTGGCCCGCCTCTCCCCGACGCTTCAGGGCCTCGGCCACCGCCTTCGCCGCGTCGACCCGCCCGTGGCCAAACCAGGGGCTCCAGGTCCCATCCGGGTCCCCGACGTCTGCGAACTCGCCGCGGTCGAAGGGAGGTATCGGCGAGACGTCCCAGCTCGTGTCGGGATCGAAGGTTGCGGGTGGCGTCCGCGGATAAGCCTCGAAGTCGAGGTCCTTCGAGGCGGTCTGCTTCAGGACCGATACCACCTCCAGCGCCGAGAGGTCCTGGTTGGCCGAGATTACCAGGGCCGCGACGCCCGCCACCAGGGGGGCGGCGCTGGAGGTTCCGCCGAAGTGCTCTGTTACGGGGATGAACTCGCCGGTCGTCGTCGTGATGCCCAGACCCGAAAGGGTCAGCCTGTAGTAGGAGTGGACGTTGTTGCTCGGGGCAGAGATGGCGATCCCGGTGCCGTAGTTGGAGTAGTGGCTCCGCTGAGCTGTGCTTGCGACGGCCGCCACGATCACCAGCCCCGGAATTCCGACGAGATCGTTTTCGAACCTTCGAGCGGTCTCAACGCCGACCCAGACGAGGGACCCGTCGGGCCTGACCTCGCACCCGTCGGTGAAGGGAACCTCCATGGAGGCGTTGTGGCTGACGGGACAGTTCTCGTTTCCCGCCGCCCATACGAAGACGACACCCCGGCCCCGGCGACCGCCGGTTTGCGCGAGTTCGGCGATCTTGCGGGTGACGAGGGGCACAAAATCCATGGTGGGGCTGGACCCCCAGGAGTTGGAGAGGACGTCCACCTTATCGGCGACGAATTCGAGAGCCGTATAGAACTTGTCGTCGCTGATAAGAAGATAGCCCGAATCGTCGATCTCCCACTTTACGGGCAGAAGACGGCAGCCTGGTGCCGCCCCCACCGTCAGGGCGGAGTCGGCCTCGGCAGCGATCACTCCAGCGCAGGAGGTCCCATGGTTTTCGCCTGGGGTGTACATCTCTTTCGGGTCGGCGTCAATATCGATACTTTTGACCAGCCTTCTCCCTCGGAAATAGCCCCAGCCAGCGAATTTGTCGGGAGAGTCAAAGTCTGCATGGTCGAGCTTGCAACCGTCGTCGGTGACCCCGACGACGACGCTTCCGCTTCCGAAATGGTCGAGGATCTGCCAGGCATCCTCGCAGCGAGATGACGACCTGGGATCGAAGCTCCTGTCAGAAAAACGTGTATGAAGATGCCACTGGCTCGAATAGGCGGGGTCCGTGGGGAGGGAGAAATCGTAGGTGCTCATCCTCCGGTTGAGGTCGTGGTCCGCGGTCTCCACCATAGGCTCTTGCTCCATCAGCCTCACCACCAGCTTCACCGGGTTCATCCCCGTCCCCTCGGTGAGCTGGAAGAGGTAGTCGCGGTCGGAGTAGGACTTGAGCCTGATGAGTCCGTACTTGCCGGCAAAGGCGTCCACCTCGCCGGTCGGCAGAGCCTCCCGGAAGGTGACGAAAACCCGGTCTGTGATCAGAAACTCTTCCCCGGTCTCGGCGACGCGGTAAGCGTGATGGGTGGGGGCGAGGTGTCTTGTCATGCTCATGAGGAGCTCCAGGTCTGCCGCCTTTGAGGTGACCCTGGAGGATGCCGAGGATACCTTTTCAGCTTCCTCGATTCCCATCTCCCTCAGCGTCTCTGGAAGCGTCCGGACCACGAACTGGTCCGGCTCCTTTTCGAGAAGGACCTTCTTTCCGGCTCGATATGTGTAAGTTTCTTTATTGTCGGTCATGACGATCACCTTCGATAAAACATCCTCTTATTTTGTACCTTTTCGGGATATATCTTCTTCGATTAGTTGACCTGAAAAGTTTCGACGATCTCTTATAGCTCCTCTATTTTACCGAAATTTAGTTGAATAACGCATATTTTTCGTCGACGAAGGAGGACGAAAGAGGCTCAAATTTTCGGAGGCTTGAAGACATCCCGGTTCTGCTCAAAACTTCCGTCGTCCGGATACTTTCGCGCCGCAGATCCAAAACCCCTATTTGAAGGTCATGCGTTTTTGAGGCCGTGACCACCCTAGAGAAGATGGCGCGTCTAGCCGCCCTGAGCAGGTTCGACTCGCTGGGACCGCCTGCGAGATTGGAGATCGATCCCGCCAAGGTTGAGGCCCTGGGGAGGGGGACGAAGCACGACATCTGTTCGTCCACATCGACGAAGAGGAGGGTCGAGGGGACCGACGGGATCGGCGATGTTTTGAGGGGAGGGCTCTGCCACTCCTTCACCGGCGGCGGAAGGTGTGTCAGCCTCTTCAAGACCCTCTACACCAACGCCTGCCCTCACGACTGCAGGTACTGCTCCAACGCCTCTTGCAGCAAAAAAAGCGCGAGTACCTTCTCTTACTCTCCCGATGAGCTGGCGAGGATCACCGTCGGCCTCTACCGAAGAAACCGGATCGAGGGGCTATTTTTGAGCTCGGGGATCGGCAAAGGCGAACAAGAGACGATGGAAGAGATGATCGAGACGGTGAGGCTTCTGAGAGGCCCCCATCAGTTTCGGGGGTACGTCCACCTGAAGATCCTCCCCGGAGTGTCGAAGGAGCACGTGAGGGAGGCGATGGAGCTTTCGGACCGGGTGAGCGTGAACCTGGAGGCGCCGTCGGAGGCCAGGTTGGCGGAGCTATGCCCGTCGAAGGATTACAAGAGGGACATCCTCGCGAGGCAGAGGTACGTTCGAGACCTATCGAGGACCGTAGATCTGCCCGCGGGCCAGACGACCCAGATGGTGGTGGGAGCCGCCGGGGAGAGCGACCGGGAGATCTTCGACCGCCTCATCTTCGAGTACGAGGCGATGAACCTGAGGAGGGTCTACTTCTCCGCCTTTCGGCCCGTGGCGGGGACCGCCTTCGAGGGGAGGGAGAAAGAGGAAAGCTGGAGGGAGCACCGCCTCTACCAGGTCGACTGGCTCCACCGCGTATATAAGCTGGAGAAAGAGGAGATCCTCTCGGCCTTCGACGACGACGGTTTCCTCCGCAACGGTGATCCGAAGGTGGCGATAGCCAAGAGCTTCTTCGACTCGCCGATCGACCCGAACTCCGCCTCCTTCACCGAATTGATCAGGGTGCCGGGGATCGGACCGAAGAGCGCCCGGAGGATCGTCATCCGGAGAAAAGAGAATCGGATCGAGAGGATGAGGGATCTTGCAGCCCTCGGCGTCGCCGCTCGCCGGGCGGGGCCCTTCCTCAAGGTCGGCGGCAGATGCGAGACGACCCTGGACCGGTGGATCGGATGAGGACCCCCGACGACTTCGTCGAGCTTCTTGCAGCCCACAAGGACTCCGACGAGAGGCTTATCGAATATGCTCGAAACCTCACGCCCCTGGAGGTGGAGACCTCGACGGACCAGAAGGTCCTCCGCATCCGGAGGATGATATACGCGGTCCAGGGGGAGATCCACAGGATGCGGGGGTTTGTGAGGCTTGAGCCTCTTGGAGGACGGGTCCTCTATGGCCGGATGAGCCCCGACCACGAGGTCGGGTTTGAGGTCGCCGACTTCTTCGCCAGAAAGTTTCCGGGAACCGTGATCGTCCTTGGTGATGAGAAACGGTCCTGGTCCTCCCTCCGGACCGAATCCGGATTTCTCCGCTCCCGGGGCGATGGGGTCGCGACCGCCCTCGAAGAGATCGGCCGCCTCATGGACGTCGGAGCCAGCGAGGGCAAGGGCGAGGAAGAGGACGGGGTCGATGCCGATGGCGGCGTCACCGACCTCTGGGAGGTTCACTATCGAAGCCAGGACGAGCCACAAAAAGACGGCAGAAGGCCCTTCTGTGGGCGGATATCCAGACGTTCCCTCAAGTCCGCGGGGATGGAGACGGAGAGGGGGCGAGGGAACAAGAGGCTCGGAGACTTCATTTGAAGATCTCGCCCGTCTCCTTCGACCAGAGGAGGAGGTCTAGGTGGCCCATGGGGATCCCCACCTCTTTCGAGAAGGCGATCATCTTCTTTTCGATCTCAAGGTACCTCTTTTTGGTGAGGGATGCCGGGACCTCGTCGATGACGCCCAGGATCGCCAGGTTCTTGAGGATGTGGCGGTCGAGGATGGCGAGATCCTCGCCGAGGCCGATGTTTCGCAGGAAGTGGCCCGCCTCCTTGTACCCGAGGCCCAGGACGTTCCCGACGAGCCACTCCCGGGCCGTAAAGGGGTCGCTGAACCCCTCCAGGACGGCCCGGACCGCTAACCGGCCGTCCCGCGTGAACTGATCTCGGGCCGCGACGATGTAGCTCGCCTTCCTCTCACGGAACCGGACGTTCGAGAGCTTCCCGAGAATCTCCTCGGCGGTCCCGACGTAGAGGAGGTCGCAGCTTCTGAGCCTCTCGATGGCGGGCCAGCAGGTCCTCGCCCGAGACTGGGGGGTGAGGATGCAGAAGGCGAGCTCGGCGAAGAGGTCGCGGTCTGTGCCCTCCGCCCATATCCACCTGAAGTCGGCGAGACGGGCGTCGATAGCCTCTTTCTGGGCGCTGTGGAAGGCGAGGATCTCATCGATCTTGTCGGGGTTCATCGGGGCGGGATGGTCGTCGGGCGATAAGACGGTGTCGCTATCAGTCAAATCAGACCGGAACGATTCCTGCAAAAACATCCGAAAAACTGGTACATTTTCGCCGATGGTCAGAGGGGACCAGGAGTCGGATAAAACGTCTAATACAATTATTCTCGCTCTAAACACACATGCTTACCTAATCGGCCTTATGTAAATGATCAGAGTAACCTTCTAATACAATTAATCATCACCAGTCTCCGGCGCGGGAGGGAACATGGCTGAAATCAGACTTTCAATTGATGGTCGAGAGGCGACGGTCCCCGAGGGGGCCACCATTCTCGATGCGGCCCGCAAGGCGGGCTCTTATGTGCCGGCTCTTTGCGATCATCCGGACCTGAAGCCCACGGGCACATGCAAGCTCTGCATCGTCTCTGTAGAGGGGCTTGATCACTATCCCACATCCTGCAACACTCCGGCGGAAGAGGGGATGGTGGTAGAGACCCGGACTGAGGAGCTTCAGGAGATGAGACGACACACCCTGGAGATGCTCCTGGCTCTCACCAACCATCCAACTTACTGCCTTTTTTGCGACCGAAAGGACGAGTGCACCGACCTGCGCGAGTGCATGAGGAAGTTTCCGGTGACGGTGGGCTGCAAGTTCTGCCCCAAGGACGGGAGCTGCGAGCTTCAGGAGGCTGTGGAGTTCGTCGGCCTTGAGAGGGTCAGATACCAGATCTCTTTTAGAAATATGCCAATCTTGAGGGAGCCCTTCTTCGACCGCAACTACAACCTCTGCATCATGTGCGGCCGATGCGTGCGAATCTGCGACGAGGTCCGCGGAAATGCTGTCCTCTCCACCAACCCCGATTTTCATCGGATGCACTGGATCGGCCCCGCGTCTCTCCAGGACTCGGACTGCAAGTTCTGCGGCGCGTGTGTGGACGTCTGTCCCACCGGAGCCCTCTTCGTGCGGTCCGATAAATGGGTCTGTCCTGAGGGGACGGTCTCCACCGTCTGCCCCTACTGCGGCGTCGGCTGTCGGCTGGAGCTGGGAGTCAAGGGCAACACAGTCGTCTCCGTCTCTCCGGATCGAGAGGGGCCTGTAAATCGGGGGCAGGCGTGTGTCAAGGGCCGCTTCGGCCTCGACGAGATCGTCCACCATCCCGACCGTCTGACCATCCCCCTGATAAGAAGGAACGGGAGGTTTGAGGAGGCGAGCTGGGAGGAGGCCCTCGACCTCGTCGCAAGAAAGTTCTCCGAGATCAAAGAGAAGTACGGTCCCGACTCCCTGGGTGCCTTCTCCTCTTCTCGGTGCACCAACGAGGAGAACTACCTTGTCCAGAAGCTAGCTCGGGCCGTCTTCGGGACAAACAACGTGGACAACTGCGCCCGGGTCTGCCACGCCCCTTCGGTGACGGGCCTTGCGGCATGCTTCGGAAGCGGGGCTGCCACCAACTCCTTCGATCAGATCGAAGATGCAGACGTCTTATTCATCATCGGCTCCAACACCACCGAGGCTCATCCAGTCGTGGGGCTGAAGGTGATCAAAGCGGCGAACAATGGCGCAAAGATCATCGTCGCCGACCCTCGGAAGATCGAGCTCGTCGATCGGGCGAAGGTCTGGCTCAACCTGAAGCCGGGGACCAACATCGCCCTTCTGAACGGGATGATGAACGTCATCCTCAGGGAGGGTCTGGAGGATCGGGAATTCATCGCCAGCCGCACCGAGGGGTTTGAGGAGTTTCGAAAGGCGGTCGAGGAGTACCCACCTGAGAGGGCCGCCGAGATAACCGGAGTTCCCGAGGAGGATATCGTCGAGGCGGCCCAGATCTACGCCGGGGCCGAGAAGGCGATGATCATCTACAGCCTGGGGATGACCGAGCACGTCACCGGAACCGCCAACGTGATGTCGCTCGGAAATCTGGCGATGCTGACGGGGAACGTCGGCCGCCCGTCGACGGGGATAATGCCCCTTCGGGGTCAGAACAACGTCCAGGGGGCCTGCGATATGGGGGCCCTTCCGAATAACTACGTCGGCTATCAGTCGGTGACCGATCCTGCCGTCAGGGCCAAGTTCGAGGAGGCTTGGAAGGTCCGGCTCCCCGCAAATCCCGGCCTGACATCGACTCAGATGTTGGAACGGCTTGCAGAAGGTGGTGGGGAAAAGATCAGGGGCCTCTACATCCTGGGGGAGGACCCGGCCCAGACCGACCCCGATACCAACCGGGTCCGGACGTCCCTCGAGGCCTTGGACTTCCTCGTCGTCCAGGAGATATTCCCCACCGAGACGACAAGATACGCCGACGTCATCCTCCCTGCCGCGAGCTTTGCGGAGTGCGACGGGACCTTCACCAACGGCGAGCGGCGGATTCAGCGGGTGGCTAAAGCCATCTCTCCCCTCTCGGGCTTTGAGAACTGGGAGACGATCTGCAAAATCGCCGAGAAGATGGGCTATCCGATGAGCTACGCTCATCCGTCGGAGATCATGGACGAGATCGCGTCTCTCGCGCCCATGTTCGCTGGCGTGAACTTCGAGCGGCTGGGGACGGCGGGCCTCCAGTGGCCCTGCCCCTCGACGGATCATCCGGGGACGGAGACGATGCACGTCGGGCGTTTCAGCCGGGGGCTCGGAAAGTTCAACGCCGTCGAGCACAGGCCCCCCGCCGAGGTGACCGATCCCGAGTACCCGTTGATCCTCACCACCGGCCGGAGGCGCGAGCACTACAACTGCGGCTCCATGACCCGCCGCTCCAAGGGGATCATGTGGGTCTGGCCGGAGGAGGCGGTCGAGATAAGCCCCGAGGATGCTGAGGTATTCGGGGTATCCGACGGCGAGACGGTTCTCGTCAAGTCCAGGCGGGGCGAGGTGAGGGTGAAGGCGAGGGTCACCGATAAGTCGTCCCGCGGCGTGGCCTTCATGTCCTTCCACTACCGGGATGTTCTAACCAACCTCCTCACCAACGCCGCCCTGGACCCCGTGGCAAAAACGCCGGAGTATAAGGCCTGCGCCATACGGGTGGAGAAGATACCTTCATGAAAAAGAGCGGGGTGATCGGTCTTTCGACCGCCTTCCTCCACTTCCACTCCTTGAAGTGTGTGTTCAATAGCTCATCGTGGATCTCGCTCGTCTATAACATAGGATGAGTATTATTTACACCAGAACTTATTTAAAAATTTATATCAATTAGTGATGGAGTTACACATAAATAGACTTGACACTATCAATATGCTATGGGATTTACAAGGAAACGTATAGCTATTTCCCTGCTAGTTTCGTTTGTTCTTCTGTGCTTCTGTGCCTATCCAGCTTCTTCAAATGCCGAGAATGAATCAAGAGCCTATAAGATAGTAGATCGTGCAACGATAAGTATAGAAACCTGGATTTACATCTTTGGTTCATTATTCCTCGGATTATCAGCACTTGTTGCACCCGTTCTTGCAGAAGAATTAAAGAGAAAAAGATTTGCACCTAAATTAGAAATTGCTTTTGAGTTGTCTCCTCCCTTTTGCCACAAAACTATTGAGTATACATCTGTCCGTAGTTGGAGACACGTTTTTTATTTTCGCTTTGGTGTTGTAAACAAAGGAAAATCTCAAGCCAAAAAATGTGAAGTAGTTTTGGAGGATTTTTGGAATTGCAACGAAGCTGATAAACCGATAAAATATAAAAACATTTCTGCTGTAAATATGAATTGGTCGAAAACAAAAAACACGTTCCCCCATCATGACGAATTTATAGATATAAATCCCAACCTCACATGTTATTGTAATCTATGCCATGTAAATGGACCAGTTTATGATGATATTAATGAGATGATCTATCAAGAATATCGGCGGTTAGAGGGAAAAGATGATGTCGTACCTTTTGTGTTGGATGCTAATGAGATCTTATTCTCTCAGCAAAACTCCTTTCCTCCCGGAAAATATGAAATTCAATTAGGATTATATTCCGAGAATGCAGGCCATCAGAAAATATGTTTTGAAATTTCATGGTCTGGGAAATGGCAAGAAAACGAATGGGAAGTGTTTAAAGAGATGGTAATTCGTCGGAAGTGAATGGATTAACCTCAAACAAATAAGAGATATCAGCATCCCCAAATTTCGAGAACTGGCACAGCTTACTTGATCTAGGTGGCTGCAACATTGCGATTCTTCTCTTAACCGATTACAAATGTAACCATATCAGAGAGCACTACCAAATGCCCCCGTCCCGAACATCTCCTCACACCTCCCTGAAGGTCATCTTCAGCTCGTAGACCCCCTCCTCCCTCCTCTTCTCGATGTCGAAGCCCATCTTCTCGAAGAGGCTCCGCATCGGCCGGTTGCTGGAGAGGACCTCGGCGGAAAAGCCGAGAAGGTTCCTTTTCGTCATCGGTCTCCCCAAGGTCACATTCCCGATTTATAGAAGCGATACATGTAATTCTATTGGCGTCCTATTACAACGGGAAAGCAAACTCTTCCACAGGGCAGACTGCATGAATTTACAAATAGAGCGATCTCTATAGGCTTGAGCAATGACCGCAGACCAAATTCCCATCAGTAGGTTCTCGTTTATCACGAGGCTCTCGCCCAAGGCGCTGAGATACTATGACCAGAAGGGTCTGCTCGTGCCGGAGGCAAAGGACCCCATAACGGGCTACCGCTACTACACTGCGAACCAGCTGGATCGAGGTGTCCGGATCAAGACGCTTTGCAATCTGGGCTTCCGCCTCGAAGATATAGCGAGCTTCCTGGAGGCTGAGGCCAGAGGAGACGGTATCGCCGTTGAGGCACTGCTCGAAGAGCAGCTCTCAAAGACTCAGAGCGAGATCGCCAGGCTGCAGAGGACCGAGGCATTGCTCAAACAGAACGGCAAGAAGATGATGAAGATGGCCCTGATTGACCCGACAATAAAAGAGGTACCCGCTCTGCGGGTTTTGAGCATAAGGGATAGAGGTCCGCTTAGCGCAACTATAGAAAAGACAATTGGCGACCTGATGGCAGTGGTCTTTGCCCCTAAGAACCAGAGGAATCAGGTGAAGATGACCGGCCCTTTGATGACAATCTATCATGATGAGAACTGCGCCGAGGGCAGCCCGGACGAATTGGATTGCTGGGCGGAGAAAGAGGCGGATATCGAAGTGGCAGTGCCCGTGGTGGGCAAGCTGGAGATAGGCGACCCGAAGATGGAGCTGAAAAGCCTTGCTGAGACAAAGGTGCTGTCTGTGGTGCACAAGGGGAGCTACGAGACGTTGTATATGACCTACCGGGATATCTTCAAGCATATGATGAAGAGCAGCATGGAGATAGCTGGTCCAGTCAGGGAGCTTTATCTGAGCGATCCTTCAAAGCTACCGCCTGAGGAGCTGATGACGGAGATACAGGTACCGATTAAGGGCTGAAATAATAAGGACCGGGCATGGTATTAACGGTCCGGCCCTCTAAGATCTTTTTCTTTGGGACTGTCTTTGACGGTTGTTTTCCATTTACTTCAATGCCCAAGGGCACACAGCTCAGACAATATGCTCAAGTCCGCCCGCAGCCGATGGTTCGGCGGTTTTGCGTGCCACGATCATGATCTCCATCTCATCCAGATCGAGGGGCCTTCTCCCCCAGTTCCCCGCGGTCCCGCCCCACATGCTTACCACGGACATCCCAGCGAGGCGGAAGAGGAGGACCAGCTGCGTCGGCAAGAAAGACCGCTCTCGAACGTCGGAACGGGAGGGTGTCCTTCTCGGGGTGGGTGTTCTGACGAACAGACCATCGTCACGGGATCGAAGCGTCCCTCCGCCACGTCCTCGTTAGTGGACCTGCGGAGCATGGCCACCCAATTGAGGACGGCCTTTGCTCCTGGCTTCAGGGATCGGGAAATGTTGGAGAGGACCTCGGCGGAAAAGCCGAGGAGCCCCTGCCTTTTGGCGAGGTAGGTTAGGTAGTGGAGAAGCTCGATCCCAATCCCCTTCCCCTGGTAGTCGTCCCTCACCACCAGCGCCACCTCGGCGGTGTGCATGTCGCGGTTGAGGCTGTACTGGCCGACGCCGACGACCGTCTCCTTCTCCGGCTCGGTTTCGTCCTCGACGGCGGCGAGGAACACCATCTCCCAGGGACGTAGTTTTGGTCCTGGTAGATCAGGTCCTGCCTCTTCGCCTCCTCGATCAGCCAGGATCGAAAGTCCAGGTGGGTGATTGAAATCAGGTCCATCGCCCTCTCCCGGATGTTCTTTCCCTGGAGGTAGGCGATCCTGCGCTCGGTCACTACGTACTGGACGTCACTCCTCGTCAGGGTGACGCCGGAGCCTGGGAGGAGGGAGGGAACTATCCTCGACACCTTCCCACAGAGGAATTCAAGACACTAAGGCGGCGCGAAACATGCCCCACGCTTGCTACTGGGTGCGCCGCTGCCAGTTTGATTTGTGCAGAGACGGGTTCCCTTCTCATTGTACGAGCACGCTTATCACACGGTATACCGCATCTCCTCCTCGGACAGGGGAAGGATCCGGCCGTGTTTAAGCGGATCCAAAGGCTCCCTGAGCCTCTTCTTGAAACCGTGGCTGAAAACCTGCTCGAAATCCAGAGCATCCAAAGGCCCCTCATCGCCGGAAGCCTTCTTTTCCATCAGAGCCAGCACCAGCTCTCGTACCATAGCTCGGACCGGGACCAGGGTCTTTTCACCCACCATCCGTACGTCATCGGAAAAGCTCCCGTCGGGCATGAGCACGTTGATCTCCGGCGACTGGCCCACGATATCACCGCTGTCAATCTCGGGCGATACCCGATGCAGGGTGACCCGCGTGGAGGACGCCCTCCGCTGTACTAGATCCTCCCAGGGCTGGGGCCCTGCACCATGGCCATGCAGAAGATCGGAGGGGTGGAGGTTGTAGATGCCGTACTTCGGGAAATATATGATTGGAGTGTCAATCAGTTGCCCGAAGGCCGCCACCACGATCACCTCGGGATCCCATTGGGCCAGGAGGGCACGGAATGCGTCGCACTTGACCTCGCCGGTGTAGCAGGGGATGCCCAGAGGCAACGCTCGGTGCAGGAGTGCCCATTCGTATTCTTCTTGTTCCGACTGGCTGTAGTAACGCCAGAATCGCTTCTTCACAGAGATCCTCGCATCCGCGTCCAGAGGATCGTCGGTCACCAAACCCACCAGACGAATGTCCCTCGGCCGCTCCCCTTCCACGGATAAAAGCGCCTCCAGGGACAAAAGCCCCAGAGTCCACGAACCGATGGCGAGAACTTTAAGCCCCTGGACGGGCCTCCGAGCGGCTTCTTCAGGCGACGGAAGTATGAGGCGACCCCAGCGAGTCCCCTCGAGCTTAGTGATGGTCCTGCCTCCATCCTCGCCGCCGAGCCTTGCCAGAAGTTCCTCCTCCAGATCGTCAACAATCTTCATAGTCATCCCCAATTCATCAAACACGTTTCATGACACGAGTATATACTTTTTTAAGCCAACCTATCTCCTCATTCACTTTCCAAACCTGGTTTTGGGTCTTCAGATGATGAGGCTCGCCTTCGAAGGTCGATCATCTCTACCTCTGCCTTGCTCCCGTCTTTATACGCCCGATAGGTGGTGACGGCACTCGCAATTTTGGTCTCGATGTATTGGAAAAGAACCGAAGGCAACGATACTATTAAAAGATTTACGAGAGCATGAGAAGGATCTATTTAAGCTTATACTGCTGCACATCCCAAACAAAAAGGAGTTGATATATCCGAAAGCCGAAACGCTTGGCTCCAAAAGTTCCTCACACCTCCCTGAATTTCATCTTCAGCCCGTAGACCCCCTCCTCGCGCCTCTTCTCGATGTCGAAGCCTATCTTCTCGAAGAGCCTCCGCATCGGCTGATTGCTGGAGAGGACCTCGGCAGAGAAGCCGAGAAGCCCCCGCCTTTTGGCGAGGTAGGTGAGATGATGGAGAAGCTTGGTCCCGATCCCCTTTCCTCTTTCACTCCGCGCTCTGACATTTTGGGCAATAATAGCAGGCACCCCCCAAGTAGTTCATCTTAATAACCTCGGTTCCACACTCAGGACATGGCCGTCCTGCTGCGGTCTTGTCCATTATGCGTTTGTACTTGCCATGATTTCCGTATAGATCGATTTCGTCATTTCTGCCGCCCTGCCGTATCACTTCGGCCACAGTCTCCACAATAGCTCGATGTAGATTCTCGATTTGAGCCTTGCTCAAGTTTGCTATGGGCTGCTTTGGATGGAGCTTCGCCTTGAACATGATATCCTGAGCGATCGAGTTCCCCAGTCCGGGTATCAGCTGATCCTGGGTGAGCAGTCCTTTTACAGATCTACTTTTTTTGTTTTTGCATTCCTCGATGAGCGCTGATAGGTATGCAAGACTGAACTCTGGATCAACTGGAGCGGTCCGCATATCTTTGATGTATTGCCGTTCAAGTTCCTCGCCCTTCTCATAGAGTTCCATGGCACCCCACATTTGGGTGGTTGCTGTAAGAAAGCTGCCATCCTCGAAATGAAGTGATAGATGGTACTTCTTTGGCAGTTGCGATTCCGGTTCATGAAGGATGATCTTGCCGCCGCACTCTCCAAATACCAGCACGTAGCCTGGCTGGAGAGGGATGAACAGCCACCTTCCCTTGCAGTAGGCCTCTCCGATGGTCTTTCCTTTGACAATGGCGGCAAACTCATCTGGTTCTCGATTGTACCAGACGAACTTGTGCGGAGAGTTGCCTAAGGTTCCTTTAGCGATGCGCTTGCCTGAAAGGCTTTCAGCCATCTGGCGAGCCAGTGTAACATACTCCGGTAGCTCAAACATGCAGTTCCTCCACCTCAGCTAGCACTTGATAATAGCCCATTCTCCCTTACATCTGTAATGATTCTAACTTGGAGATATATTTATTGACAGCATGGAGCGGAAGTAATTAGGACTGGCTGTATGCCGCCTTTGAAAAGCGGGAATTAGCCCTGAGTCTGTCCGAATAACCAGGCTCAGCGGCTTTCTTCGTCTGTCCGTCCGCTGGAGCGCGCTGTCGAGTCGGATGCATCCCAGCCGGCAAGCCTATGCTTCCGCTCTGATGTATAAGCCCACCAGGGCCGTTCGGGCTCGCCTTCCATGAATCTGACGGCAGAAATAAAAACATCGATAACACAGGGATCATGTCGCACCCCTGTTTTCCGGCACAGCTCCTCGTACATCTTATAGGGGTCTCGCCCTATCAGATCTTGCGGATGAGATACTCCGACCAGGCGCAGATCCTCCGCTAAGGAGGGTCCGATGTTGGGGATCTCTTCCAATCTGGTGCATTTCTTGCGGTTCATAGAGGATCGCCCGCATTCGATGGCTCGGCGGTTTTGCGGGCCACGATCATGATCTCGATCTCGTCCAGATCGAGGCCCCTCCGCCCCCAGCTTCCCGCAGTCCCGCCCTCCATGCTGACCACGGACACCCCAGCGAGGCGGAAGAGGAGCGAGAACTGGGCGGCATCCGAGCGGATCAAGTTCACCTTCACCCCGGCCGCCTCGGCTGCAGCCACGGCCCGGGCGAGCATCTCACGGGATAGGTCCAGCCCGGTGACAGAATAGCCGCGCCGGGCGAGCTCGATGGAGTGTCTTCCCGTCCCGCATCCGACGTCGAGGATAGAGCCTGCGGCCGGGAGGGACAGCTCCTCGACGAGGAAGTCCACCTCTGGAAGCGTGTTCTTGGTGAAGATGTTATCCTCGTAGACCGGCGCATGCGCATCAAAGAACTCTTCCCATGTGCTCTTCTCTTTCAACAGATCACCCATCTTTTTTTGCCGAACTAAGAGCCGAGGCTGAGCCCCGGTGCGAGGGTCGCGCCACCGGTTCACGCGCTTTCTATGGTGGCTTATCACTATATACCTGCGGCGGTGCCCATGCAGGAGGGCGCCTTCCTTGACCTATGCAAGAGCCATCCGCTCCAACGGCGTCGGTTCTGATAAAAAGCGCTGTCCTGATCTCACCGGGCGGCGCGGGTGTAGAAGGCGAGCTTGACGAGTCAAACTGGCGGCAGTATAGCCTTAATTTGACTTTAATTTGAATTATCCTCCCGGTTGTTCATTCAGAAAAGGGATATCCAATGTGAATTAGACGTGTTTCTCTTCTGCATACACTTTATTGCTCCTTAGTTAGGAATAGTGGATATTTGTCTTTAGATAATGTTTTTGTCAGTTTTTCGGGATCGAAATTATAATATGTGGGTACATACTTAAATCGTAATTTATCATTTTCAAGATAAAACTGTATTTTTGCATCAAAAGCAACTGCACGATATTGCTCTTTTTCTGTTGGCATGTCTCTATACAGCATTTGCTGTTCTTTCCAACATAATTGTTCACCTTTTAATTGTACATCATGTACCCCGTAAATAATTCCTTCCATTGTATGATCATGAACTGTAGATGAAACCAATCGCATTATTCCAGTTATTTTAGATGTGCTTTTACGTTCTGCAAACTCGTAGCGAAATACACTCACGCCAGTAAAATCTTTTTTTAAGGCGCCGCGATCTTTATTAGCATCGATAAAGTATATTTTTTCACGAGTAATGGTAGTCATGTCAAACTGTAAGCCACTCTCGGTAAGTGATAAATTTGAGAAAAACATTTCATCTGAATAAACCCCCTCCAATTTTCCCTCTTCAGTTTCGTAAACAATTTCATCTGTCTTAAGCGATCTGCCGATCACATGATTTTTTAAAAAATTGATAACGTCGCCTTTGTCCGTTTTCATAAGCATCCACCTTGCATTTATTCTTCATCATCCGCCATTACCGCGTGTTCACATAACTCTTTTCAAGGAATGTCCACATCCTCATATTTAACTTGTGCTGTATGTACTATATGAGCTTCCCTCCAGATAGGGTACCACTTCTCAACGTCATTCTCCACGGAAAGCTCGTGCTCCATCACAGATCAGAGCCGAAACTCAAGGAGCTGTCCCTATTCTGCCTCTCATTGGGGACGAAGGAGTAATAGGCCCCTCCTTTAAAGTTGTAGATCCAGTACTGGCCCGTCTCAGCACAACCACACATCAAGCATTGATTACCGGTATAACTTCCAAGTTGCAAGCTGCAAGGTATTAACATGAAAATAGATCTACATAACCACCCATTTTCATCAACACGGATGGCTCACGAAGGCATGTAAATTTCGATAAAAAATCGGATTAATATCAATACCAAACACCTCAGGCCCAGATAACTTTCTATACCTCCCTGAACCTCATCTTCAGCTCGTAGACCCCCTCCTCCCTCCTCTTCTCGATGTCGAAGCCCATCTTCTCGAAGAGGCTCCGCATCGGCCGGTTGCTGGAGAGGACCTCGGCGGAAAAGCCGAGGAGCCCCTGCCTTTTGGCGAGGTAGGTTAGGTAGTGGAGAAGCTCGATCCCAATCCCCTTCCCCTGGTAGTCGTCCCTCACCACCAGCGCCACCTCGGCGGTGTGCATGTCGCGGTTGAGGCTGTACTGGCCGACGCCGACGACCGTCTCCTGCTCCGGCTCGTCTTTTCCCTCGACGACGGCGAGGATCACCATGTCCCGCGTGTAGTCGACGGCGACGAGGTCCTGCCTCATCTCGTGGGGTACGTTCTTTCTCGCCGAGATGAACCGGGTGTAGAGGCTCTCGTCCGAGAGGCTGTAGAAGAAGTCCTTGATCAGAGGCTCGTCGCTGATCTTGACGGGCCGCAGCAGGATCTCCTGGCCCGCGCCTGCGCGGGTCGTCCTGTGGATCGCGAGGCTCTCGGGGTACTCGCCGCCCTTGCCGGGGACGTAGGCCTGGTCCGGGTAGATCAGCTTCAGCCTCTTCGCCTCCTCGATCAGCCATGGTCGGAAGTCGGGATGGGCGATGGCGATCAGGTCCATCGCCCTCTCCCGGATGTTCTTTCCCTGGAGGTAGGCGATCCCGTGCTCGGTGACCACGTACTGGACGTCGCCTCTCGTCAGGGTGACGCCGGAGCCGGGGGAGAGGGCGGGGACGATCCTCGATACCTTGCCGCCGAGGGCGGTCGATGGGAGGGCGAGGATCGACTTTCCGCCCGGCGCGAGAAGCGAGCCCCTCATAAAGTCCGCCTGGCCGCCAATCCCGCTGTAGAAGGTGCTCCCCAGGGACTCGGCCGTCGCCTGGCCGGTCAGGTCGATCTCCATGGCACTGTTTATGGCGGTCATCCTCTTGATCTGGGATATCGTTAGGGGGTTGTTGGTGTAGTCGATCGTCTTGAACTCCACCGAGGGGTTGTCGTGGAGGTACTCGTAGGTCTCGGCCCGCCCCATGCAGAAGGCGGCGACGGTCTTCCCCCGATCGATCGTCTTTTGGGAATTGTCGACGACCCCCGACTTCATCAATTCCACGATCCCGTCAGTGAGAAGCTCGGTATGGATGCCGAGGTGCTTCTTCTTGGTGAGGTGAGAGAGGAGGGCGTTGGGGGCGTAGCCGTACCCCACCTGAATCGTTGACCCGTCCTCGATGATTCGGGCGACGTAGGACGCGATCCTCGCCGCGGTGTCGCTGATCAGCTCGGGCATGTACTCGAGGAGCGGCTCGTCGTGAGGGACGAGATAGTCCACATCCTCGACGTTCAGAAAGCCGTCCCCGTGGATCCGGGGCATATGACGGTTCACCTGGGCTATGACGAGAGGCGCCATCTCGACGGCGGCCTTGACGATGTCGACACTGACCCCCAGGCTCATGTACCCGTGCTTGTCGGGAGGCGATGTCTGGATCAGGGCGACGTCGATGGGGGTGATCTCGCGGCGGAAGAGATCGGGGACCTGGGAGAGGAATATGGGGGTGTAGTCGGCGGCGCCCCGGTTTACGGCGTCCCTCGTGCTGTCGCCGACGAAGAAGGAGTCGAGCCTGAAGTTCTCCGCCAGCTTCTCGTCGGCGTAGGGGGCGATCCCCAGACTCCAGACGTGAATCACCTCCGCCTCGAAGAAGGCCTTGGGGTTATTCTTGACGTAATCCACAAGAGAGCTGAGTAGATATTGGGGCTCGCCGCAGCCGGTGCCTATGAATATCCTGTCGCCAGGATGGATGTTCCTGAATATCGAGCCGAGGGAGGCGAACTTCTCGGGCCAGATCTCCCTCTCCCGCTCGTAATTCGATCCGGAATGGCCTTCTTTCATCTGAACGTCTCCGTCTTTATTCCGTCGGGACCTGATGATCTATTCCCCGTTTCTATCTTCTGAGAGGGTTACGCCATCGGTAGCGCCGGCTGAACTTTTCTATGCTCTCGAAGCTCCCCATCACCGCCAGGAGGTCTCCTCTCTCCACCACCGTCTCGGGGCCGATGGAGAGGATCCCCTTCCCGTCCCTCTCGATGGCCACCACGGTGCAGCCGAGCCTTTCGGGGAGGTTCAGCTCCCCGAGGCTCCTGCCGTCGAGCCGCGACCCAAAGCCCACCCGGAACCGAGCCATCTCCAGCTCCTCATAGATCATGGTGAACTCCTCCTCCTGCTTCTGAGCGATCTTGGCGAGCATCTGGCTTGCCACGATCGGAACCGAGGCGACGTAGTCGGCCCCGGCCCGATAGATCTTCTCCGCCGAGCTGAGGTGGTTTGCCCTCGCCACGATGAAGGCGTCGCCGTTGAGGTTTCTCGCCAGGAGGGTGGAGAAGACGACGTCGGAGTCGTCGTTCAGCATGATCAGAATCCCGACGGCCTCCTTCGCCCCCGACTCTATAAGGACCTCCTCGGTGGTGCCGTCACCGGCCACGTGCCGAAAACATACGTCGCAAAGCTCCCTTTTGTCCACCACCGAGGGCGACACCCCCCTCTCTAAAAGGACGTTGACGATCCGCCTTCCCACGTCGCCATAGCCGATCACCATCAGCGGTCCTTTCCGAGGAGGCCCGATGGTCAGATCTCTCAGCCGGTCCAGAGCCTCAGCCTTCCCCACCGCCATCAGAACCGAGTGGGACCTGATCACCTCCTCTCCAGGGATGGAGACGAACCGCCCCCTCTGCCACATCCCCACCACCCTAGCGCCGGTCTCGCTGAGGACCGGGTCGTGAACCTCCTTTCCTATCAGAGGGCTTCCGGGGTAGATGGGTAGCTCCGCCAGAACGCCGCCGAAGAGCTTGACCGCCCCCGGAAATACCCCCTTCCTTGGTGGGGAGGTGATCTGGGCTATGAAGGTTCCAAGAAGGCTCTTTGGCGATATGATCCTAGAGGCCCCGGCGTAGCTGAGGAAACGTGCCCTAGCCAGGTCTTCTGCCAGGGCCACCACCTCCACCTCCGATATCTCCCGGGCGGTCAGGGCGATGTCGGCGTTCCTTTCGTCCCTTTCGTTCGCGATGAGGAGCTTGGCTGATTGGATGTTGGCGCTCGCAAGGACGTTTTTTTCGGCGGGGTCTCCCCATACCACCTGATACTTCTTGCTTATCTTTCGAGCCGTCTCCTCTGACCTCTCGATCACCAGGAAGGGGACTTTCTGCCTTTTGAAGTTCTCCGCCAGGGCCTCAACTATCGGGTTGTAGCCGCAGATTATTATGTGGTCTCTCATCTTCGGCGGGGCCTTTGATGGGAGCTCTCGACTCAGCCGCTCAAGCCCCGGGGTGACGATCAGGGGGAAAGCCACCGCGAAGAGTATGAATATCCCTGAGAGGCCAACAACTGAGCTGAAAACCCTGCCGGGGAGGCTGGTAAAGACAACATCACCATACCCAACGGTGGTCATGGTGGTGATTACCCAGTAGATGGAGGTCACGGGATCGACGTTATCGAGCTGGCCCTCATACCTCATCAGCTCCATGAAGATCTGGCCGTAGAGGGCGACCAGGAGGAGCGTCGCCACGGCATAACATAGTACTCTGCGCAAAGAGCAATGACCTCCGTTGTCTATAAGTTGGATCGATATACGTTAAAAAGATTCTGACAATCGTCCCGCAATCTTGGGGAAATCTTCCTCGATCTTCCCAAGCCTTTCGATCAGGTCGTCAACCACCTGGCCCGGAAAGGCCTCCTCATCCCAGGCGAGGATCATCGCAGCACCCTCCCAGGGGCCGCAGACGAGGCCTGCCTCCTCAAAGTGAAGGGCGAACTCTCGGAAGTTGCAGGCTGGCCTCGGGCTCTTTTCAAGGCCGAGCATCTGCCAGGAGAGGGCGACCCATCCCGCCGCCGCAGACCTCGATATCAGCTCTTCGACCAGAGCGGCGTCTCCTTTCTCGATGTAGGGTGAATCGACGAGAAGAAGCGCGGGCTCATTCAGATCAGCCGTCAGCTCCCCGGCACCAGAAAAACCGTCGCCCAGATGAAAATGCAGGCTTGAGATGCTCCAATCTTCATGCCGAAATCTCCAGGCTCCCTCGACCTCAGGGCTCGAATCCCAGAGCTCGGCTAGGAGGTTGATGCCTCGCCTTTTGGCGATCTTCAGGACGATGGACGCTGACCCCGGATACCTTTCAAGCCCGGCGGGGTTCAGGTCTCCCAGGATCTGAAAGTAGAGGTATCTGGTCAAATCTTCTCGATGGGGCCAGAGCCTTCCGATCCCATCCTCCCACTCGCCGCCGGGCTTGAGCACGTATTCGGGAGATCCGGCGTGGCTCTCGACGTAGACTCGGATCGTACCTGCCTCGAAGAGGCGGCCTGCGACTTCGGCCAGAATCAGATGCTTCCAGAGGTCTCCCGCATTTCCAGCATGGCGACTGTGGTCGTAGCCCATATGTCCCTTTATCGCGGCTCCATCGATGATAAAGCTTAACCTGGAGATTAAAAGGGCCAAAAGCGATATAAGAGATCGCGGTGACAGACCGAGCCAGACCTTCCAAATTCTGGTTCGATCTGGTCGTCTCCGATCAAGTCTGATCTGATCCGATCCTAAAATTAGATGGGAGCCTCCGGTTTTGAAGATAATACTGATGGGAAACCCAAACGTAGGTAAAAGCGTCGTATTCTCCAGGCTCACCGGGATCGAGGTGATATCCTCAAACTACCCGGGAACCACCGTCGAGTACACCCTCGGCAAGACCACCATCGGAGGGGTGAGCGCCGAGGTGATCGACCCCCCGGGCGTCTACTCTCTTGAGCCCTCCTGCAGGGCCGAGGAGGTGACGAGGGAGATCTTCGAGGAGGGAGCCGATGTCGTCGTCAATGTTCTCGACGCCACCAACCTCGAGCGGAACCTGAACCTCACCCTCCAGATCCTGGAGCGGGGCCTTCCGACGGTGGTGGTCCTGAACCTCTGGGACGTGGCCACCAGGACCGGGATAAACATAGACGTCGAGGCGCTCGAACGGGAGCTCGGCGTCCCCGTGGTGACGGCGGTGGCCGTCAGCGGCCAGGGGATAAGAGAGCTCGTCGAGGCGATACCGAACGCCCGGGTGCCCCAGCCCGTCCGGTTCGAGTCTCCCGACCAGAGGTGGGCGAGGGTCGGCGAGATCGTCGAGAAGAGCCAGCGGGTCGTCCACAAGCACCCTTCCCTCCTCGAGAGGATGGAGGAGGCGACGATAAAGCCCCTCTTCGGGATACCTTTCGGCCTTCTCGTCCTCTACCTCTCCTTCACCGGGGTCATAAGGCTGGGGGAGTTTCTCATTGACAACATCCTCGATCCGATCTTCGCCGTTTACGGCTCCTTCGTCACCGAGGTCGTAGGCCAGCACACCTCGGGGATCTTGCGGGACATCCTCATCGGAACGTCCCCGGAGATCGACACCTCCTTCGGCCTTCTCACCACCGGCCTTTACGTCCCCCTGGGGATGGTGATGCCCTTCGTCATCCCCTTCTACATCGTGCTGGGCATTCTGGAGGATGTCGGCTACCTTCCGAGGATTAGCGTCCTCGTCGACGCCCTGATGCACCGGGTCGGCCTTCACGGCGCGGCCATCGTCCCCTGCATCCTCGGCCTCGGCTGCAACGTCCCCGGAGTGATGGCCACGAGGATTTTGGAGTCGCCGAAGCAGAGGTATCTCGCCGCCACCCTGATGGCGGTCTCAGTCCCCTGCGCCGCCCAGAACGCCATGATCTGGGGGCTCCTCGGCCCCTTCGGCCTGCGGTACATCGCCATCGTCTACGGGACCCTATTTCTCGTCTTCGTCACCGCCGGCTTCATCCTCTCTCGGATCATCGGCGGCGAGTCGCCGGAGATATTCCTGGAGATCCCGCCTTATCGAGTCCCCGACGGCAGAGCCCTCTTCAAGAAGACCTACCTCAGGTCGAAGTACTTCCTGAAAGAGGCGGTACCCTACGTCCTCCTGGGGGTATTTCTGATGAACGTCCTCTTCATATCGGGGGTCGTCGACGTCGTCGGAACCCTCGCCCAGCCGATCGTCAACGGCCTCTTCGGCCTTCCGAAGGACGCCGCGGCGACGATGATCGTCGGGTTTCTGAGAAAGGACGTGGCCGTGGGGATGCTCGCCCCCCTGGGGATGACGGCGGGCCAGCTCGTCGTCGCCTCGGTGGTCCTGGCGATGTACTTTCCATGTGTCGCCACCTTCGCCGTCTTCATGAAGGAGCTGGGGCTGAAAAATACCGCCAAGTCGGCACTGATCATGGTCTTTTCGGCGACGATCGTCGGGACACTGCTTCACGCCCTATTGACGGTCTGAAGAAAGGCGAGATGGGATTCTTCGATGAAGATCGCACAGTCTTATTTTCTCGGTCACCGACCGTCTCATCATTCAATACTACCCCACCACATAAACCAAAAAGCTTTTCGTTAGTTATGTTAATCCGATAGCGGGTAAAAATATGAAAACGAAACTAACGGCTATCTTGGCGGTATTATGCGTATCTGCGTTGCTGTGTGGATGCTTGGGTGGAGAACAATCTTCTGCAGATACTAGTGTGTCTGGCTATAAGGAGGACGAGGTAGCTCACACGCAGGCAAGCGATTTACCTTCAGAATATATCCTGATAAATCGCAGTGCGTCTTTATACAGTTCTATCGGCAGATACACAAAACCAGATCCTGGAAAGGTATTCTTGCTTCTTAATATGGTGATCGAAAACCACGGATATTCTGAGTTCGCTGTAAATCCATGGTACTTCAGCATTATTATTGATGGAGTCGAATATCCACACGACTCTGCTACTTATGCTGTCGATGAACGTGGTCTTGCGCCGTTGGATTCCGTGAACGTTAGGAATGGGGGTTCGACTTCGGGATGCTTGGTGTTCCAGATACCTAAGGGTAAAGAGGAGAGCCTGTATTACATCGAATACAGTGGTCCTGGAAGGTACAATTTCGAATTTGGCTCCCTGCGAACCGAAGAGAAAAAAGAATCAGGACCAGAACCGATTGTTAGAGATATATCATTCTATATCGGGAACGACCTTCTTACAATCTCCAAGGACAATCTTAGGGGGAACGTCGGATACAATTCCTTCAGGACAACAGTGGAGACGTCAGCATCCGGCACAGAAGTGAATCAAGTTACTAAGGTCGAAAGGGAAGAGGGGCAGTTTGTGGTGGTTGATATCACGACCTACCTCACGGAAGGGGCACGTCCTGCTGACATAACCAAGGCAATTCAGGACGCGATCAATGGTGCTGAGAAATACATACCAACATACCCCAATAGAATTAGCAAGGGCGCAACTTATGAGGCAACTCTCTCAAGTGGCGAAACCGTAGATGTTCAAACCTGGAAGGCGCCCACAGAGATGTACAAAGACCAAGCGGATATCGCCTGCTTTATGCCTGACGACTCTACGCTCGTCCTCGTTGTAGTATCACTATCCAGCTCAAGTACAGAGAAACTTTTCCAGACATTGGAAATCGGAGAAATCCCATCATCCTAGGACGAGAGGTGCTCTGCCTCTCTCTTATCCTTTTTGATGCTTCTGTTCGTTTACGTCTAGCCGGTAATACTGAGGGAAACCACCTCTTCTGGAGATCCTTCACATGCTTCCCCGACGGCGAGGCGTTCTTCAAAAGAACCTACCCGAGGTCGAAGCACTTTCTGAAGGAAGCGGTCCCCTACGTCCTTCAGTTGTCTTCATGAAGGATCCGGGGCTAAAAATACCGCAAAGTCCGCTTTGATCATGGTCTTTGCGGCGACGATCGTCGGGACTCTGCTTCACGTTCTCATGGCGGCCTGATAGACTCATCGAAAGATGGACCTGAGCCAAATATGGGTCTGAGCCGCAAAAAAGAAAATTCGAACTAACCCGACCGATCCGGAAATCGGTCAAGTTAGTTTTTGTTGCAAATCCGATTCTAAATTTCGAGGCCAAGGCCAGAGGCCACAGCCGCGGCCAGGTCCTCGTCAGCCTGGCGGAGGTTCTCGAGGACGCGCATCTGAATCTCTGGTTTGGTAACCTGGCTCAGATCGACCACCAGGTTGTCCACCAGGTGCTCCTGTTCGGTCTGGCTCATCGAGCGGTATCTCTCACCGGCCTGGGTGAAGTCGTCAGTCTTGTAGATCTTCTCCCGGGTCACGTTACCCTGAATATAAGGCTCGTAGGGCGTCCCCACCTCTGGTGCCGGTTCGACTCCGTCCTGGCTGCTGGGCCCGTAGTTGACAGAGCCGTTGAATACCTCGTACTGCATAGCGCCGTCGCGCTGGTTGTTGGCCACCGGAGCCAGGGGCCTGTTCGTCGGGAGCTCGTTGAAGTTGGCGCCCAGGCGGTAGCGCTGGGTGTCGACGTAAGAGAAGGTCCTCCCCTGGAGCAGCTTGTCATCGGAGAACTCAATTCCTGGAACCAGGTTAGCCGGGCAGAATGCCGCCTGCTCCACCTGAGTGAAGAAGTTCTCAGGGTTTCGGTTCAGGACCATCTTGCCCACAGGCATCAGGGGGAACTTGTCCTCCGGCCAGGTCTTGGTGGCGTCCAGGGGGTCGAAGGTCTGGTTCAGCTCCTCGGAGATCTCCATCAGCTGGACGGAGAGCTCGTACTCCACAAACTCTCCTCGCTCTATCGCCTCCCAGAGGTCCCGGGTGAGGTAGTCGGGGTCTTCACCTGCGATCCTTGTGGCGTTCTGGCGATCGAAGTTGTGAACTCCCAGAGTCGGCTTCCAGTGGTACTTGACCAAGACGGCCTCCCCGTCCATGTTGACCCACTTGTAGGTGTTGACACCGAAGCCCTCAACCATCCTGTAGCTCGCGGGAGTTCCCCGATCCGAGAAGAGCCAGGTGAGCATGTGGGTCGACTCCGGCGTCAGGGATATGAAGTCCCAGAAGTTGTTGTGGGCCGTAGACGACGAGGGGATGTTGTTGTCCGGCTCTGCCTTCACCGCATGAACCAGATCAGGGAACTTCATGGCATCTCTGATGAAGAAGACGGGTATGTCGTTTCCCACCAGGTCGTAGTTGCCCTCCTCGGTGTAGAACTTCACAGCAAAGCCCCTGACGTCCCTTACAGTATCCGATGAACCCCTGCCACCCACGACTGTGGAGAACCTCACAAAGACGGGTGTCTCTTTGCTCGGATCCTGCAGGAATTTGGCCTTGGTGTAATCGGCCATCGGCTCATAAACTTGGAAGTAGCCGAAAGCTCCGGCGCCCTTGGCGTGCACCACCCTCTCGGGAATCCGCTCCCTATCGAAGTGGGCGATCTTTTCGATGAACTGGAAGTCCTGCAGCAGGGTCGGTCCTCGGTTGCCGACGGTCAGGGAGTTGTCGTCGTCGGTGATGGGATAGCCCTGGTTTGTGGTCATGGTCGCGTCTGAACTTCCTTCCATCGACTGGGCGAAGGCCGGCCCCGGCAGAAAAAGGAGAATTGCCAGCGCCATCAAAACGATCGATATCTCTTTCAGATATCTGCAAGATTCAGTCATTGAAGATACCACCATACAGTTAATATTAATATTGGGCGTTTTCGACATAAGTACTTTACTATTTTCCTGAAATCGTTTTGATTTTATCAGATGCGCAAAGGGTCGATGCGGCGATTAAATTAAAATGGCTAAATTATTTATTAATTCCTATGATTCTCTACTAAATGCCAGCATTTGCTTGTAAATCAGAACAGAAAGTGTTAAAATTCTGAAATATCCAACTTGTGAATTCTGGCTGGATAGGTGTCGATTTAAATCATAAAAATTGAAAACTATTTGAGCCGATTAAGGGTCAGTTCCTGCAAAGATTCTGATGCAAAAATAGGTTCAAGATGATAGAAAAAATCCATCTAGAACTTATGATATTTCTGGCAACTTCGGTTACCTCACCCTTTCCAGCGGCACGCTGCCGTCATGGATCGCCGTGGCGACGAGGGCGCCAGCCAGGCCCAGATCCCCCAGCCGATCGAGGTCCGATCCGTCCTTGACGCCTCCACCGAGGAGGATGGGATGGTCGGAGAGACTCGCGGCTTTTCGGAGAAAAACCTCATCGAGGCCCATCGAAGTCCCCACGCGGTCAAGAGCCAAAAGGATGATCTCCTTTATGGGAAGCGGGTTTAACCTTCTGATCAGGTCGAGGGGCGAAACCTTTAGGGCGGCGTCGCGGGTCAGGACCTCTCCTTCGAAGAGGTCAACGCTGACTGTGACCTCTCTTTTTGACGACGCCCTCTCGATGAGTTCGAAAGAACCCGTCTCGGTCCCCAGGACAGGTTTGCAGCTGATCGGTAGGAGGTCCAGCTCTTCGACCGACGAGATCCCGACGTCGGCCATCGTCTCGACCTTCCTTGCCATCTCGCCGATCAGGGCCAGGTTGTCTCCAGAGCCCGTGATCCTGTCGAGGTCGGCGACATAGACCTCTTTTGGCCGGAGGAGTTCCAGGATCGAGATGGGGTCGGAGGTATTGACGACCTTGCTCTTGGTGGCGATCGGCTGGTATTTCTCCCGTTCACCCCGAACAGCGTGGACCGCCGAACCGTTAAATAGGTCGAGGACAAAGACGCAGCGCGTCATGATTTTACAAAACGAGGATGGGACGATATGAGGTTGTTGGTCAGTCCGATTAATATCGAAGAGGCGAAGGCGGCGATGGCAGGTGGCGCGGACATCCTGGACGTGAAAAACCCCAAGGAAGGATCTCTCGGCGCGAACTTCCCCTGGGTCATAAGGTCCGTCGCCGAAGTCTCCGGAAGGAGATTACCCGTCAGCGCCACCATCGGGGACTTCGACTACAAGCCCGGGACCGCCAGCCTCGCGGCCCTGGGAGCCGCCTTCTCCGGGGCCGATTACATCAAGGTGGGCCTCCTCAAGATCGAAAACCAGGACCAGGCCGGGGATATGCTCAGCCACATCGTGAGGTCGGTCAAGGAGTTCAACGCAGAGAAGAAGCTGGTGGCCGCGGCCTACTCCGATTACGCACGGGTCGGATCGATCGCGCCGATGGACCTCCCAGAGGTCGCCGCCGAGTGCGGAGCCGACGTGGTGATGGTGGACACCGCGGTAAAGGACGGAAAGTCGACCTTCGAGTTCATGACCGAATCTGAGATCGGGGAGTTCATCTCGACGGGCCACGACCTCGGGCTTGAGGTGGCGATCGCGGGCACCATAAAGTTCGGGGACCTGGAGCTCTTGAGACGGGTCGCCCCGGACATAATAGGGGTCCGGGGTGCGGTCTGCGGCGGCGACCGGAGCGGCACGATAAAGGAGGAGCTGGTCAGACGGATGAAGGCCGACCTCTCCTGAAACTCATTTTATAGTTTTATCAGCTTCGCCTTGCTGACCCCCGAGACCTCGGTCAGCTTCTTGAGGGTCTCGTCGGATACGGGGTGGTCGACGTTCAGGACCATGATCTGCTCCCCACCCGAGGGCTTTCGGCCAACGTGCATCCCGCCGATGTTGATCTGGTCTTCGCCGAGGACGACGCAGCAGGGTCCGATGATGTTCGGCCGGTCCTCATGGGTGGCCATTATCATGTACCCCTCGCTGGGGACGTAGACCCGGTACTCGTTGATCTGGACGATCCTCCCCTCCTTCTTGCCGTAGACGGTCCCGTATACCGAGACAGATCCCTTCGAGCCCGAAAGGGTGAGGGTGACGAGGTTGCTGTACCCGTTGGTGGACTCGGTCTTGCTCTCGGTGAGGGCGATCCCGCACTCCTTCAGCTTCACCAGGGAGTTGACGAAGTTGGCGCTGTGGCCGAGGGCATCGAGGAAGCCCTTCACCGCCGAGATGGTGACGGGCTTTGTATCCTTCTCGGCGACGGTTCCGCCGTAGATGATCTCAAGCTTCTCGTACCCGTCCTCCCCCAGCTGAGCTACCAACCGTCCCATCTTCTCCACCAGGTCCATGAAGGGGCTCATCACCGCCATCGTCTCGGTTGATATGGCGGGCATGTTCAGGGCGTATGGGGGAAGCTCTCCTTTCGCCACGGCCAGGATCTGTTCGGCCACCGCCACCGCCACGTTCACCTGGGCCTCGGCGGTGGAGGCTCCGAGGTGTGGGGTTACGATTATGCCGTTCTGCTCCAGCATGGGGTTACCGGTTGGCGGCTCCTTGGTGAAGACGTCGACTGCAGCTCCCGCCACCCTTCCCTCGGCCACGGCCCGGGCGAGGGCCTCCTCGTTGATGATCCCGCCCCGGGCGCAGTTGATCAGCCGGACGCCGGGCTTCATGATCTTGAACTCCTCCTCATCGATGAGGTTTCTCGTCTCCTTGGTGAGAGGGGTGTGGACGGTGATGAAGTCAGACTCCCTGAATATCTCGTCCAGGGAAGCGAGCTTGATCCCGAGGTCTGCGGCCCTCTCCTCCGTCACGAAGGGGTCGTAGGCGAGGATGTGCATCCCGAAGGACTTCATCCGAGTTGCGATCTCGGCCCCGATCCTTCCCAGGCCCACGATCCCGAGAGTCTTGTTGTAGACCTCAACCCCGGTGTACTTCTTCCTGTTCCACTCCCCTGTCTTGAGGGAGTTGTTCGCCTGGGGGATGTTTCTTGCGAGAGAGAGCATCATGGCGATGGTGTGCTCCGCCGCAGAGATGGTGTTTCCGCCGGGGGTGTTGACGACGATGATCCCCTTCTTGGTGGCGGCATCTATGTCGATGTTGTCGACGCCCACGCCTGCCCTCCCCACCACCTTCAACTTGTCGGCGGCGGCGATCACCTCAGCCGTTACCTTCGTCCCGCTCCTGATGGCCAGGGCGTCGTAATCTTTGATTCTCTCAATAAGCTCTTCTGGTGAGAGGTTGGTGATGACGTCAACCTCGGCCTCCGTCTCCAGCTTTCGTACGCCCTCCTCTGATAGAGGGTCGCTGACAAGGACTTTCATGACATTCTCCTCCATTGACGTGCAGAGATGTACAGGCATTTTACCTTTTCGTCAAGAAAAGAAACGGATGCAGGTGAAAGCAGTTCCTTTTGCCAGACGAGCATAATTTCGGTTTGGCTTCGATCGGGCCGAAACCCGATCGAATAAACTCGATTTCCGCCAATCTCCAACATTACTATTTTCTTAGAAGGCGAAATATTCTAGAACTCGATGAATCACTCCCTGGCTGGGGCGGAGGTAAGGTGCCAAGGGGTATCTCGGCTCTGCTCATGGCACTTCAAGAATCAGTCCATCATCTCCTCGAAGAGCCCAAGGACCTCCTCCCCCTCGACGAAGGTGAGGTTCCGCTCCCTGGCGTACCTCATCGCCCCCTCCTTCGAGAGGGCCCGCCCCGTCCTCCCGTCCAGCATCTCGCATACGACGACGGCGGGGGCGACCATCGCTGCCCTGGCGAGGACGATGGATAGCTCTGTCTGCCCCCTCCTCTCGGCGAGAAGGCCGGGGGCGGCTCGGAGGAGAGGGACGTGGCCCGGAGACCTGAACTCGGCGCCGAAACTGGCGGACCCGCCGTTCATGGCAGATCTTGCGACCGCGGCGAGCCTGGATATGGTGAGGGCCCGGTCGATGTCTGTGATCCCGGTGAAGGTCTCGCGGTGGTTGACAGAGAGGGAGAAGGAGGATTTGGAGTCGTAGGGAATGTCCCCCTCCCGCTCGCAGAGAGAATCGATCGCTTCAAAGCCCCCTCCACCTCCGACAATCTCGTTTCCGCGGCCGTTCACGCCCACCTCGCCCTTGGCCGAGACCGAGGCTGCCGCGAACTTCAGGACGTCGGCGATATAGGGTAGCCCCAGCTTCGAGCAGGCCGCCGGGTCCATGGCGACGCAGATGAGGCCGCCGGCGTCCCGCCGCAGCTGCCAGACGTGCTCGGCTGTCACAAATTCGGCCCCGATGACCAGGTCCGTCTCTCTTTCCCGGTCGTCGAAGTCGTAAAGGAGGACTACCTCGCCCCTCTTCAGGGCCTCCGCCGCCATCGACGCTTTTACCGCCCGTCTCTTTCTCCGCTCATCATCTCTTCCGCATTCCGTTCTCGTCATTCGAGAGTCACCTCCACCACGTCGCCGTCCGATAGGGAGAGCGCCTCCCGCAGGTTCACGGGGGCGATCAGCTCCAGAAGCGTTGCAGGGTAGCTGGTCCTCTCGGGCCGCACAATGGCGCCCTTTATCCCCATGATCTTCACAGGACGACACCGACACGCTCCGAAGGTTCTCCCTTCATCCTCAAATCCCTCGATCCTGACCGATCTGGGGTCGGATTCGTCGAGGGCGAAGGGCTCATCGAGCTTCAGGTTCAGGGTGCCTGGAGAGGGTGTAAAACCGATCTTCTCTGAAAACTGCCGCCTGTAACCTGCCCTCGATATGTAGTACTGACCTTCCCCCAGCCCCGCTGCGACTCTGCCTCTGATCCTCTCGATCTGCAGATCCTCGAAGATCTTCTGGTAGTCTCTGTACTCCGCCCTCAGCCTCAGAACGCCCTCCTCGGTTATCCTGACCTTTTGCCCCTCGTTGGAGACGGCCCTCGCGATGTAGCCCACCTCCTCCAGGTCCGAGAGCCTCCTCGATGCCGTCTGAGGGCTTGATCCGATCAATGATGCAAAGGTCGAGGACGATACCGTCACGTCCTTTTTCATCGCCCCGAGAAGGGCGAGCGTCTTCAGAGCTTCGACCTCGATTAACCTCCCCCCAAACTTGATATGCTCACCAAATTTGGTGGGACAATATATAACGCTTCTCGCCGTAAAGGGGGGGCTCGTCGGGTAGTCACCGGCGAAGGCTCTGGGAAAATTCCATCGGCTCTGTGTGGGGTCCCGAAATTATTTCGCGTCCCTCTGGATTCGATGCAGTTTGAATTATTCATATGATTTTCACAACCCAAACAATCTATGACCAATGACAAAATAAGCTTCAGGCCGACATTTTACGCCTGAAAGCCATTCCCAGTGTCTCCAAACTCTGGATATTCAAGCTTCTGTGAGGCCTATTGTTATACCAGCAGACAAACTCGTCGAACGAATTAAAAGCGGCTCTATGCTTCTTATATTCTCCAAAAAAACCGTTCAAGCTTTCCGCTAGTCTGGGAGTGTTTCGGGACGACATCGCTGGATCCACTAACAAAAAGCCTTATCTACTATGAATGCTCTGAGCAAGCATTGATGCCGGGCGCGAACAATCTTCGAGGGCTTTGGTTCATTCATCATTCAGCAGCAGCTGTGAGTTCGCGATGTATTGTGATGCCGGGTTAGAGCCGAGATGTCATCAAGATCACCTCTTTTGGTGAACAATTGGTCGGGGAGAGCTCCGATCCAGCCTCTCCGACCGAGGCTATTTTGGTCTGGTACCGGACTTTAAAATGTTGAATCATTCTGACCGGGGTTTGGGCCGCCAATCAAACCATATTCTGGTTTTTTGGATTGAGGTGCTCCGGTTGTGGATGCATCAATCCGAAATTTCGTCTATGTGGTTCATAACATTATAGAACCTATATTTAAGTTAGGCCCGCAGCAAATATTATGGGAAACCTCTTTATAGTATAAACAAGGGAGTTATCGACGGGGTGTGTACTTAAATGAGCGATAAGACGGAGCAGTTGAAAGAGCTGTTCTTGAAGATCTCAAGTAGCACCAAAGTGGTCGAGAAGCAGGCCACGCTACATGGCGATCTCAAAGGAAGTGAAGAGATCGAACGCAAGCTTCGGGTGGTTGTATCCGATATGTGCAAGCGATACAACATACAGACCAAGCTCACCCCCGAGCAGTTGGCCACAGTGGTGAGGCTGTTTTATAAAGGGCTCAGCGATACCGAGATCGCTGAGCAGCTGGGAGATCGAGCGCTCAACAAGACCGTAAGTCGCGCCAGGATCAAGCTCCATCTGTTCCGAGAATCCGACCTGAAGCCGCCCTTTGAAAAGGAGGAGTTCTTGAATCTGGCCGAGGCTGGCCTCTCGGTGAAGGAGATGAGCGAAGGTCTCGGAGTGGCTCCCTCCACCATCAGCGAGTACAAGAACATCTTCGAGTGCCAGGCGGCCGCCGAGAGGGACGGATATACCAAGCGCTTTGAGGATATAATCTCCGACCAGGACGTCTCAGAGAGGATGGTCACTCACATCTCCAAGGATGGGCTGCAGGACACCATGGACACAGATTATGAAACCGCAGAAGCTTGAAAAGGGGATCTCCTCAGCCCGAGACGAGATCCCCAATCCCTTTAAAAGTTTTTAAAACTCTCTTTGGAAATTATCTCAGACTCTGGTCGCCTCGTAAGGGCCCGATAGCTCCAACAAATCGCTGTCTCGGTAGTAAAACTCGCCCTGAATCTTGTCATCGTTCACCACCCGTCCATCTGTAAAGGATATGGTTGTCAGGGGATCTTTGCCACCCGCGCTTTTTGTGGCCAGGTAGAAGGCTTTAATCTTGCCTCCATCGATGGTCCCGAAGATGACTCCGCCATAACCGTCCCCGGACGGGCTAACTTCCACCGAATATGATCCAATAATGTTGTTGCCGATCTGCTGGATGTTGGCCGTCATGACCTCTTCAATTGGTCCGAAGCTGTAGCTGGACTCCCAGGTCCCGGTGACTTCGACGTTGCTGAGGGCAGCGCAGGGAGGGAGGAAAGCAGCCAAAGCGAGCATTATGATTGACCATCTGACCTTTTTCATATCGATCCACCATTTTTGTTTTATAATGAGTGGTCTTGATACGTATTAATAGTTAATCTCAGTCTCAGCATCCGGCTATCGAAGATCGGCAGGTGGAGGATGTCAAAGATAAACGAGGAGGAAGAATGTTGCGAGCATCCATTCGCCCTCCACCAAAAAGTCCAGCACCAGAGGATCTCTTTTGTTCATGAAATAAAGTATGCAGGCGAATCCATATGCGATAAGAACGGCGGTAAACAGCCTGACGTCCCCGTGCATAAACGGCAGCAGAGAAAGAAGGGTGCTGTTAACGGCCAGGAGAAGCACTGTGGTCCTCCTCGTTCCCAGCATCACGGGAATCGTCCTGACTCCGTTCAGCCTGTCACCCTCTACGTCTCTCATGTCGTAAAGTACCGTGTCTACAAAGGTCTTCACAAACATGAAGTACAATACGGAGGCGATGTTGAAAGCTCCTGGGCATCCCACGCTGAGAGCGGGCATGAGGGTCGTGATCAGGGCCCAGATCGAAGCCACCACCACGTTCTTCATTACTGGGATGTCCTTGAGCCTGGGAACGCCCGGCAGCAGCTTCGTACCGTAAAAGGCGTTGGCTACGAGGGGCAAGAGAACTATCGGGATAGCTATCGGTGTGCTGAGCAGCGTCAATATGAACGCCAGCGCATATGCAGCCAGGGAACATGAGAGGACGAGCCTTTTGCGTCCATAAAGAAAGCTCCTCCTCTGGGGCATGTTGACGACGTCTTTATCCAGATCGGCGATCTTGTCAAGGCTGTAGACGGAGAACGACACCAGAAAAACTATCATGCACGTCAGTATCCCCGGGGGCTCCCCCAGGAGTACGTACCCAATATACGTCTTAAAGAATCCAGTGCCACCTATGAAGATGGAACTTACTGCCAAGAACGTAAATATTCTATTTAGAGATTCACCTAAACAAAATCTGTATGAATAAGATCTCGCTTCCATGATAAGACACCCCATAATGACAATATCAACACCTGCTCATAATCCTATCGCTACAATAACTTCTGATGTTGTGTTGCTAAAATCTGCGTTAGTCCAGGCGTGGAAACAGATGGTTTCGCCCATCTACTGTGTGATGCATATAAAAAAATAATATTAAATCGGAAAGTTTCAACTTGCTTAAAAATTAAGATTTATTATTCCTATGCGTTCGTATTGACCGCAACAATGCTGCACTCAAATAGTATACTGTCAACATCTATATTTATTTACAGTCGAACCCGGGCCGGTACATCCCGAAAATGCTACAGAGTGTTGGAATTCGACAGACTGGGCCAATATATGTCCACCACCGCTCCAAAATCCACCGCCGATTGGTAACCTGGCGGAAGAAGTCCGCACCAAGCGGCAAGTTGTTCTGCTTTACCAAAATCATTGTAGTCGGCTATCTCGGCCAAGATCATCGCTGCTGAAATGAACCCTATTCCAGGAACGGATATCACAATGGCCATCAACCGGATCGCGAGAGCTTCGCGAATCTGGTCCCCTTTACGGACAATATCTTTTGTAGCCACACCCTTGCGATTCTGACGAATGATCCAACGAATCTTCGTCTTGTTCAGCTTCATATCCAAGATATCCAAGAATATGATTCCTGGCTTAGATGGGATGCGAAATAGTTTCAGGACTCAAACGGAAAGGCCTTGAGAAATTCTGATCCGAGGGCTTGAGTCTTGCTCACTCTCCCTCGAATCCATTTTACGGAGATCGTATCTGCCCGCCGTGCTCGTCTTGCCTTCCCTCCTTCACATCGTGAGGGTATAGACGTAGCCGCTCCTGAAGAACCTGTAGTACGACCTCAGATAGCCCGGGCTTGTTATCTTTATGTTGTGATACTGGTTTCCAGAGACGGTGAAGCTGATGATCCCGTCGAGCCTGCCGTCGCTGACGTCGTTGTAGCTTCGTACGTCGTCGACGCTGACGGTGTATCCAGACCAGCTCGATTTGACCGTCACCCGAGCGTAAGAGGGGACCGGGCTTGGACCGGGACTTGGCGGCCATCCCCCGCTCGCAACGTCGATGACGACGGCGTTGCTCGGCTGGTTGTTGACGACGAAGAGGAGGATGTGACGTCCGACGGCGTCAGCCTGGAAGCTTATTCGAGTGTAGCCGGGCCAGAAGTAGGTCGCATCTTTGTCCACGTTCCCGTTGGGGTATATCTCGTAAACCTCAGCCGATCCGCCGCTGGGAGAGTAGGCGAGAAGCTGGAGATAAGCCCACAGAGGACATGATGCGTACTGGGCCCAGCTCCATGAACCCAGGATCCAGAGGGAGTTTGTGCCGCTGTAGGTGGAGCTGTAGGTCGAGTAGGACGTTGATTGACCACCGAAGTAGACGGCAGAGGGCTCGTGCCCCGAGATCGAGTACTGCTGGACGCCGCTCCCGCCGGACGATGACGCATCCATGCTGTAGTACGCCTCAGCAAGCTCCGAGGTTCCGGTAGCCGTTCCGTAAGTTCCCAGCCCCTCCGGCGACCCGGTCAGCATCTCAGGCGTCTCGCCCTCGCCATAATAGGCCGCTTCGAAGCCGAGGTCGATCCCCTCTTCGCCGAAATCGGTAATCTTCTCTTCCTTCCACTCTTCTGCCGCGGCTAATCCGACGGATAAGATGATCAAAAGCGAGATTAATGCTCCTTTAAGGCTCAATGATGACACCCCCGATCTCTTTATCGGCTTTGATGATACAAAAAGTTTTGGAGACTTTGATAGCAGGTGCTGAAGAATCGTCGAAGGGGTGACGCTCCTCGGATAGGGATGTCTGAGGATTTCGCTCTCCGAGGTATTCATCATTTCGACTTTCGGTCGATTCTGACCCTCATTCACATCGACTCCAGGGCCGAGATTCCCAGAGTCTCCAGCGTCGCCCGGAGGCAGTTTCGGGCCGACTTTACGAGAGCGAGCCTCGCCTCCCGCACGCCCGTCTCCGCCTCCAGGACTGGGCTTGACCGATAGAACTGGTTGAAGGTCTCGGCCAGCTCCCGGGCGTAGGTGGCAAGCAGATGGGGCTTCAGCTCCCTTGCCGCAAGCTCGACGGCGAAATCGAACTGAGATATCTTCTTGATCAGATCGACCTCCTCGGGTGCGGTGAGGAGCCGGGGGTCGAACTCCCCGAAGTCGCCCGCCTTAACTAGGATGCTGCAGGCTCTCGCATGGGAGTACTGGATGAAGGGTGCCGAGAGCTTCTCGAAGTCGAGAGCCGCCTTCCAGTCGAAGACGGTGGCCTTGTCCGGCGAGACCTTGACGACGTCGTACCTCACCGCCCCGAGGGCGACGTCTTTCGCCACCGCCCTCCGAAACTCCTCCGCCTCCTCGGGCCTTCGAGCTGTCACCTCTTTATAAGCCTGGGCCTCCACCTCGTCGAGAAGCTCGTCGGTGGAGATGAACTTCCCCTTCCTCGTGCTCATGGAGCCGGTCGGAAGGGATACAAACTCGAAGATGACGATCTCCGGCTCCCGGACCCCCATGAGCCGGAGGGCGGCTTTAAGCTGGCTTGAAATGAGCTTGTGGTCGGCCCCCAGGACGTCGATCATCCGGTCGGAGTTTTCTGCCTTCCACTTATGGTACGCCAGGTCTCTTGTGGTGTAAAGGGAGGTACCGTCAGACCTCTTGAGGACGAGCTTCTTCTCAAACCCCTCGCCTGAGAGGTCGAGCTGGAATGCGCCCTCGTCCCATTCGGTCAGGCCCGTCGACTCCAGGGCCTTAACGACCCCCGCCGTCGACCCGTCCCGGACGAACTCCCCCTCCCAGCGGTAGGAGTCGTGGGATATGTTCAGCCTCCTGAGGGTCTCCTCGATCCCCGACAGGGCGTAGTCGACCGCCGACTTGAACTTCGCCGCCGTCTCAGAATCGCCGGACTCGTAGAGCTGCATCAACCGGTCGACCCCTGCCTTCAGATCTGGCTCTGCAGCCAGGTCTTTATTCGCCTGGATGTAGACTTTGGCTATGGCGTGGTCGGCCTTCGAGTCGTCGAGGGGATACCGGCCGCATCCCCAGACGACGATGGCGATCTGCCGGCCCATGTCGTTGACGTAGTACTGGGCCTCCACGTCGCAGCCGGCCCGGCGGAGGATCCGCACCAGGGTGTCTCCGATGACGGAGTTTCTTATGTGGCCGACGTGGAGGGGGCCGTTGGGGTTGGCGGAGGTGTGCTCGACGATCACCCTCTCGGTCAATGACCCGGTCCAGCAACGATCGCCTTCGGCCTCTCGGATCGCCGAATCGAGGAAGCGGCGGCTGGCGAAGAAGTTCAGATAGGGGCCCATCGCCTCGACCCTGTCCACGGTCTCCTTCTCGTCGGTGACGATCGCCTCTTTCAGCTCCTGGGAGATCTTTGCGGGATTCTTCTTGAGAAGGGGCGCGAGCCTGAAAGATATGGTGGAGGCGAGGTCGGCGTGGGGGCTCGTCTCCAGCAGAAGCTCGTTTCCGTTGATCTTGGCCTCGGTCTCGGGCAGCACAAACCCGCATCGATCCATGGCGTCGCGCAAGAGCGACTCGACATCTCTCCAGAAGTCCAGGAACATGAGAACATCACCGTACGACTCAGGGTGGGGAAGTTCGATATACCGATATAAGCGTTGCGACGCTGCGCCGCGAGATGAGGATTTGGATGGTGCAGAAGATGATGACGTAAAGGAAGATGAAGATGTTTGGAAAAGTATAATATAATAAGACGGTGTATACGTTTCAGGCAGATATGGGGTAACGACCATGAAAAAGATTTCGGCTTTTCTCGTGCTGATCCTGGCACTCCATCAGGCCGGAGCCGCCGATGACGGCTCGGGCGAGATCGAGGCGATCACCATCATCAGCCTCCCCGTCGACTCGGTGACGATCTATCCCGACGGCCTCGCCACGGTGAAGAGGACCGGGGAGATGGAGGTGACCGAGGGGGTCCACCAGCTTGTCTTGGACCTGCCGCCGTCGGTGAAGATTGAGTCCGTCAGGTTTTCCGTCACCAACGCCACCGTCGAGAAGATCGTCTACGACGACAACCCCGAGTACACCCTCAACGTCTCGTCCACCGGCCTCCAGGAGTTCGAGCTCGTCTACCTGATGCCGAGGGCTGGCTTCTGGATGCCCAGCTACTCCGTCCACCTGGAGGAGGAGACTGTCCTGGTATCGGCTCAGGCGGTGGTGGCAAACAACTTCGGCGAGGACCTGGAAGCCGTCAGGCTGAAGCTCGTCTCCGGCCCGCCCCAGGTCGAGCCGGTGGCGCTCTATAGAGAGGCAGCCATGGTCGACTACGCCTTCGCAGAAGAACCGGCTGCCGAAGAGTCGATAAGTTTTGCTCCAAAGGCGGCCCCTGCTCCCGCCACCGGGGAGCTTGAGACCCTCTACATCTACGAGCTGGACGGCCGGAAAGACCTGGAGATGGACAAGCAGGTGGGCTTCCCCCTCTTCGAGGAGACCGCACCCATAATGAGGAGCTACGTCTGGGACGCCTATTACCAGAACGAGGGGCCGGTGACCGAGGTCGTCAAGGCGAACAACACCATGAAGGACCCCTGGCCCGTGGGAAGCGCCCTCCTCTACAAGAACGACGAGTACGTCTCGGAGGTGGAGATCCCCTTCACCCCCACCGGGACTGAGGCCGAGATCGACGTCGGGTCCTCGGCAGACCTGAAGGTTGAAAGGAAGCTTGCAAACTACACCTCTGTCGAGGAGATCGTCACGGTTCCGGGTGCCGGAAACGTCACTCAGGCGATGAAGGTGACAACGGAGACTTGGACCTATCATCTCACCCTCAAGAGCAACGTCGATCGGTCCGCCACCGCCGAGGTATCGGACAGAAAGCCCCTGAAGGCCGAGATAGTCTCAGCAGAGCCCAAGCCCAAGGAGACGACGGCGGCGGGCTTGGAGTGGGAGCTGGAGGTTCCGCCCCGCGAAGATGTGGCGATAGACTACACCTACAGGGTTGTGACAAAAGAGGTGATGGCGAGCAGCAAGTGAGGATTACAAACTAAAGGGTTTCGAGAGTTAGCCTGTGCACGATGACGAAAATGAGTGCCTGGCAAAATTCTCGTTTGAAATAGCTGCAGTGAGAATCATGCCAAGCGACTCCACCGTGACATTATTTATGGGATCTCTCAAATCGCGCTTTATTATCGTCGAGTTTCCAAATTATAGTTAGAGGAACCAACAACACAATTCGTCGGTCTCAAGGATGGGCTTCCAGACACTCGGTAAAGAAACCATAGCGCAGAGGAGTTCAATTATCTGATAATTGATATAAAATGCCCTCCTTCTCTCTCTTTCATCTGATGAGGTTCCGATGTTCGACTACGCCGAGAGATACGGCCACCGTTTCGTCAAGCTCACAGACAGCCGGGCGACCGAAAAGGAGTTCGAATTCGACCAGATGCTTCTAATGCCGACGGCAAAAGGCTACCGGGCGCTGGTGGAGCAGGCAAAGATCGAGATCGACCCTCGGGTGATTAGGCAGCTCTCGAAGGTCTGGACGGAGTCGACGATAGAGAACCTCTCCTTCTTCGCCATGGCCGCCGCGGTCTACGCTCGGTCGGTGGCCGACCCGCCCTACGCCATCGACGTCGGAAAGGTGCTCCTCAGGACCTCCGCCTTCTGTCGCCTCCGATGCAATCGCCGAAAGGGCACCGGCGGAGGTTGCATGGCGGCCATGGGCTCCGGCCGCCACCAGGTCCCAAAGTGCGTCAAGCTCCCAAGAGACATCGAGGCGGCCTGGAGAGACCTCAAACGGTACATCGCCGCCGGGGCTCCGCCGGAGGCAGGGGCGGGTCCGGCGGTGGAGGCCCAGGCCCGCGAGGCGATGATGGTGAAGATCGATCTACGCTCCGACTACTATCCTGTCACTTCCTGCTGATCTCCCGATACTGGACGGAGCCCGCCCCCGCTCACCCTCGACCCCCTGTCCGAAGACCTGTCCCAAAGGCCGGGGGGGGAGGGGGTCGCGAACGGTGCGGTGAGGGGAGGGATATGGACCCCGTTTTCCGGGGATTTCGGCCCGAAATCCGGAAAGGGGCCGGATTCAGAGATTCTTTCCGAGAAGGCATTTATATCAAGTCACCACCAAAAAGCCGCTGTCGTTCAAGGTGATTTCCAATGGCAAAAATAAGAGCAGGCGTTCTTGGAGCCACGGGTGCGGTAGGGCAGCGTTTCATCGAACAGCTATGGAACCATCCCTGGTTTGAGCTGACCAGCCTTGCAGCCTCCGAGAGGAGCGCAGGGAAAAAATACAGCGAGGCGGCCCGGTGGCGGCTGGAGCACGAGCTTCCGGCTGAGGTCGCTGAGATGGATGTCGTGGCCGTCGATCCGAAGAAGGTCAAGGCCGACGTCGTCTTCTCGGCGCTACCCACCGACGAGGCGAAGAAGGTCGAGGCAGACTTCGCCAAGGCCGGGTTTGTCGTGGCCAGCAACGCCAGCGCGTATCGGTTCGAGCAGGACGTCCCCCTGATGATCCCCGAGTGCAACCCCGAGCACCTCGGCCTCATCGACGTCCAGCAAAAGAAGCGGGGCTGGGACGGCTACATCGTCACAAACCCCAACTGCACCACCATCATGTTCGCCCTGACTCTCAAGCCCCTGATCCCCATGAACATCCAGAGGGTGATCATCGCCTCGATGCAGGCCGTGAGCGGCGCCGGATACGAGGGCGTCCCATCCATGGCGATCTTGGGCAACATCATCCCCTTCATCTCCGGCGAGGAGGAGAAGGTCGAAAAGGAGGCCCAGAAGATCCTGGGAACCTTCGACGGCGACAGGATCGTAGACGCGCCCTTCGGCGTCAGCGCCAGCTGCCACCGGGTCCCCGTCATGGACGGCCACACCGAGGCGCTCTGGGTGGAGATGGCGTCTAAGCCGACCCCCGAAGAGGTGAGAGAGGCGTTCCTCAAGTTCGACCCCGGCCTTTCCGATCTGCCCACAGAGCCAGAGAGGCCCCTCATCGTCAGAGACGAGCCGGACAGGCCCCAGCCGAGGCTTGACAGGAACGCCGGCAAGGGTATGGCTGTCTCCGTCGGCCGGATCAGAGAGGGCATCCGGTACATCGTCATGGGCCACAACACCGTCAGGGGCGCTGCCGGTGCCAGCGTCCTGAACGCGGAGCTCCTTTCCAAGAAGGGAATGCTCTAGATGCTGATCATAGCCTGGGAGGTGACGGCGGCCTGTAACCTCTCCTGCGAGTACTGCCGCGCCTCGGCCTCCGCCTCCCCCGACGAGGCGGAGCTCTCGACCGAGGTGGCCCTGGATTTCATAGATCAGGTCGCACCTCTCAAGCCGATGATAATCCTAAGCGGTGGTGAGCCGCTCCTCCGGCCCGACATCTTCGACCTGGCGAAATACGCTGCCGATCGGGGGGTTCGGGTCTCCCTCGCATCCAACGGGACCCTCATAACCCCTGAGATCGTCGAGAGGATCAAACGGGCGGGGATCATGCGGGTCAGCATCAGCCTCGACGGCCCCAGCCCCGAGACCCACGAAGCCACCCGGGGCCCTGGCTCCTTCGACCTCGCCATGCGGGGGATCGGGAACCTCCGGGGCAAGGTCGACTTTCAGATCAACATGACCATCACCAAAGAGAACCTCGACGAGGTCTGTGGCACCATGGACCTGGCCGAGAGGCTCGGGGCCGTCGCCTTCCACCTGTTCTTCCTGGTTCCCACCGGCAGGGGAAGTGAAGATGAGCTGGTGACGCCTGAAGAGCAGGACGAGGTCCTCCGTTGGGTGGCCGGAGAGTGCAGAAATAGACAGATCGAGGTGAAGGTCACCTGCGCTCCCCAGTACGGCCGGGTGGTGAGGGAAGTTCTCACCGAGGCCGAGAGGAAGGGGATGATGGGGAGCGCCTGCCTTGCAGGGACGAGCTTCGTCTTCGTCTCTCGGACCGGAGACGTCTGCCCCTGCGGCTACCTGCCGGTGGTGGCAGGAAACGTCAGAATGGAGAGCTTTCCGGAGATCTGGGAGAGTTCGCCGGTATTTCTCGACCTGCGGAAGAGGGAGCTATTGGGCCGGTGCGGAGGATGCGACTACCGCGAGGTCTGCGGCGGGTGCAGGGCCCGGGCCTACGCGAAGACCGGCGACTATCTCGAATCCGACCCGCTATGCAGCTATGGCGGGGTGTGATACATGAAATCCGAGCCCATCGAAGACCTGCAGGTCGAAATGGAGAGGCCCGACCTGGACGACCTGGACCGAAGGCTCCTCGATCTGGTCCAGAAGGAGTTCCCCCTGACCGAGAGGCCCTTTCTCGCCCTCGGCGAGATCCTCGGAGTGGGCGAGGAAGAGGTGGTCAGAAGGGCAGAACGTCTCCGAGATTTGGGCATAATTCGAAGGATAGGCCCGATCCTGGACATGAGAAAGCTCGGCTGCTCCGGGGTCTTAGTCGCTCTTCCCGTCTCCGATGGAAGGATGGTGGAGGTGGCAGAGATTGTGAACGGCTACCAGGAGATCTCCCATAACTACCTCCGCCCCAACGAGACCGATTACAACATGTGGTTTACGATATCGGCGTCCCATGCCAGGATCGAGGAGATCCTCTCGGAGATAAAAGAGAAGACCGGCCTTGACCAGCTCGTTTTGCCCACCAAGAGGATATTCAAGATCGGGGTGCGTTTTGAGATCCCAGAATGAAGAGGCGATCTCGTCCAAAATCGTTCTGACGGAATTTCGGACAAAGACCTGTGGCTTCTGTCGAGAGGAGGCCCTGATTCTCGAGGAGCTGGCGGAGGTCTTCGCCGGCCAGGTCGAGATCAGGATGGTCGACGCCGAAAAAGATTTCGAGATGGCAGAAAAGTACGTCGTCTTCACCGTTCCCACCCTTATCCTCGAGAGGGACGGGAAATTGGTGGAGCGGTGGAACGGCTTTGTCCCGGGCGAGGAGCTGGAGCAGGCTCTCAGAGATGCTTTGAGGCGGCCCTGATCCAAAAAGATCAGGGCGCAAGCTTCATCACAGCCATCTCGTGTCCTGCGAGGGGAACCCGGACTGCGTGCCTCTCCCGCCCGTCGGCGCCGCCCGACGATACGACGTTGAGCATCTCTTTTGGCCGGAGGAGGTTTCTCATCTTCTTTCCTTCGGGGGCGAGGTTTCGGTCGACGGTCACGAAGTCCTCTCTCGGTTCGGAGTCGAGGTTCATGGCGACTAGGACCTCGGCATCGTCCAGGATCCTGGAGTAGGCGAGGGTGCACTTCCCGTCGATGGGGTGGCCGAAGTTCTGGCCGTCGCCGGAGATCTCGCGGAAGTACTGTCTTCCGTACCTGAGAGCGGGCTCCTTCTTCCTGATGTCTGCTATCTCGGATATCGACCTGTACAGGGGATGCTCCGGGTTGAAGAAGTGGTGGCCGGTCGTCTTGAAGCCGCCCCAATTGCCCCCGAACATGCACTCCCGGAGGTACTTGTCGTGGTCTCCGCCGCCGTCGAAGCCCTGCTCGGTCCCGTAGTAGATGCATGGGATCCCCTGGCTTGTGAGAAGGTAGCCGAGGGCGAGGACCGCCTGCTCACGGTGGGGGTTATCGAAGAGAAACCTTCCCTTCGGCGAGCGGCCGATCTGGTCGTGGTTGTCGAGGAAGGTGACGAACCTGCGGCCCGCCTCGCCGTGGTCGGCGTAGATGTCTGAAAACCTCCCGTACCTCTCCCTCAGCGCCGCCGGGTTCGAAAAGCCCTTGACGACCCATTCCAGCACCCCCCACAGAGGGAAGTCGAGGGCCGCGTCGAGGGAGGGGAAACGCTCGTTTGTTCCAGGAATTCTGGCGTTTCGGCCTATGTACTGATCGATGAAACGGTCCTCGCCCACGATTTCGCCGAAGAGGAAGAAGTTCTTCTTGCCGATGGACTGGGCGTACTCCCTGATGGCGTTGCAGAATATGGCGGTGCTCGACTCCTCCAGGTGCTTTGCCGCATCAAGACGGTACCCATCGATGTCGGTTTCGGCGATCCAGTGCTTGTAGATGTCTATCAGCGACCTCATCGCCTCTTTATTCGATGTGTCGATGTCTTTGAGAGAGAAGAAATCGCCGTCCCTCGCCTCGGGAAAGGCGTCCCAGTTCTTTATCTCGCCACATCTTCGATACCATTCGGGGTTCTGAAACTCCGGCGGCATGACGGCACCGTCGTCGCCGCCCTTCTCTTCCGAGGAGCCAGACCCCCTCCAGAACCCGAAATCAAACCTCTGACCGCTGCAGTAATAGTAGGGGCATCCGCCTGGATAGGCCCAGTTGTCTCCGGTGTGGTTCAGGACGATGTCCAGGATCACGTAAATGCGGTTTTTGTGGGCTTTTTTGACGAGGTCTCTCAGGTCTTTGGAGGACCCAAACCTCGGGTCGACCTCCAGGAAGTTCTGTATGCCGTAGCCGTGATAGGTGTTCTCTACGTCGCGGTTCTTGAATACGGGGCTGAGCCAGATCGCCGTGCAGCCGAGACCCCTGATGTAGTCCAGCTTCTTCGATACGCCTTTGAGGTTTCCGCCCTGCCACTTTTCGCCCTCCGAGTCCTCTCTGTCCTGGGCGAGGCCCGGCTCGTAGGCGGGAGCTTTCTCATCGCCGTTGTTGAACCTGTCCACCATCAGGTGGTAGATGAACTGGTCCCTCCAGTCCGCCGGGGACGAAAAGACGTCCCCTCGCGGCTTGAAATCTACTTTTTTCGTATCTTCTCCGCTATTTTTGGACATGATCCCACTCCTATGATTTTATAATTTCTGAATGATATGGCGGGGTTGGACGAAACCGAGATAGCCGCTCAATCCCCAGGTTCAGCTTCGTCTTATTCGGACGATGTTCAAATACTGAAGGCGATCTCGATCCGGGAATCCACCGAATATTCCCAATTATCGATATCCATAGGTATTATTCGCAAATCCCTGGCCGCCATACTTCTTGTTAAAAGATAATATGATATCTGGATTATATGTAACTTTTGGACGCGGGACCGGTCGAGCCAAGAGAACCCGTTAATCTCCAATTCGAAAATCTCAGAAAAGAATATTTGATAAAAGGGGTGCAAGCCTACGTGAATAAAGTTTGAGAGAAAGTTCCCTCCGTCCCGTCCCTCGCCGATCATCCTTCGTAGGTGATCCTGTAGATCGCCCCGGCCCTGTCGTCCGAGACGAGGAGGGCGCCATCAGGCATCACCAGAACGTCCACGGGCCTTCCCCACGCCTCCCGTCCCTGGAGCCACCCTTCGGCGAAGGCTTCGTAGCTGGCGGCCGTCCCGTTCTCAAGCCTCACCAGAGTCACCCGGTAACCTATGGGGTCGGCCCGGTTCCAGGAGCCGTGCTCGGCGATGAAGATCGCGCCCTGGTATTCCTGCGGGAAGGCCGAGCCTGAGTAAAACCTCATCCCGAGAGAGGCGACGTGGGGCGAGAGGTTCATCTCCGGGGGCACAAACTCGTCGCAACCCCTCACAGCACCAAAGCTCGGGTCGGGGATATACCCGCCGTGACAGTAAGGAAAGCCGAAGTGGAGGCCCGCCACCGGGGCGCGGTTCAGCTCATCGGGGGGCAGGTCGTCTCCGAGCCAGTCCCGGCCGTTGTCGGTGAACCACAGCTCGCCGGTCTGTGGATGCCAGTCGAAGCCGACGGTGTTTCTGACGCCCCGGGCGAAGATCTCGAAGTTCGAGCCGTCGGGGTCCATTCTGGTGATGGAAGCGTAGGGATCTCCCGGATCGCAGACGTTGCAGGGCGCGCCGATGGGGACGTAGAGCTTTCCGTCGGGGCCAAAGGCGATGAACTTCCAGCCGTGGCCTCGATCTTTTGGAAGGTCGTCCTTGACGACGACGGGATCGGGCGGTTTCTCCAGACGGGACTCGATCGCATCGTACCTGAGGATCCGGCTCACCTCGGCGACATAAAGAGAACCGTCTCGAAAGGCGACGCCGTTGGAGTAGTGGCACTGAATCCTCCAAAAAAATTGGTCTGCTAAACTATCTGCAACAAAAAAATGAAAATATTTTTGAAATATAATCTTTTGGTGCAGTAGTAGTATAATATACGGGTACGTAATAAACGTGTTCGTATCCTCCTGACTTTGTGGTTAAATAGATTGTCGAATTGCCGGGGCACCGCGTTTCATTGAAAAATATATTTTTAATTATTATTTCTCCGACATCAAAAGTTGGATCTTTATCAAAATGGCCTGAATCCAGAATATCGTATGATTCTACGCACATCTGTTCACCCATGTCATTTCTCCAGTCCAATGTGATATTGTCTATCTTTATACCATTGTTCTTTATAATTATAATTTCGCTTATTGAATTAGTGTCGAGGTTCACGCAGCGAGGATATATATCGATCAACGGAGGATTCAATAAAAATAATATTAATATTATTGAGAAAATTGTAAAGATCGTCGAGAGAAACACTGCTGGCACGTTGATCCATTCTTTACAGGATGAATTAGGCTTAGCACCATTTTTATCATAATTCCATATCATAACAATAACAAGAGGCACGAGAATCCCGTAAATAATTAGGGACGAATATATTTTAAAGTTTCGCGAAACAATCATAATATCGAATAAAAAATAAAATATTATATAATTAATAATTGTTATCAATCCGAATGTTCGCAATCGACCCCACTGCTTTTCAGATAATCTCCAATAATTGTCCGTCTTATTATTATTATTTATACATTTTTTTAGTTTTCCAGTTTTATCTTTTTCTTCTGTATCATCGCTACATATATAGCTACATACTACTGCTATCTGGGATCTCAGATAGCGAATATATGCCAGAAGACTGGTACGAAGACAGACGATTCCTACCAAAAAGGATATCAACCCTATGAGGACACACAAGTCCCACTTCAAAGATAGCTCCTTGAGCAGGTAAAATGGAATTATCAGGCTGAATAGTAGCAGAGATATAAATGTGTTAGCATAAAATTCGGAATATCTGTAATACCTGCGCATCATCGTCTCATCGATCTCCAAGCCCTTATCAGGACTATTTTTTTTGCACAAAGATCCATAGAAATACAATATTATATCATGTTTGTTAACCAGATGATCATCGTTATTCGGCTCAAGTCCTAACGGATAAAGGTCTTTGATGTAAGGATATATATTTCTTACTTTATAATATTTTTTCAAGATTTCTTCCTCTATCAATAGATGATGGATCCCATCGATGACAACCCCAATGATAGTCCCCATTATTAATAGAAATCCAGCAAAGGTCACAAGCCCCTCTGGCGTTGTCAAGCTGGTAGTCAGATGTGATGGACTCCATACGTCCAGAAGCATAAAAAAGGTAATAGCTACGAAGAAGCCAGGAAATGTATGAGCCAAAAGATGCTGATAATCCAACTCAGGTATAATTGACGAACCCATCGTCCTCCCACCTTACCCTCATCGATGATGTTTAAATTTTCTTCGATGCTGAAACCCCCATTTAAATTAATTATTATTAAAAGTTTTCCCTGTTAATGCCTCGACGACTTTATTGCAGGCGATTGAAGCAGATCTCTAAAACCGGTAATATGTACTGCATCTATCTGATTTCATCTAATCGACCAAAGGTTTGCTATCTTCAATTGCCTGCCCCATGATCTATTCTCCTTCTAGATGCGAAGGAGCGTAAGACTGAGGAGAATACTTAATTACAAACTCGCACATAAATAGAGGCAGAGAGGGTGTTTTAGAGATGACCAACTCCGAATCCATCCGGCTCAAGATCATAGAGGCTGACCAGAGGGACGTGGGAAAGGGGATCGTTCGAATAAGCGGGCGGCAGATGGCCGAGCTGGGCTTGAGCGATTACGACCTGGTGGAGATTAAGGGGGCGAAGTCCACCAGCGCTCTCGCGGTGAAGGCCTATGCCACCGACGAGGATATGGACGTCGTCAGGATGGACGGCCTCATCAGGTCGAACGTGGGGGCTGGCATCGGCCAGTTCGTCGAGATCTCGAAGGCCGAATGGAAGCCCGCCGAGAGGGTATCCCTCGCTCCCATCGGCCGGGGGATCCAGATCTCGATCCCAAGCGACGCCCTCCGGAAGGTCTTTTTGGGACGGCCCGTCTCCAAGGGGGACGTCATCTCCACCACCACCCTGCGGCGGCCTCCAGGCGATCTTGCCACCGGGAAAGACACCATGTTCGACGAGATCTTCAAACGGTCCGATAAGGGCTCGGCCTTCGGCCTCGGCGAGGTGAAGATGAGGGTCGTATCCACCGCCCCCTCGGGAACCGTCAGGATAATGGAGGAGACGGAGATCGAGCTGATCAGCCGGGCCGTCGACGCCCGACAGGCTGCGGACGTCGTCTACGAGGACCTGGGCGGGATGAAGCACGCCATTCAGAAGGTCCGGGAGATGATCGAGCTTCCTCTCAAACACCCGGAGATCTTCGAGAGGCTGGGGATCGACCCGCCCCGGGGCGTCCTCCTCCACGGCCCGCCGGGGACGGGAAAGACGATGCTCGCAAAGGCCGTCGCCAACGAGTCCAGCGCTCACTTCGCCTCGATAAACGGCCCCGAGATCGTATCCAAGTACTACGGCGAGTCCGAGAAGAGGATCCGGGAGGTCTTCGAGGACTCGGAGAAGAACGCCCCCGCCATAATATTCCTCGACGAGCTCGACTCCATCGCCCCCAAGAGGGAAGAGGTGGCCGGAGAGATGGAGCGGAGGATGGTGGCCCAGCTCCTCTCCATGATGGACGGCCTCAAGGAGAGGGCGAACGTCATCGTTATCGGGGCGACGAACCGGCCCGACGCCGTCGACCCGGCCCTGCGAAGGCCCGGCAGGTTCGACCGGGAGATCGAGCTCGGGGTCCCCGACTTCGATGGGAGGCGCGAGATCCTCCAGATCCACACCCGGGGTATGCCCCTCGGCCCCGACGTGGACCTGGAGGAGTTCTCCCAGCTGACCTACGGCTTTGTCGGAGCAGACATCGCCGCCTTCACCCGAGAGGCGGCGATGAACGCCCTCCGGCGGGTCCTTCCAAAGATCGACCTTGACGAGCCGACGATACCCCGGGAGGTCCTGGAGGAGCTGGTAGTGACGAGAGAAGACCTGGAGTCGGCGATGCACGAGGTCTCCCCGAGCGCCCTCCGGGAGATCCTGATCGAGGTTCCTAACGTCACCTGGGCCGACGTGGGGGGGCTTGAGGATGTAAAGCAGCTTCTCGTCGAGGCGGTGGAGTGGCCTCTCGTCTACGGCGAGAACTTCAGGAGGCTCGGGATCGAGGCTCCCAAGGGCGTCCTCCTCTACGGCCCGCCTGGGACGGGAAAGACGCTCCTCGCCAAGGCCGTCGCCAACGAGTCCAACGCCAACTTCCTCACAACGAAGGGGAGCGAGATCCTCTCGAAATGGTACGGCGAGAGCGAGCGGCACATCGCCGAGATCTTCAGGAAGGCGAGACAGGTGGCCCCGGCCATCGTATTCCTAGACGAACTCGACTCCCTCGCCCCGGTCCGGGGCGGGGGGACGGGCGAGCCCCACGTCACCGAGAGGATCGTAAACCAGCTCCTCTCCGAGATAGACGGGATGGAGGAGCTCCGGGGCGTAGTTGTGATCGCCGCCACAAACCGGCCCGACATCATCGACCCGGCCCTGGTCAGGCCCGGCAGGTTCGACGAGCTGATCATGGTCCCGGTCCCGGACGCCGAGTCCAGAAAGAAGATCTTCGAGGTCCACACCGGCAAGATGCCCATCGCCGATGACTTCGACATAGACGACTTAGTTAAGAAAACCGACCAGTACACCGGAGCCGACATCGCCTCCATCTGCAGGAAGGCGGGCCGGCTCGCCCTCCGGGAGAATATGGAGGCGACCCAGGTTCTCCAGAGACACTTTCTCGCGGCTCTCGAGGACGTCGGCCCCTCCGTCACCCCCGACACCATGAAGTACTACGCAAAGCTCTCCGGAGAGCTCCGGAAGAAGGGGTCCCGGGCCGTGGAGAAGGCGGTAGAGGAAATGGAAGAGGGAAAGTAAAAGGGATATGGGGGAACGGTGCCACACCATCACGAGTCGATGGAGAGGCTCCGTTCCCGCGAAAGCGAACCATTCTCGATCAGATCAGTTCTTTGCGATCCTCTTTCCGAAGATGTAGAGGAGCCCTCCGCCTATGACTACGCCTATCACGGCAGAGAGTATGTAGGCGATGACGGCACCCTGGCCGGACTCGTCTCCCTCGAAGGCGTAGTCGGGAAACGGCGCCTTCTGCCAGAAGGATGAGAGGCGCTCAAGCCCCGAGGGGACGTAACCGAGCTTCTCTTCGATCTCCTCGTTTCCCCACTCGCCGAAGGTCTCTCCGGTGGCTATGAGCCCCAGGGGGACGAGGACCATGAGGATCAACAGGCCTATGACCATGTTTCTTATCGACTTTTCCATGGATCGTCACCTCAGGCAGCGGCTCCTGCCAGTCTCTTCGAGGTCGGACGGTCGTACATCAGGAGGGTCGGATCGGTCTTCTGGATGTAGGCGAATATCAGGGCCGTCACTATCGCCTCCACGAAGCTGAAGAAGAACAGGTGTTCGGCCAGCATTGCAGGAACGGCGATGTTGAGGCCGTAGGGCATGTAGAGGGGCATCCCGCTGGCGTCGGTGTGGAGGAGCGGCTGAATCCCGAACATGACTCCGGTGAGGCCAGCAGCCAAGGTCAGGGAGATGTAGCCTGCGACCGCCGAGGCGATGACCCTCTTGGACGAGGTGATCTCGGAGCTTCCGCTTATGATCTTATAGGTGTAATAGGCCACAAAGGGCATCACCACTGCCATGTTGAAGCAGTTGGCGGCGATGGCTGTGATCCCGCCGTCCCCGAAGATCAGGGCCTGGAGGATCAGGGCGACGGATATGGCGATCACCCCGGCCCAGGGGCCGAGGACGATCCCCACGATCGCCCCGCCGACGGCGTGGCCGGTGCTGCCGCCGGGGATCGGCAGGTTGAACATCATTATGACGAAGGAGAAGGCTGCGCCCAGCGCCAGGAGAGGGACCTGCCTTGTCCGAAGCTCCTGGCTGAGCCTCCGCCCAGCGTAGAGCCATATAGGGATCATGATGATCCACATGGCGGTATAGGTGTATGGCCCGAGATAGCCATCTGGAATATGCATAACATCACCAGATCGTAAGTGACGATATGGGGTATAAAAATCTATCGAATTCAACACAAAACGGGATGACTATATTTTATAATATTACTAAATCAGTCTATTGCGGTCTGTATTACAATAAATTAAAAACAACGATCAAACCTTGTCGTTTCAATCCAGGATCAGCAGATCAAAGGTTGTAAAGGAGAAGCTTTCCGGCTTTCACTTTCGACTGAGGCAGCAAGGAACAAAAGGGTGAAAGGGCCCAATGATCCCTCGTCCCCTCGTCTCACCCCTTCGCCCTCCTGTGGCCCTGGTACTGAGGATGATAGTGCTCGTGGTATACGGAGCCGTGGAGGTGCATGTGCTTGTGTATCAGGTTTGCGGAAAGAAGGAGGTCCAGGTCGCCGATTACGTCACAAGAGTTCCTGTCGGCCTTGATGGTGTGGTCCTCGCCCATCACCACGGCCCTCTTACTGATGTGCTCGACGGTGTCGAGGTCGTGGGTCGCCACGACGATAGTCTTTCCCGCCTTGCCCAGCTCCTGAAATAGCTCGATCAGCCAGAGCTGAGTTCTCGGGTCGAGGCCCGCCGTCGGCTCGTCCAGGAGGAGGACCTCGGGGTTTGTGGCCAGGGCCGAGGCTATGCAGACCTTCTTCTTCTCGCCGCCGCTGAGGGTGTGAGGGGCCCGGTCCCGGAGCTTTGAGATCTCGACGAGGCCCATGACATCCTCGACCCTCTCTTTCACCTCGTCCTGGGTCATCCCCAGCTGGAGGGGGCCGAAGGCGATCTCGTCGAAGACAGTCGAGCTGAAGAGCTGGACGTCTGAGTTCTGGAAGACGAAGGCTACCTTTTTCCTGAAGAAGGTTCGAAACTCGCTCTCTGTGAGGGAGTCGAAGACCGCCTCCTCGACCGGTTTTCCGAAGGCATAAAACTCGCCGGAGGTGGGGAATAGAAGGGCGTCTATGATGGAGAGGAGGGTGGACTTACCCGAGCCGTTGGTGCCTATGAAGGAGACCTGCTCGCCCTGAGATATCTGGAGGTTGATATCCTTCAGGGCCTCAAACTTTCCCAGGTATGAGTATGAAACGTCTTTGAGATCGAATATGATCGGCATCGTCGAAACCTCATGAGCTGAAACATCATAATTGGACGACGTTGAGGGAGACGAGTATCAGGGTCAGGCTCAACGCCATGGCAGACCCGGCGGCGACGTAGTCTCGTCCTCTTATGTGGTAGTCGTGCATGATCCGGACGTCGCCGGAAAAGCCTCTTGAGACCATGGCCATGTGGACCTTCTCGCTCATGTCCAGAGACTTGATCAGCATGTAGCCTATCCTGCCCCCAACCCACCTCTGCTCGTCTCGAAGGCTCATGCTCTTTATCGTCCTGCTCTTCTTGGCTATGTGCAGATCTCTTATCATCTCCATGAAGAGGAATATGTAGCGGTAGGCCATGGCCATGGTGAGGACGTACACTTTTGGGACTTTGAGGGACCGCAAGGACTTGAAGAGGAGCTGCTGGGGCGTTGAGAGGAAGAGGAGGACGACGGCCGAGACGGCTGTCGCCACCCTGAGAGTAAAGGTGACGGCGGCTGCTACCCCCTGTTTTGTGATGTAGATCGAGTCGGGCAAGGCCCAGGGCCCCAGGTGGGCTCCCTGCGGAAGGTCTGCGATGTGAAAGAGGGGGTCGCCGGGGAGGAAGATGTTGAAGATGACGGGGATGACGATCACCCCTGCAAAGAAGGGGACGAAGAGCCAGACCCGCTTTATGAAAAAGCCCACACCGATCTTGCTCAGGTGGGCGAAGATGAGGGTGAGAAGGTAGACGAGGGCTAAGAGCCGAACGTCTTTTGTCACGCTGACGGCGAAGACGACGGCCAGGATCGATATCAGCTTCACCCGGGGGTCGAGGCTCTGGAGGAGGCCGTCTCTTCTGGTGAAGGTCTCGGTGACCATCGCCTCCTGGAAGAAGGAGAAGACGCCGTCGATCGTCTTTTTGACGAAGCTCGCCTTGGCCCTTTTCTTCTTTCGGCTTCCGGCTTCGGCGGTCGGTGGCGCCTCAAAAACGCCGCCTTCCGTCTCCTTCATCCAGTCCGGGATCAACGGATCACCCCGTCCTCTCCGATCGTCTCGAAGGGCGCAAAAACCGTCCCGGGACGAAAAGCCGGCGTATCTCCAAACGTCTCTAGATATGTCATCGTCGTCTGTTCGTCGTCAGTGGGATTTCTGATTAATAAAGGTTGTCACGTGTTATTAGTTGTTATTTACAAATAGTTGATTATGACAACGTTCGTCGAGCAGAAGGGCGGGAGATAGTTTCCATCTCACCCGAGCAGGTCCTGCCAGAGGCCGCAGCAAGGCGAGAGAGTTTTCATCAAACGGTCAGATTCGCCGTTTCCGAGGTCCATGCCCTTCAACCTCTCCCTCACCACTCCCAGGATCGGCGGCGACCGAACGACCCTGACCCCCGGCCCCCAACCACACCACCATTCCACACCGCATTTCGCCAGCGGCCGAAGTAGGTCACTTGAAGGCCGCAAGGGCTATCATCATCACGAACATCCCGGCGATGAGGCCGATGTTGGTCAGGTGCTCGTCGCCGTAGTCGTTGGCGATGGGGATCAGCTCGTCAAAGCAGATGAAGACCATGATCCCCGAGACGAAGGCGATGGAGGCCGCGAGGACGAAGTCGGTGAGGAAGGGCAGCAGGACCAGGATCGCGATGACGGCGCCAAGGGGCTCGGCCATCCCGGCGAGGAAGGAGTAGAGGCACGACTTCCGCCGGTCGCCGGTGGCGCAGTAGAGGGGGACGGAGCATGCGACCCCCTCGGGGATGTTGTGAATCGCGATGGCGATGGCGATGGGAATCCCGAGCCTCAGGTCGGCTAATGAGACCAGGGCGACGGCGAGGCCCTCCGGCAGGTTGTGGATTGCGATCCCGAGAGTCATCATGATCCCGCCCCGGTAGAGCCGGTCGCAGTGGGGGTCTGCCTGGCCGTTCATGTGAGAGTGGGGGACGATCTTGTCCAGGAAGTAGACGGTGAGCATCCCGATGAGGAAGAAGACGTCGGCGTGGGCGAGGCCTATCGCCTCCTTCGAGCTGCAGAAGAGGTCGACGAAGGCGACGAAGATCATCACCCCCGTGGCGAAGCCGAGGCTGACGGAGAGGTATCTCATGTCGGGCTTTGGGACGAAGTAGGAGATGAGGCTTCCAAACCCCGTGGCGAGGCCCGCTAAGAATGTGAGCACCAGGGCGGGGATGAGGTTTTCGACCATCAGAAATCCGGGGATCAAAAAGGGTTGCATCAGTTAAATAGATTGGCGGAGAGGCGGCAAAGGCGACAAGGGCGGCAAAAGCTTAACAAGCCCCTCGGTCCAATATCTCAGAAGACTGGCACTGGTGGCTCAAGATGATCAAGATCATATCCTTCGACATGGACGGGACCCTCGTCACCTCCAACTACGTGGAGAAGGTCTGGCTGGAGGGGGTCCCCACTCTCTACGCCGAGCGGCACAAAATCGACCTCGAAGATGCGAAGAAGCTCGTCTACGACGAGTTCATGTCCGTGGGGACGCGGGATCTGCGCTGGTACGACCTCACCCACTGGATCGAGCGCTTCGACCTGGACGTGGAGAGGATCGACCTATTGGAGCGTTATCGGGGCGAGGTGGAGCTCTACCCCGAGACCGAGGAGGTTCTGGCCCTTCTCTCGAAGAAGTTCGACCTGGTCGTCGCCTCCAACGGCGCCACAGAGTTCGTGGAGTTCGAGCTTGGAAGCCTCAAGCACCACTTCCGCGAGATCTTATCGGTCACCTCCAAGTTCAGGAAGGTGAAGGACTTCCCCGAGACCTTCTTCGACCTCTGCCGCTACCTCAATGCTGAACCCGAAGAGGTGATGCACATAGGCGACCACCGCTACTTCGACTACGAGGTCCCAAAGGAGGCGGGGCTCTCGGCCCTCTACCTCGACCGGGACCGGATGGAGTCGGGGCCGGATGTCGTCCACGACCTCCGGGAGGCGGCGGAGCGGGTGATGGGGATGTGAAACGCAAGATCGGAAAATTTTGGTAAACTCTCAAAGCGAAGATAAATATTCCCTGCACTGATATTAATGCTTAATGTTGAATGACCACAGATTGAAAGGTGTGTGCCTAAGGTGAAATTATGTACAAAGAAAATCCAGAATTTAACCCACCTCATGAGGAGAAAGCAAAAATATGGAGATACATGAATTTTACAGAGTTTGTCTCTATTTTAGATAGACAAGAGTTATTTTTTGTAAGGTCTGACAAATTGAGAGACAAACACGAAGGAAGCGTTTCATATTTCAATATAAAAAATCGGCATGAGGTGAAAGGTAAAGGCTATGAGAAGCTATCAGATGCGTTTCCGAAGGATATAAAAGAGTTTACTTTTATAAATAGTTGGCATTTAAATTTATACGAGTCTGCTGCGATGTGGAACTTGTATGCTAACGATAAAGAAGGTATAGCTATTCAAACTACATACAAAAATCTAAAAGAATGTTTTAATGAATCCCCGGCGGACATATTTATTGGAGTAGTATTCTATATTGATTATGATACAGAACGGATTCCAGAAGACCATACATTCGATCCTTATTTATATAAAAGAAAGAGTTTCGAATATGAAAAAGAGCTTAGAGCTATTATTCAGGGATCACCCCCAGAAAAAGATCGTGATACAGGTTTGTATGTAAAGATAAATATTGATAAATTAATAGAGTGTGTTTACGTTTGCCCCACAGCCCCAGATTGGATTTATGAATTAACTAAATCAGTCATAAAGAAATATAATTGTAGATTTCGAGTACGGAAATCTGATTTATCTAGGGATCCTGTATATTAAAGAGAGAAATGAAATATCATGACTTGATAATCATAATTAATAGTGTACTTGGTTGTTTCTTATATCCCCCGAACCCGGGACGTCTCAGACACCGCCGTTACCCCCCAGATCGGTGACATGAGCACGAGATGCCGCGAGGTGGGGCGAAGAAGGAGACAACGCCATCAAATGGAGCGATGGAGGACGATTTCGGGGACCCTCATCGGCATCATGGGTATCCAGGAGGTAGGGGGACCCGACCCCGATCCTGCACGCCCGTTTTTCGGGCGGCGTTTCCGGGGGCGCGGAATCGGCGGCCAGCTCCCCGCTCGGCTCGTGGCCTGGCGGGCCCCAGGCGGCCCGATCCCGGCAAGCACCGAGGCCAGCGCCGACCGGGCGGGCGGATACCTCGTGGTCCTGGCCGATGAGCTGCGGATTCTCGGCCTGCAGGGCCTTCGGCGCCGCGAGGGTATTAAAAGAGATTAATAAAACCTGCTGAAAAATAGTTGGGCGGGAGGCCGACACCTCGGTGAACGCCTGCGACCCGACCCCGATCCTGCACGCCCGCTTTTCGAACGACGTTTTCAGTGGCGGGGATCGGCGGCCAGCTTCTCGCTCGCCTTCTTGCTATGGCGGACCCCGTGCGGCCAATCCTGGCCGGCGCCGAGGCCAGCGCCGACCGGGCAGTGGATTCTGCCAGCAGCACGGCTTCCGGCAGGTCGCCCGCCGACAAGATCTGCCTTTTCAAGGGGCTGTGGCGGGTCCCAACCGGTGGGCGAATCGTCGGTGGTCCTGGCGAGTAGCGGCAGCTTTCTGGCCGGGCGGGCCTGCGGCGCCGAAGGTGGGGATTAAGGCAGAGATGTAGAAGATGAAGCAAAATAGCGGAGGCACACCCCATAACAGAGCTGCTGGACACGGTTCTTGTCACTACCAGGTTGTGTTGAAATTTTGGTTTCGTCTGAGAATGCGGCATAATCGAATATATTGTCATGCATAGTCTCCGAGAAAAATTAATCTATGCAAGCTTTATTTTTTAATCTAATTATCCAATTACGAATATTTTGTAGGTCTTCCCCCCTAAATTCCTCTTGGGGTATTTTTCGATAATGTTCGTCGACTTCATTAGCCAGCTTAGTGGCTTCTTCAACAAATTCACAGGCATTTATTAATGCACATCTAGCTAAACCAAGTTTGCATTCGGCGATTCGCACGTTACTCTGAGCAATCCGTCTTGGGTCCCGAAGTCGTTCCCTAATGACTTTTGCATTCTCATACATTTTACAGGCGTGCAGGTATTCCCTGTTAGCAATGTCAAATCGTTCAGTTTTCTCATGTTCCTCTGCGAGAACTTGATGGACATATGCGAGATTATGCAAGGTTGTGCTAAAGTGATGTGGCTCAGAAGCTTCTCTAAACAGTTGGGCGCTTGTCCTTAATTCGCATAGCAAAGATTTCTTCCATCCTGGACAGAACTCCTTAATATCCATGATTTGTTTGGCCCGATACGCACGTACAGAGTTCATAAATTGCAGGAAAATCGAATATGCCACTTCTGGATCATCTGTCAATCGGCGAATTTTTATAGCCTTATTGAAATTAAGGTTTGCTTGTGAATACAGACACTGGTTCTGCAAAGCTACGCCTAGTTCGTGGTGAGCTTTTGCCTGAAGTTTTTGTAACCTGAAATAATTGTCATCGTTTTTTTCCAATGCGCTTATTTCATTTTCAATAATTTTTATTATATTTTGAAATGAGGTTATTAAATTCGTCTTGTAATGTTCGGATTCATCGATTCTAGTGATACGCCGTATGTATGCTAACTGCAGCTTAGATTCAATTTTTTGAATAGTATTCGGCTTGGTTTTTAGGAAACATTCGTAAGCCTCTTCAGCTGGCCTTCGTATTATTCCATTATAATTTAGCTCGTATATGCGTAGATAGTCCAATATTTTGGCCCATAGGAGATCCACATCGCTTTTTTGCGCCTCTTTGATGCACTCTTCCCAAGATGCAAGGGCTTGTTTCCACCACCCCTTAGTTTTTCCTGAATGGCCGAGTTCCCATTTATCCCATTGGTCCAGTTCGTTGTCGTTTCCTACGAGTTCTTTTGTTGAGTCGTAGACTGCTTTTAAAAAATCATCTGCATTAGCTTTAAAATAGGGCTCTCCCCTCTCGTCTAGCCGTTTCCTCGTAAGAGAATCTAGATCTTTCTCGGGATCCCCGTGCGTAATCCAAATGAACTTCCAATTAAACTTAGTTAAGTTTGATTGATCAAATAAGAACGGTATAACATCAAATTCATCTGCACCACGATATCCCATAACGACTAAAGTGCGTCCATTTAGTTTTTTTGCAGTACTATTGATAATTTCTGGCGCTAAAGGTGAAAAAATTTGGTTAACAGTGAAACGCATACTTTCAGGCTTGCTCAAAGTTCCATGAAGCTTAACAGGCTTTATTTTCAGATTGCCAGCACGTTCAATAAGCTCATCGTAGTTGGTAGTAAGCACTAAACAGTGAAAATTCAACATCGACCAAGCTAAAAATTTATGTACTAGATTATATTCGGTAACATCCATACATTTTTTAATCGCACTTTCAACGTTGCCAGATCCTAATGTCTCTGACATTAAATGTAGAAAAACCTCGTTGAATAGTAATTGCATATAATCATCATGAATATATTTTAGTTCAAAATTTCTATCATTTCCAGCAACGGATTTTAAGAGTTCATAAATTAATCCTTCCCAATCAGGCAGCCATGAGTTTCTATTTAAACTGATACCTGCTCCAACCATGAACGCTGCTTTACCTTCCAACATCGCGGTTGAAACTTCAGTTACATAATCCTTATTAATCTCCATGATTTCAGACCAACTACCTATACATGATTATAATTCGATTTAGTTCCTTTGCCCAAAACTAAATAATATATAATTACTCGAAATTCGGTTTTGGCACATACATCCCGCCG